>DASRJH010000099.1:0-33252 GCA_035649575.1 Planctomycetota bacterium
CAGGTCGGCGCGCGAGCGAGCACCGCCGTGCTCGCGGGCAGCGACACGGCGGTCGCGGCAGCGGTGGCTGCGCCCAGGGACAGGATGCGTCGGCGGGTCAGGGACATGGTTTGCCTCTGTTCTGCCAAGCGAACGAGGTCCGCGCGGCGGCTCACCAACACGCAGTTTTTCTGCTACCCTCCCCGCGCCGATGGTGACGACCACGTCCGACGAAGAGATCGTGCGCCTGTTGCGCCAGAGCCGCGCGGGCAGCGAACCCGCCGGCCGCGAGCTGTTCGAGCGCTTCTATCGCGAGCTGCGCGCGATGGCGCAGCAGCAGCTCGCGCGCGAACGCCGCGGCCACACGCTGGCGCCCACGTCGCTCGTGCACGAGGCGTTCGTGCGTTTGCACGGCACCAACCTCGCGGCCGACGACCGCGATCAGTTCCTGCGGCTCGCGGCGACCGTGATGCGCCACGTGCTCGTCGACAGCGCGCGGCGCCGGCACCGGCGCAATGGTGTCATGGCGCGCCCGCCGGCCGACGTGGGCACCACGCGCGACGATCCGGTGCTGCGGCTCGAAGGTGCGATGCAGCGGCTCTCTGCGATCGACGCGCGGCTGTTGCGCGTCGTGGAGCTGCGCTTCCTCGTGGGCCTCGAAGTCGAAGAGACGGCGCGCGTGCTCGGCTGCTCCGCGGCGACGGTCAAACGCGAGTGGCGCACGGCGCGCGCGTTCTTGCAGCGGGAGATCGAACGCGATGATCGATGAACAGATCGGTTGGCAACGCGCGAGAGCGCTGTTCGAACGGCTCTGCGACGCGCCGGCCGCGGAACAGCAAGCGCAACTGGCATCGCTCGAGCGAAGTGACGCCCCCGCGGCGGCCGAAGTGCGCGCGCTACTCTCGGCCGACGGCGCGTCATGCACGGCACTCGATCGGCCCGCCGGCGAGCTGCACCTCGACTGCCTGCGCCGCGAGGCCGACGAGAGCCTGCTCGAAACGGAGCTCGATGGTTACCGGCTCGAGGCCGTGCTCGGCGAAGGCGGCACCGCGACGGTGTTCCTCGGCGTGCGCTCCGATGGCGCGCGCGCGGCGATCAAGGTGCTGAAGGCCGGTCTCGCTTCACCCGACCTCGCCGCGCGCTTTTGCCGCGAGCGCGAGGTGCTGGGCTCCCTGCATCACCTGGGCCTGATCGCGGTGCTCGGCGCCGGCGAAACCCCCGATGGCCGACCCTACCTGATCACCGAGCACATCGAGGGTCTGCCGATCGACGCGTGGTGCCGCGAGCGCGGACTCGAACCGCGCGCGCGGCTGTTGTTGTTCGTGCAGGTGTGCCACGCCGTGCACCACGCGCATCGGCACCTGGTCGTGCACCGCGATCTCAAGCCGTCGAACATCCTCGTCGACCGCGTGGGGCAGCCGCGTGTGCTGGACTTCGGCATCGCGAAGCTGCTCGAGCCGCATCGTGATCCCGGTTGGACTGCGCTCGCGTCGCGCGCGCCGATGACGCCGTCGTTCGCGAGCCCGGAGCAGGTCCGCGGCGAGCCCGTGACGACCGCGAGCGACATCTACTCTCTCGGCGTGCTGCTCTATCACCTGCTGCTCGGCCAGAGTCCGTATCGGCCGCTGCCGAGCGAGCGCGCCGCGCTCGAGCTCGCCGTGCTGCAGGACGCGCCGCGTTCGCCGCGCGAGTTCGGCGCAGCGCCGCTGCCGCGCGACCTCGCGACGCTGCTGGCTGTGGCCATGCGCAAGGAGCCGGGCGAACGCTACCCGTCGGCCGAGCACCTGGCCGACGACATCGGCCGCTACCTCGAACGCCGTCCGCTGCGCGCGCGCCGGCAGCCGCCGCTCGTCGCGCTGCTGGGCGCGGTGCGGCGGCACCCGATCGCGACCTCGGCCATCACGGGCGCTTGTTGCCTCGTGCTCGGCGGCTGGATCGTCACCGCGAGCGATCTCGCGCGCGTGCGTGCGAGCGAGTCGATCGCGTGGCGCGCGCATGCGAACGCCGTGACGTCGACCAACCTGCTGGCCGACTTGCTCGTGCAGATCGGCGCCACCGGTACGCGCGAACAGCTGGCCGAACCGCTGCGCGCTGCCGAGGCGCACGTGCAGCAGCTCGGCGAACCCGAAGCCGAGGCGCGGCTGCGGCTGGCGCTGGCCCGGGTCCAGATGCGGCTCGGGCTCGCGGCACCGGCCCGCGATCACCTCGAACGGGCCCTGGCGTTGGCGCGGTCGACGCGCGGCCTGTCGTGGCGCGACGCGGACCAGTGTCTGCAGCTGCTCGTCGAGCTTGCGATCGAGCGCTCCGACGCCGCGGCGATCGCGCTGGCCAACGAACGGCTCGACGCGCTGCGTGCGAACGGCGCTGATCTCTCCCCGGCAGAACAGCAGCTCGCTCGCGCATGCGCACTTCGACGGAACTGATGGTTCGAGTGGACAAAGCGGAGCGTCGCTGCAACCGCTGCTGGGCGGCCAGGGCGTGCTCTTGACGGGGTCTCGTGGCGTGGAGATCGTGGGACCGTGGGGTTCGGGAGGTCCGAACCGCAGTTGAAGTTCTTCCACGCGTCCGACCCGAGCTGTGAAGCGCGTCCCGCAGCCCACGCCCGACGTCACCGCCGCCGACGTCGAACGCATCGTCCGGCGCGATTTCCCGCCGTCACAGCAAGACAACGCGCTCGCCATGCTCCACGAATATTGCGGCGAAAGCCATCGCGGGGCGGATCGCGTGCGGCTCGCCGTCCTCAAGCTCGCCAACAAGAACCTGAAGCAGCTGCGCTACTGGGTCGAGCAAGCCAAGCTCGACTACCGCGACGTGCTGAGCCCGGCCGAGTATCCGAAGTACTGCAGATGGGGTCGCGTGGATACCGCGTCCGAGGACGAGCAGCGCAAGGTGATCGACTCGGATTGGGCGCAATACGAGCGCTGGCTCAAGGGCTGAGCGACGGCGATGACGGCGGATCCGTTCGCGGAGATCGACACGGCGTTGCGAGTCGCGGGCTCGCGCCGGTTGTGCAGCGCACCCTACGCTACACTGGCGACGTTCTGCTCGAACGGATCGGAGGACTCCCCACCATGAAGTTGGCATGCGTGCTTGCGTCGGTTGCGGCCTTGCTCGGCGCCTGCGCAGCCCCGCTGGAGCACGCCGTTCCCGCCGACGCCGCGGCGCACGCCGCCGTCGGGGCGCCCGCGGCCGTCGCGGCGCCCGCGGACGCGCTGCAGGCGCGCGTCGACCAGCTGTGCGCCGCGTGGAACAAGCCCGACTCGCCGGGATGCGTCGTCGGCGTCGTGCGCGACGGGGACCTCGTCTTCGCGCGCGGCTACGGCATGGCCAACCTCGAGCACTCGGTGCCGATCAGCGCCGCGACGGTGTTCGATCTCGGCTCGACGTCGAAGCAGTTCACGGCCGCCTGCATCGGCCTGCTGGCGCAGCAGGGCAAGCTGTCGGCCGACGACGACGTGCGCCGCTGGATCCCCGAGCTGCGCGACTACGGCGCGCCGATCACGGTGCGCCACCTGCTGCACCACACCAGCGGCCTGCGCGACTACCTCGACCTGTTCCTGCTCGCGGGCCGAAAGTCCGAGGACTGGACGACCCGCGCACAGGCGCTCGCGATGATCGCGCGGCAGAAACAGCTCAACTTCCAGCCGGGCGAACGCCACCTCTATTCGAACTCGGGCTACTTCCTGCTCGCGCAGATCGTCGAGCGCGCCAGCGGCACGAGCATGGCGAAGTTCGCCGAGCGCGAGATCTTCGCGCCGCTCGGCATGCGCGACACGCATGTGCACGAGGACCACAGGCTGGTCGTTCCCGCTCGCGCCAGCGGCTACTCGCCGCGCGGCGAGGGCGGCTTCGGCATCGACATGTCCGACTTCGAGCAGACCGGCGATGGCGCGGTGATGACGACCGTGGTGGACCTCGCGAAGTGGGAGCGCAACTTCACGACCCGGCAGGTCGGCGGCGAGCGGCTGCAGCGCTTCCTGCACGAGCACGGCCGGCTGAACGACGGCTCCGAGCTCCCGTATTGCTGCGGACTCGTCGTCGACACCTTCCGCGGTCTCGAACGCGTCAGCCACGGCGGCGCGTGGGCCGGCTACCGCGCGCAGCTGATGCGCTTCCCGCAGCACAAGCTCTCGGTGATATGCATGTCGAACCTCGCGACGATCGATCCGAGCTCGATCTGCTCCGAGATCGCGAACTTCGTGCTGGCGGAACACATGAGCGCGGAGCCGAGACCCCGCGAGCGAACGCAGCCGATGGCCAGGGGCGCTCCGCCGCCGGCGCCGACGGCCGAGGCCATGCTGGGCTACCCCGGCGTCTACGAGAGCAAAGAGCTCGAAGTGCGCGCCGAGATCGCGTTGCGCGGCGGAGCGCTGTTCCTCGGTGAGGTCGGCCTCGCCGACTACGAACTGCCCGTGCTCGCTCCCGACCGCTTCGGCAACCCGGGATTCACGGTCGAGTTCGCGCGCGACGCTGCCGGCGCGATCACCGGTTTCCACTGCGGCACCGACCGCGCTCGCAACCTGTTCTTCGCGAAGCTGTGGCGCGAGTGACCGGTTCGTGGTCCGAACCGCGGCTCGAGGTCACCCTCCAGCGCCGTTGGGGGTAGAACTCCTGCGCCCTCCGTACCGCCGACCGACGCGCTCCCGTGCTGACGACATCCCGTGCCCTGGCGCTGCTCGCGCTCGCTCTGGCCGCCACTGCCGTGTGGTGGTGCGCGCGGGGCAAGGCGGTGCTGCCGCCGGACGGCCCGAACGAGCGCGCGATCGGCGAAGAACGCGCGCCTGCGATCGCGACGGAAGAACGGATCGCGCCACCGCTGGAGCCCGTGCGCGTCGATCGTGAACCGGTCGTGCCCGTCTTGCTCGACGCAGCGATGCAGCGACCGGACACGATTGCGGGCATCGTCGCCGGCGAAGATGGCGTACCGGTCGCAGGAGCCGAGATCGTGGTCACCGGTCACGAAGGTGGCGTGAGCACCGACGACGCGGGCCGCTTCTGGTTCGCGCGCGAACCGAAGGACACGCGCATGGTCGCGATCCGCGGCGTCACGGAGTGGGATCGCGGCGATCACGAGGACCTGGTCGCCACTCGATGGGTGCCATGGGGAACGCACGACCTGCGGTTCGTGCTGCGCTGCAAGGTCGTCGTGCAGATCGATCTCGTCGACGTCGACGGGAAGCCGGTGGCCGGCGGTGTGACGTTCGGTCCGAACGACGAGCACAGCGTCGGCACCGCGACGTCGTACTCGTTTCGCGTCAGCGGTGGCTCGCACACGCTGCGCTGCTCGCTGAGCGACGCGAACCTCGCCGCGCCGCCGGCGCGCAAGGTCGACGTCGTCGAGCCGTGCCGCGTCACGGTCGTCGTGGGCCCGTGGTTCGACCGCACCGTCGTCGTCACCGGTCGGGACGGCGCGCCGGTCGCCGGCAGCCGCGTCGAACTGGTCGACCCCGATCGCGCGGCGCGCTCGCGCCGCGACGGACCGCGGACCGACGAGCAGGGGAGCATGGTGCTGCGCGGCGCCGGCCTCGTGCCGCGAACGGTGCGCGTGACAGGCAATCATGCGCCGGTCGTCGTCGAGGGCGTTCGGCTGGATGTGCGCGAGCCGCTGCTCGTGCGGCTCGGTCACGATGCGCGGCTCAGGGTGCGCCTCTCGCCTCAGGACGCCGTCGAACGCATGGGCATGCTGCAGACCCGGATCGGCATGCGCGGTCCAAGCGACAAGCTGCTGTATCCGACACCGCTCGTCGATGGCGACGCGATCGAGTACGCGGTTGCTCCGGGTGCGTGGGAAGTCGCGCTGCTCGACGGGCCGCTCGCCGGCGCGTTGGCGAACGTGACGCTTGGCGCCGGCGAGAGCAAGACCATCGACGTCTCCGTTCCGGGGCTCGACGTCGCCTACGTCGCCGCGGAGGTGGTCTGCGACCAGGCGAACGTCCACAACCATTCGTATGTGTATCTCGCGCGCGAACCGCGCCCCGGCGATGCAGCCGATCGCACGGTTGCACTCGGCGTTCCTGCACCGCGGGACGGAGGCTGCGCCGTGACGGCGGGCTGCTACCGCGTGCGCATGCCGGAGATCCCGCAGGCGCTGTCCGACGAAGTCGTCGACGTGCCGCGCGATGGCACGATCGACGCGAAGTTCCGCGTTCGGCTCGGCAACGTCGTGATCCGGCTGCAAGGCAGCGACGGCGAACCGCGTCGCGACGTGCGCGTCGGGCTCGCGCGCGACGGCTTGCTGACCGACGACGACGTGCTCGGGCGGACGGACGGCGACGGTGTCGTGCGCGCACAGTGCGGTGTCGGCACGCTGCAGGTCATGGCGCTGCCGTCGAAACCGTTCGAGCTGACGGAGGGCGGGGCCACGTTGTCGGGGCCAGAGCCGCTGCGCGCGAACGTCGAGCCGCGCACCTTCGTCGGCACGATCACCGTGCGCGAAGCAGCGACGACCGAGGCGACGTTCGTGGTGCGGTAGCGCGCCTGGCGACGGGTGCGCCGCTGCGTCTTGACGGATTCTCGCGTGCGACGTGGTGGATGCGGGTCATGGGCGTGCTCGTGTCTGCGCTCGACAACCACGCTGCAGCGCCGCGTAACAGCAGCAGCCGAGCAGCGACGACACCTCATCACAGGCGGACGCGAAGCTCGGTGATCTCGCGTGGCCGGATCGTCACTCGCTCGCGCCGACTGCCTGACCGAAGTCCAGGAGGACGCTGGTGCTGATCATGGCCGGCCTGATCGATGTCTTCTTCCTGCGCGCGCCCGCCGACTGAGACGTCCGACCCATCGCCCGAGCGCACACGGGCGGCGGGTTGACGGGGTCTCGCGGCGTGGGGATCGTGGAACGCCCGGTTCGGGTGGTCCGAACCGCAGCTCGACTTCGCCGACGAGCTGACCCCGCAGGCGGCTGCAGCGGGCAGAGAATGGCGTGACCGGCGACATGCGCGACAACCTCGAACGGGAGCTGCGGCAGCACGCGGCCGCACTGCGCGGGCTCGCGCGCGACCTCGTCGGGGCCAGCGACGCGGACGACGTCGTCCAGGAGACCGCGCTGCAGGCGCTGCGCATGCCGCCCGCGCGTGGCGGCGCGCTCGGTGGATGGCTCGCCGGCATCGTGCGCCACGTCGCGTCGCGGCACCGCCGCGCCGAGGCGCGGCGCGTGCGGCGCGAGTCGGCCGTCGCGCGCGAGCCGATCGCCGCCGGCGCGGGCGCGGGCGAGGGCGACATGCTGCGCTTCCTTACCGAAGCGGTGCTCGCGCTGCCGCAGCCGTATCGCTCTGCGCTGTTCGCGCGCTACTTGAAGGACCTCGACCCGGCGGAGATCGCCGCGCAGACCGGCGAACCGGTCGGCACGATCAAGACGCGGCTCAAGCGCGGTCTCGTGCTGCTGCGCGAACGCTTCGACGCGCGCGAACGCGAACACGGCGGCGACTGGCGCGCAGCGTTCCTCGGCGCGTTCGGGTTGGAACGTGTGACGGCCGGTACCGCGGCCGCAGGGGTGATCGTCATGACCGCAGCCAGCAAGTGGGCGCTCGGCGGCGTCGCCGCGGCGATCGCCATCGCAGGAACGCTCGTCTTCTCACCGCTCCTTTCTCCTGCCGCGGGTCCCGCACCTGCGTCCGCGTCCGATCCCGTGCTCGCGCAGACCGGCGCTCCGCGCGCGGCGCCGGCGGACACAGCGCAGATGATCGCGACCGCGGCGGCCGACCTCGAACGCACGGCGGCCGGACCCAAGGACCCGCCGTCCGCGGCGGAGGCCTCGGCGTGCATCGTGCGCGGCCGCTGCGTCGACGAAGCTGGCGCACCGCGCGCCGGTGTTCACGCGCGGCTGAGCGGGCGCGGCGGCAACACCGAACGGATTGCCGCGTGGAAGCTACTGCACGGTGAGCCGACGGAGGTCGACCAGCGCGCCGAGACCGGCGCCGATGGGGCGTTCGTGTTCCGGCTCGCGTCGCTCTCACCGCTGATGTTCGGGCTCGCACTGGACGGCCGCGGCCTTGCGAGGTGGCGCTGCTCCTGGAACGAGCTCGCCGCAGGTACGACGGATCTCGGCGACGTCGTGCTCGCACCGGGCACCGTCCTGCGCGGTCGCGTCGTCGACGCGGATGGCGCGCCGGTTCCTGACGTCGGCGTCCACCTCGAACGCACGCCGTGGGAGAGTCGCGACCGCGGCTACGAGCAGCAGTGCAGCACTTCGACGCGCAAGGACGGGTCGTTCAGGATGTACCCGCTGCTTGCGGGCGACTACAAGCTCGGCATCGACGACCAGGTCATCGAACGCCCCGCCGTCGTCGCGTTGACCGGCGAGCCGGAGCAGTTCGTCGACGTCGCGTTGAAGCGTCTCGACGACGCGGATGCGATCCGCGGCATTGTCGTCGACGACGAAGGTGCACCGGTGCGACACGTGACGGTCTCGCCGTGGGTGAGCGGCTCCGGCCGCATCGTCGTGACGGACTCGGAGGGACGGTTCCGCGTGATGCGCCGTGAGGGCATGCCGGCGCGGCTCCGCTTGTCGGTGAACGAAGCCGGCTACGAGTGGGTGCAGACCGAGGAGATCGCATGGGGCCGCAGCGACGTGCGCATCGTCGTCGCGAAGGGCAAGGGATTCGCCGTGCTCGTCGTGCGCGCGAGCGACGGCGCGCCGGTCGAAGACTACGTGTTGCGGGTCATGCCGGCCGGCGGCTCGGTGAACTCAGTCGAGTGCGAGCCGCGCGGCGACCGGCACCACGCCGGTGGTGGGGAGGCCGTGACCGGCGTGCGTGTCGGGCCGCACCAGGTGATCGTCGCGCCCGTCGACACGCAGCTCGCGATCGGCGTGGTGAGGACCGAGGTGATCGCATCGGGAGCCGCACCCGTCGTCGTCCGCCTCGCGGCGACGCGGTCGCGCACGGTGCGGGTGCAAGGCTCCAACGGCGCCGTGATCGCCGGCGCGACGGTGCGGCTCGTCGATCCGCTCGGAGGGACCCTGACCGAAATCACCAAGGCGCGCGCGTTGGGCGAGTGGATGTCGTTCACGGGCAGAAAGGGGCTCGTGCTGACCGCGGCGACGACCGATGCGAACGGCGAGGCGACGCTGCGCGCCCCTGACGACCGCCCGCTCGGCTTGTTGCTGCCTGGACCGGGGCACGTGCCGCACACGATCGCGAACGTAGTCTTCCCGGACGACGGTCCGCTCGTCGTGACCGTGTCCACCGGTGCAACTTTGCGCGGCACGATCGGGCCGGAGGCTGCGTTCGCCGAGATCCGCCGGCGCGCGGGCATCGATGGCGACGAACCGGCTTCGTCAACCGCGTGGCCCTCCATCCAACTGTGGCGACGCGACGGTGCAGGGACGCACGACCCTTTTCCGGAGCGCGAGCGGTGTTCGGTCAAGAACGACGGCGCGTTCGAGCTCACGGGCGTGCCGCCGGGCCGCTGGCGGATCGTCGTGTTGTGCCTCTTGGCAAAGGAGAGCGGCGGTCGGTTTCTCGAGGAAGACGGCGGTTTCGTCGACGTCGCCGACGGCGAGATCGTGGCGCACACGATCGACCTCTCCGCGGTGTTGCCCGGGGAGCTCGAAGGCGTCGTGCTGCGCAACGGCGCGCCGCTCGCGAGTGCGCCGGTGCAGTTGCGCATGCGGCTCGCCGACCACCCTGACCGGCAATCGCATCACGTCGAGGACGTGACTACCGACGACGCGGGACGCTTCCATGCGCAGGTCCGCACCGGCGAGTACGAGCTCACGTGGGCGCCGGTCCGCGAGATGGGCTGTTGGGTCACCGTCGTCGCTGGCGAACGCGCGCGCGTCGACGTCGGCAAGCGGACGCAGCAGACGTTCGCGTTGGCGACCGGCAAGGTCGACGTGCTGGTGCTCGATCCGTCCGGCAAGCCGGTCCGCAACGTCGTGCTGCAGTGCCGCGATGCCGGCGACGTCGCGCGGTTCTCGTTCGCGCCGACCGATGCCGAAGGCCGCACGACGATCGAGTGCGACATCGCGCCGTTCACGATCTGCGTGCTGCCGAAGAGCCTGCAGGATCCTGCCGCGGGGCGGGCGCACGTGCAGGCGCGGCTCGGGCAGCGGGATCCGTTCACCGACGTGTGGCTCGTCGTCGGTCGGTTCACTCCGCGCGCCGGCGAGACAGTGACGGTGGAGGTGCGCCTGCCGCCGGAATGGGAGCGTTGACCCCGCGGACACCCCGGACGAAGCGACGAAGGAGCTGATGCTCGACTTCTACCGGCGGCTCTGGGTCGGCAAGCAGCCTCCGCACACGGCGCTGTGGGCCGCGAAGATGCGCCTGCGCGATGCCGTCGACGAGCGCGGTGGGCGCTGGACACTTCGCGACTGGGCCGGCTGGGTGCTCACGGGCGCGTCCGATTGACCGCGCCGCGGTAGTTCGCTACAGCAGCCGAGCCATGTCCACCACAGAAGCATCCGATCGCGTCGCGCTCGAAACTACGGTGACGGGCGTCGCGCACTTCATCGATCGCAAAGCGTGGCGCGAGCTGCGCGGGCTCTTCGCCGACAAGGTGCGAACCGACTACACATCGCTGTTCGGCGGCAAGCCGCAGGAGCAATCGGGCGACGCGCTGATCGACACGTGGCGCAAGCTGCTGGCGCCGATCGTGACGCAGCACCTGCTCGGCCCGATCACGCTGTCGATCGAGGGTGCCGTCGCGACGGCGCACTGTCACGTGCGCGGCTATCACTTCGTGAAAGGGGCTGCCGGCGGCGACGAGTGGATGGTGGCCGGTCACTACGTCATGGAGCTCGCGAAGGCCGCTACCGCCTGGAGGATCCGTTCGATGACCCTCGAAACGTTCTACCAGACCGGGAACATGAAGCTGCTCGAGGTCGCGGGCGGCAGGTGAGAGGGCCTCTGTTCAGCCGCGCACGACGAGCTCACCGCGGCCGCGGCGGCGCGTGCGGATGGTTCCCCCGTTGCCGAGCTCGAGGACGCCAGTGCCCCCTGACAAGCGCGTGCCGAGGCCCAAGCCCGTGATGTCGTGCTCGACGCCCCCGGCGACGCCGTAGACCACGAAGCGTTCGGGCACGACCGGCGATCGCAGCCTACTCGAGCGCCTCGACGACGACGTTCGCCGCGGTGGCCGCGTCGGGCCAACGCTTGCTGAGAGCCTTGGCGGCGCGCACGACCTTCGTGGCGACGACCGGGCCCGGCTTCCCGAACACTTCGCACGCAGCGTGGAGATCGTCGCGACGGTCTTCGTGCAGCACCTCCAGCAACAGCGCGGCCTGATGCAGGTCCTTGCCGGCCTTCGTCTGCTGCTCGGCCGAACGCGTCTGGCTCACGAGCAGGTTGTGCAGCGCAAACCGCGCCGGCGCGGGCACGGTCACCAGCGTCGCACCGCCGTCCACGGTGGGGGCGGGCAACGCGTCGTCGATCAGCAGCGACAAGAACTTCACGGGCGCGGCCGCTGCGCCGAACCGGCGGATCGGGATCGGCGCACGATCGCTGTCCGAACCCGGCGTCAGCAGGTCGACGCGCAGCTGCTTGCCGCGCACCTTGAACGACGTCGACGGATGCCGGCGATCGAATGCAGGCACCGGCACGAAGCCCATCTGCAAGCTGTCGAGCGCCTTTGGAATGTCGGCTTCGAGATTCGGCGCCGCGATCTCGACGTGGCCGGCGACATCGACGTCTTCGGTGCGCCATGCACCCGCGGGCCAGGCGACGCCGAGCATGTTGCCGAGCAGCGCGAACGCGTGCGTCCCGACGAGCACGCCGCCGAGGCGGAACACTCCCGCATCCGCGAAGGCCCGCAACACGCGCGTCACGGCCTTCGACGGCGCGGTCTGACCCGCGGTGATCAGCAAGCGCGCGAGCCGCTCGACACGCGATCGATCCGCCGCGTTGGCGGTCCGGCCCTCGTGGTAATCGGCGACGATCCGTTCGATCGCCTTCGACTTCCGGCCCACGGCGAACTGGCGCTTGCTGCCACCCGGATCCGAGTACTGGAAGTACACGTACTCGCCGTTCGCGATCGCCTTCGTGTGAAAGCTCCCGGACAGGTGCGACCAGTCTCGGTCGGCTTCCTGCGCAAGCAGCAATGCGAGCAACTCGGCGTGCAGCGTCTGCGTGTCTTCGGGGTGGCGTTCCATGATTATACGCAGAGTATCACGACTCTGCGTATAACGCGACGGCGGCGTCCTCGTTGGGCCCACGCGGCGCGGCTGCAGTCAGCGGCGGCGGCGCTCGGCGATCTCTTCCCGCAGCCTCTGCGCGAAAACGCATCGCCTTGCTGTCCGTTCTGACGCGCCGCTGCCGGCGTCACGCCGCTCGCTTCACTTGCGCGCGCGCCAGGCAGTCAGCAACTGCTTCTCGCGCTCGGCGGACAGCCCGGCCTTCGGCTGCGCCTGTCGCTCGGCCGGCAGCGTGCGCCACCACGCCAGCGTCTCCTTGGCTGTGACGTCGGTCGCCCGGAACTTCAGACCGGCGGCGATCTCCTTCGTCACGTCGAAGCGTGCGAAGCCGGCCGTGCGCCCCTTCATGACCTGGAACGCCGGCAGCTCGCTGCCATACGGGCGCGCGTCGTTCTCGACGAGGAAGTCGGCGTCGACCCACACGAACGTGGCGTCGCCCTCGACACCCTTCTGGATGCTCTCGAGGAACTGGCGGAACGCCTGGCCGCCCTGCGGGCCGACCGCGTTGAACACGCCGAACGTCTTGCTCTCGAGCAGCGCGAGCTGGAACTCGGCGAGGTCGCGCACATCGATGTTCTGCACGTGGTCGCTGCCGTCGCCGGGCGCGAGCATCTCGCCGCCGCGCGCGACGCGCACCGGCCAATACGTGAAGCGGTCCGTGTCGTCGCCGGGGCCGATGATCAAACCGGGGCGCACGACCGTGACGCGGCCCGGCATCGCCGCGTGCGCCTTCTTCTCCGCGTAGGCCTTCGCGTGGCCGTAGGGCAGCGGCCGGCCTTCGGCGACCGGGCTGTTCTCGAGCGTCAGCACCGGCGCGTCGGCGTTCATCGGCACGCGGCTCGTGTCCGCGTAGACGGAGCGCGTCGACACGAACAAGTACTGCTCGGTCTGGTCCTTCAGCAGGCCCGCCGACTGCTCGACCCATTCGGGCGCGCTGCTCCGCGACGCGGACTCGTCGATCACGGCGTCCCACCTGCGCCCCTTCAGTGCCGCGAGGTCGTTGGCGCGGTCGCCGACGAGCTCTTCGACGTCCTTGCCGAACATGCCCTTGCCGCTGAGCCCGCGGTTGAACACCGTCACTTCGTGGCCGCGCGCGAGCGCCGCGCGCACGTTGTGCGGGCCGACGAAGCCGGTGCCGCCGAGGATCAGGATCTTCTTCTTGCGCAGGAGCAGATTCTCGGGATGCAACACGGCGCACGCCACAAAGGCGGCGCTCGTACGCAGGAAGTCGCGGCGGCTGGTCATCGGCGCTCCTTTCGATTCGCGCGGACGGCGTGCCCGCGCGGCCGAGGGATCCTACCGTGCAGGTGCGGCACTGACGCTACGATCCAAGCGGCTCGCCATGTTGGTTCCACGTCGTCGGCGCCGTGCGCGCCAACGGCGTCGCCGTGTCCGACCCGGGCCACGCGCTCAACGGCGCCGCAGCAGCAAGAATCCTGCGGCGAGACGGCAGTCGACGAGCTCGAAGTCGCCGTTTTTCCACGCCGCGAACAGCACCGACTTCTCGGGTTCGCCGAGACGCGGGTCGACGATCGCGTGGGTGACGCCGAGCAGGTCCCACTCGCGCCGGCATAGCGCCGCGAACTCGGCGCTGTCGCGCGCGCACGGCGTGTGCTCGGGCATCGGTGCCGGCATCACGGCGCGCCGTCCCGTCTGCACGTGCAGCCACGCGTCGACTTCCGTCGCGATCACGGCGTGCGCCGGCACGACCTCGCGCACCGCCGCGGCGAGCTGCGCGTAACCGTCGATCGGGATGTTCTCGCGCCACATGCGCGCCGACGCGGCGCGATCGAACTGCAGCAGCGCCACCGATGCGGGCAGCGACACGGCCGCGAACGCCGCGAACCAGACGCGCCAGCAGCGGCCCGTCCACTGCAGCAGCACCGCGAACACGACGGGCAGCACGGGCAGCGAGTAACGCCACGACGCGTCGCGCAGCACGAGTTGGACGAGCCACAACCCGCACGCGGCGCCGAACAGCGGCGGACCACGCCGCGCCTGCCACGCCGCCGCGCCGACGATCGCGACACCGCCGGCGCCGGTGACGGCGACGAGCGCGGTGCGCGCGGCAGCGGGCAACACGTGCCAGACCTCGGGCGTGAACACGCCGGCGATCGCCTGCCGCACGGTCCCGCTCGACAGGTCGCGCAAGCGTTCGGGCAGCACCTCGCACAGTTGCGCGAAGTCGCGGCAGATCAGACCGCCGTAGCCCTGGTAGTAACGCAGGATCGCCGACTCGCCTTCGCTCGCGTTCGCCCACACCCAGAGCCACCACGGCAGCGCGAGCATTCCCGCAGCCGCGAGCAGCTGCAGCGCGGCCCGCGGCCGCCGGCGGGCGGCGAGTTGCGCGGCCAGGAACACGAGCGGCACGAGCGCGATCGACTTCGCGAGCGAGCAGAGGCCGAGCAGCAGGCCGGCGCGAACGGGGTGGCCGCCGCCGTCTCGGCCGAGCGCGAGCAACGCGGCCGGCAGCAGCGTGAACAGCCACGGTTCGGACATCGCGCACTGCACGACCTGCAGCCAGCCCGGTGCAAACGCCGCGAGCACGAGCACCGCCGCGCGCGGGGCCGCGCGCATTTGCAGGTGCAAGTGCAGCAGGCGTCCCCAGAAACACACGCCGATCGCCGCGATCACGAGGCCTGGCGCGACGAACCACCACGCGCGTGTGGGCGTCGCGCCGAGCTCCCAACACAGCGCCAGCGCGGCGGGATGCAGCGGCGGATACCGCGTCTCGGCCGGGTTGCCCGGCAGCTGCGTCGTGCAGTAGTCGCCGCTCGCGAGCGCGTGCCCGAGTGCTATGTAGCAGGCATCGTCGTGCCAGAGGCCGTGCCACGGGAATCGCACCGCGCAGATCGCCGCGAACACGAACCAGGCTGCAGCGATCGCGGCCTCCGGCTGCTTTCCGATCGCCGCGAGCAGGCGGCGCGCAGCAACGACGAAGGAGTCTGGTTGGCGGTCCGGGCGGGCAGTCAAGCGGGCACCGAGGGAGATGGCGGGCGGCGCCCGAGGGGGAGGGGCGCTGCAGCACCCGGAATCGCAAGCGCTGCGCCAACGCGCGCGAACGCCGCGAAACCGGGCGATCGCAGCGCGAGCGAGTGTGGCCGTTACGAAGCCGCTACGGCAGAGCGCGCCCGCGGCCGGCGATGAGGCGCTGCGCTTGCAGCATGGCGCGGCGCGTCGATCGTGCGAGCTGCCAACGCGCGATCGCGCCAAAGCAGACGCCCAGGAACGCGTTCCTGAACACGATCGTGTTGTGCTGCGTCCACCGCGTGCCGCCGTCGACTGCGTCGTAGGTCCACGTGCCACCGCCACCGGCAAGCAACCAGGACCGAACCTCGCTCATCGCGAGGCTCGTTCGCCGCGGCCGGTCGAACACCTTGTACTGGAACACACAATCGACGCCCCCGCGCATCCGAACGCGCACTCGAGGTGGTCCATCGCAGGCGAGGACTTCAGCCGCCATCACGCTCGCGTCCCACTCCGGTCGCCGCCGGTAGTCCTGCGTGAAGTCCCACACCTGATCCGGTGTTCGCGGGATGACGACGCTCTCGGTGACCGTGATCTGGCGGATCGCCAATGGTTCCTCGATCGTCATCCTACGCTGGCAATGGGGCAACGCAGCTCCGCGCCATGGTCTGCCGCAACGGGTTGACGGGGTCTCGCGGCGTAGGGATCGTGGGACCGTGAGGTTCGAGTCCGAACCGCAGCTTCGAAATCCTTGTCTCCCGTTCCGTAGTCGCGCGCCGTGAGCCCTGCCCCCGCTGCGTCGCCGCCGTTGCTCCCCGTTCTGCTCCTCGCCGCGGCGATGGGCGCCATGGCCGGCGCGGCAACGGCGTTCGCGATGACCGGCGCCGCCCAACCGTCGACGGTGCCGCAGCAACCGGACCCCGGCGTCGGCGAGTTGCGCGCGCGCCTCGAGCAGGTGGAGGCGGAATCGCGGACTGCGGTTCCGGTCGCGAGCGCCGTTCCTGTGGAACGCGCGGAAACCGTCGAACCGCAGCCTGCACTCCTGGCCAGCGATCCCGAGGTCGCGCGGCGGCTCGCGGCGCTGGAGCAGGCGTTCGCTGCGCTGCAACAGCGCGCTGCGCAGAGTGACGCCGTGCCCGCACCGGCGTCCCTCGTCAAGGAGCCGGATCCCGTCGACCGCGCGCGCCGCGTGCAGGAGAACCAGCAGCTGATCCTCGATGCACGCAGCGACGACAAGGCGAAGCTGCGCGCGTGGAGCCAGCTGCGCGGCCTTGGCGACAGCTGGAACGACGCGGTCGTCGCGACGATGACGCACCTCGGCCTCACCTCGGCGGATGCGAAGGTGCGCGCCGACGTCTGGCGGCAGGCCGACGGCGGCTCGCGCGTGCACCCCGTGATGTGCAACGCGTTGCTGCTGGCGCTCGCCTCCGACGGCGACGCCAAAGTGCGCGACGAGGCGGCGGAGACGCTCGAGAACTACCTCGGCCAGCCGGTCGTGCGCCAGGCGCTCGAGCAGGCCTCGCGCCACGACGCCGACGAGAAGGTGCGCCGGCGCGCCGTCGAGACGCTGAGTCGCGTCGATCGCCGGCGGTGACACGAGCTGCTGTCGGCTTGAATCGAGCTGGGGCAGTGGGTCGTGGCGTAGGGTGTGTACTGGATGCGTCGCGTGGTGAAGGACGCGAGAATCGAGTGGGTGCCCGGTCGCGGCCGCGATTCGCCCGGAGACCACCATGCAGCTCAACGTCAACGGCAGGAAGCACGACGTCCCCGCTCCGCGCGACATGCCCCTGTTGTGGGTGTTGCGCGATCTGCTCGGCCTCACCGGAACGAAGTATGGCTGTGGCATCGCACAGTGCGGCGCGTGCACCGTCCACCTCGACGGACAGGCGACGCGCTCTTGCGTCACTCCGGCGGGCGCCGTTGGCGACCGCGTCGTGACGACGATCGAGGGGCTGTCGCCGGACGGCGATCATCCAGTGCAGCGCGCGTGGATCGAGTGCGACGTCGTGCAATGCGGCTACTGCCAGTCGGGCCAGATCATGACCTGCGCCGCGCTGCTCGCCGAGGTCGGGACGCCGAGCGACGCGCAGATCGACGCCGCGATGGCCGGGAACCTGTGCCGCTGCGGCACCTACCAGCGCATCCGCGCCGCTGTTCACCGCGCTGCCGAGCTCGCGAAGGGGTGACCCATGGAGACCCGCCGCGCCTTCCTGAAGTCCTCCGCCGCCACCGGCCTCGTCCTCGCGTTCCCGGCATGCGCTGCAGCACCTGCCACGGCACGGCCAACCCGCCGGCGAGCTACGGCCCGCACGCTCCGCCTGGAGCGCCCAACTGGCACCTGCCGCCGGCGGGAACGCCGATGGTGTTCCACGGCCGATCTTCGGCGCAACTCGCGAAGGCGCTCGCCGACCCCGAAGCAGAACGGCGGCAAGACGCTCGAGCAGCTGCTCGATCACGTCAGCCACGACGCACTGGTCTTGTGGGGCTGGAGCCCCGGCGGCGAGCGCGCGCCGGTGCCGACGCCGCACGCGGAGTTCGTCGCGGCGTTCAAGGCCTGGATCGACGCGGGCGCGCCGAGCGGCCAGTAGCGCACGTAGTGCAGGCCGCGGCTTGTCGGGACCTCGCGGCGTGGGGATCATCGGACCGTGGGGCTCGGGTGGTTCCGAACCGCAGCACGTTCTTTTCCCCGGTGACTTCGATGGACACGCGAAGAACCCCTGCACCCTCGACCATGAGTCGGACCCCGTCTCGGACCGCCCCGCGTTCGGACTTCGTGACTGGCGTCGCGTTGACTTGCATCGTGCTCGCGAGCCTCTCGACCGTGGGCAGCGCCGTGCAATGCGCGATCCTCGCGCTGTGGCGGCAGCAAGGGCTGTGGAACACGTCGTTCGCCGAATTGCCCGCGCCGATGCGGTTCGTGCTCGAGCACGCCGGGTTGCTGTCGGGCCTTGCCGCGGTCGCGAGCATCGTGGCGCTGGCGGCCGGGATCGGCTTGCTGCGGCGCCAGAACTGGGCGCGGTGCGCCGTCGTCGCGTTGTTGGGCCTCGGCATCGCGGTGAGCCTCGCGGGCGCCCTGTTGCCGGTGTTCGCGCCGATGCCTGCCATCGGCGCCGCCGGGCTCCCCGGTGCCTTCGACCTGATCCGCGGCGTCATGCTCGCGATGGGGGGCGTGACGGCCCTCGCCATCAGCGTCCTGCTGGGCTGGCTCATCGCGCGGCTGCTGTCGCCGGCCGTTCGGCACGAGTTCCGCGCGAGCTGACTTGGCCGGCACCGCGCAGCGCTTTCTGCCGCTGGGGCGCCGCTCGTGGAGTTCTACCTGTCGACCTGGCCCGCAGAGCTCGCGACTCCGCAGGCGCGCAGCAAGCTGCACGCGCGCGACCCCCACGCGCTCGAGCACGCCCGCATCCGCCTCGGCCCGTTCACGGTTCCTGCCGACCAGCACGAAGTGGCGCTCGAGCTCCGCCTGCCCCCGCTCCGCTGAACCAGCCCACCTCGTTGCCGTTCCCTCCACCAGCCAGCGTGCCAGGGCGCCGGCTCGGCGACCGACGTCCCGCCGGTCGACTCTCGCGGCGAGGCGATCGTCAGACCGTGTGGTTCGGGTAAGTCCGAACCGCAGCTCGAGGATCCAATCCCCAGGAAGGTCATGAACGACATCTCTCGACTGATGGTCGCCGTGCTCGCGAGCGTTGCCGCGGCCGCGGCCGTGTGCACGTTGCTCGCTCCCGCCGCGCCGGCACCGATGGTGGCGATGGCCTCGGTCGACGTGGCGCGCGTCGAAGCGCTGGAAGCCGCGCTGCTCGAACTGCGCCGCGCCGCACCGGTGGCGCAGGTCGCAGATCCTTCACCACCGGTGCAGCCGCAGCGCGTCGCGCTGCCCGAACCGGTGCCGGAACGCATCGCCGTCGACGCGATCGAAGCGCGGGTGCAGCGGCTCGAGCAGCTCGTCACAGCGCTCGGCGCGCGGCCCGAGCGACCGGCTGCGGAACGCCCGCACCCGGGACCACGGAACCAGAAGGAGGCGAGCGAGTGGATCCTCGATCCTGCCGCGGACACCGCGAGGAAGATGCTCGCGCACGAGACGTTGCGTCAGGTTCACGACGCGTATACGCCCGCGATGGTCGCGGAGCTGTTGCGGATCGGCACGACGGATCTCGACGGCGGCGTGCGCGCGGACGTCTGGCGCTTCTTCGACGGCAGGTCCCGACTGCCCGTTCTGGTGGCACCGCTCGTGCGCGCGCTGATGGCGGACGGCGACGCGCGTGCGCGCGAGGAAGCCGCGGACACGCTCGGCAGCTACCTGGACGACCCGATCGTCGAACCCGCGCTGCGGCGAGCGGCACAGGCCGACGCGTCGGACCGCGTGCGCGCGAAGGCCAAGCGCACGCTCGAGTCGCGGCGCAGCTTCGCGGCCGTCGACCGCTGACGATTGCTGCAGCCGCTGAGCACGCCGTGCTGGAGTGCCGCCAGCGCCTACCACGCGAGGGACAGATGCGTTGGCGCTGTCGAAAGGACCGGCGCGGCGAGAGCGGCCTGGCGCAGTCCCGCGGCGGCCTACTTCGCCTGGCGCATCACGCTGCCGCGCGGAATCCGAACGCGGACGCGGCCCCGCGCGTCACTTGGGCGGCGCCACGTCGAGGGTGCACGCGACCTCGAGGGCGCTCGCGACGTCGTCGCTGAGCCCCCAGAACACCAACCCACCCTCGAAGCAGCCGACCGACAGGCCGAGCTTGCGGGCGATCGAGGGCCGCAGCTGGTTCAGGATCGCCACCGAAGCGACGTGCTGCACGCCGCTGATCACCCACACCGGCTCGATCGGCGTTTCCTTCGCAAGCACCTGTTCGGCGGTGCACTCACGCGCCCGCTGCGTGGCCCACCGCCTCCGTGGTCCGTTCAACGCCACCGCCTCGAACACGCGCCGGCCTTCGTCGAGCGGCACCAGGACGATGTCGCTCGCGCGGAGCGCGCGCGTCGCCTCGACATACCACGCCGCCGGCCCGAGACGCCGCGGTGCCCCTGCGGCGACCGGCTTGGCGGCGTCGGTCTCCCGGCTCCGCCACAGGATGTTGGCGCCGAGCGCGCGGGCCGTCTCGGTCAGGAACGCCGCTACGTCCAGATCGCGCTCGGGCCAGGCCGTCTCCGGCCCCGCGGGCAGCGCCGCCGGCGCGCGCGGTGTCGCACCATCGCCCTGCCCGTCGGCAGCGCGGAGGTAGCGCAGCACGCAGGCGACGTCGTCGGTGCAACCGGCCACGACGATGCGGTTGTTCTCGGCCGTGAGGGTGACGGCGGGAACGCCACCGACGCTGGCGAAGAACGGGCGCGACATGTTGATCGCGATCGGCGCCTGCATCTTCTTGCAGTCGTAGAACGAGCGCACCATCGCGATCTGGTTGGGTCGCGCCAGCACCTCGGCGGGATCGCGCGCCTCGGCCCCATCCATCAGCGACTTGACGTTGTCCCTGGTGACGAGCACGACGCGGCTCGTCGCCGCGGCGGCGCCCTTGCCTTCTGTGCCATCGCCCGTCACTTCCGCGGGCACGAGCAGCAGGTCGCGGCTGCGCAGCATGATCGTCACGACGTCGCTCCAGGCGTCGGCGTCGAGGCGCAGTTCGCTCTGCAGGTGGATCCGCTTCGCCTCGGGATCGAGCCCCGCGAGGTCGCACTCGATCTTCGCCTTGCGGATCTGGCCGAGCAGGTCGACGAGTGCGCCGAGGTCGTGGTCGCCGGCCGGCAGCGTGAACTGCGCGGCGCGCGTCGCCGGCCGAGGGCCTGCGTCGACCTGCGCCGCGAGGCCGGTGGCGAGCGCGAGCAGTGCGAACGCCGCCGCCGCCGTGGTCACGGGGCGCGGACGCGGGGATGAATGAGAAAAGAGATTGTTGTTCATGCGTCGTGGTTCCGCGGCCGGTGGAATCGTGATGATCACTTCTTCTCCGGCGGAGTTCCTTCGGTTGCCGTCCCCGGGTCGGCCGGCGTGCCCGCCGGGAAGTACTGCGGCAGCCACTTGTGCAGCAGGTTGGTCTTGTAGAGGCCGTAGCCGACGCCGGCGAGGAGCAGCAGCAAGAACAGCACCTTCGGCCAGACGCTTTTCTTCCGCGCGTAGGGATCGACCAACGAACGCTCCGATCCGGGCGGGATCTTCGGCAGCGCCGTCAGCGAGCCACCGAGCGGAACGTTGACGCGCGTCAGCGTGTTCACGGCCCAGCCGTTCGCGTCGAGGATCGGGCCGAGGTTGCGCTGACGCAGCTTGAGCCAGGCGATGAACATCGATGGACCAGAGATCGCGAGCACGATCCCGATGATGCCGAGCGGGATCCACGGACCGAGGTCCAGGAAGCCCGTGAGCAGCGCGGTGAACACGCCGGCGATGCCCGACACCGCGACGCCCAATGCGGCGATCGTGCCGACCTCGAACTTGGGTTTCGTCGGGGCGGCGCCGGGCTTCGCAGGTTGGGCCACGGCCGTGGCCGCACTGGCGGCCAGCTTGCCGGTCGCTTCTTCGTCCGCCGCAGCGGCCTTCTTCGCGACGGTCTCCTGGATGCTGCGAAGCACCCGCTTGTAGGGCGACCAGAACGCCTGCCGGATGCTGATCGGGTTGTTGATGATCTTCGTGATCGTGGCGTTCCAGTCGCGACCCTTGCGGTCGTAGAAGAGGCCGTTGCGGCCTTCGAAGAGGTTGTCGCTGTCGCCGGCCGTGATCGCGCAGGCGACGGTCATCTTCTCACCGCCGGGCCGCGTGCAGTCGACGTAGACTAGGTAGCTGTTCGACATCGGCGCCATCTTGGCGTGCTTGACGGCGTCGTTGACGTGGAAGCACATGTCG
Source organism: Planctomycetota bacterium (assembly GCA_035649575.1). GTDB lineage: Bacteria > Planctomycetota > UBA1135 > UBA1135 > UBA2386 > DASVAL01. The sequence goes on from DASRJH010000099.1 coordinate 21,897, forward strand.
CACGCGCGGCCGTCGAGATACAGCGTCCCGACCTGGAAGATGGCGCCGCGGCGCGAATAGAAGTCCGAGAAGCTCACGTAGTTGTTGAGCAGCTTGTGCAGGTCGCGGTGCAGGTAGGCGAGTTTCTCGACGCGCGCCATGGCCTCGACCTCGCGGGCCAGCGCGAGGTCGTCGTCGATCGCCTGCTGCAGGACGGCCTTGCTCTTGCCGGCCAGGATCTCGCGCACGCGCTGCTTGCCGAGCTTCTCGACCGCGGCACCTGCTTTTTTGGCGAGCCAGGTCGAGTAGGCGTCGAGCTTCGTGCAGAGCGCGACCCAGTCGTCCTCGGTCAGCGTGTCCTTGCCCTTGCAGCAGGTCGCCGCGAACTTCTGGATCGCGGTCGTCCAGGCCGGGTTGATGCCCTTGGTCAGGGCCAGCGGCCTGTTGGCCTCGACGAGCGCGACCGGGAAGTGCGCGATCTCGTCGGCTGTGATCGTGAGATCCTTCGCGGCGGCGGCCATGTAGGCATCCTGCTCGCGATTCACGGCGGCCAGCGCGCGCGGGTCGAACGCCGCGAGGCGGCAGCGGCCGAAGTAGTCGTCGATCTTCGCGCGCACCGCGGCCAATGCGGCGTAGGCCGCGGCAGTGCCGTCGCCGAAGGGCTGCGTGTTCTTCGTGTCGAGTTCGCTGGTCTTGTGCCAGGTGTCGAAGTCGGCGCACGCCGCGAAGAAGGCGTCGAGTTGCTTCTGGTCGAAGCCCAGCTTGCCCGATCGGTCCAGGGCGCCGGCCATGGAGGCGACGACGTCGGCCGCGACCGCGCGCGCCTGATCGTCGTCGATCGTGTCGGGTGGCACGATGCCGTCGCCGTTGCGCTTGCCCTTGGCGAACACTTCGGCCGTCTTCGCGGTGTCGGCGACCGTGATCACGGACATGTCCTTGCCGAGGCTCTTCAGGATGTGCTGCGCGGAGGCGAGCAGCGTCTTGCCCTCCGCGGTGTCGGTGCGCAGGTTCGCGAGCGCGACGCCGTCCTCGCCCTTCACCAGCGCATCGGCGTTCTGCAGCACTTCGCGCAGCCACTTGACCGCGGCCAGGATCTCCGGAGGCCGGACGTGCGCGTCGTCGTCGGAGTCGAGCAGCTGGAGCGTGCGCGAGTGGATCTCGAGACCCTTCACGGGGCAGCTCAGCGCGACCCAGAGCTTCAGGTCGAGTTGGTCGAGGTTCAGGATGTCCGCGCCCTTGTCGAGGCGGACCTGATCGACGCCGCCGGCGCGGTAGAAGGACCAGCGATGGGTGGTCTTGGGGGCAGCCTTGCTCATTGCGGATCGTGGGCCCTCGGGCTCGGCGCGTTTGGAGCGGCAAGAGTTCCCAAGGCCGCACCGCGGATCAAGCGGCTCGCAGGAAAGACGCGCCTACCGTGGCTCAGGCAGCGGGCAGCGCGGCCAGGTTGGCCCGGGCGTCGCGGTGGTCGGGCTGCAGCGCGAGCGCCCGTTCGAAGCTGGATCGCGCGCCACGCAGGTCGCCGGCCTTGAACAACACGACGCCGAGGTGGTTGTAGACATCGGCGCTGCGCGCGCCGGTGGCGAGCGCCGCGCGGAATGCCTGGGCTGCCTCGTGCAGGTGGCCGAGCGCGAGCAGCGTGTGACCTCGCGATGCGTGGAGGGGCGCGTCGTCGATGCCGCGCGCGGCGAGGTCGTCGTAGAGGCGCAGGGCCTCGGTGGGGGCACCGGTCTCGTGGTGCGATCGGGCACAGAGCCGCACGACCTCGAGGTCATCGGGCGCGAGCAACAGCGCGGCGGCGAAGAGTCGGGCGGCTGGTTGGGTCTGGTTGTGCCTGCGCATGAACAGGCCGGCCGCCTTCAGCTGCGTCACGAGGCTCGCGACGATCTGCTCACCACGCTCCGCGGGTGGGACGACGAGGTGCAGCGGGGACCGCACGGTGGCGGGCGCCGAGATGCACGCGCGCAGCGCTGCTTCGAGCTCTTCGCCGTGTTGGTCGGTGTGATCGATGCCGCCGAGGATCTGCCGCGCCTCGATCTGGAAACGCTGGGTGAGCAGTTCGGTCAGGTGTGGTGCGGTCGTCACGTGCTGCACGCGCGGCAGGCGGTAGGCCGCTTCGATGCGCTCGCGCAGTGGCTCGTTCTCGGCGTCGTCGCCCTCGTAGCCCTGGCAGAAGTGAACGGGCACGCCCTTCTTGGGGCCCGCGCATGCGGCCCAGTGCATCGTGTTCCAGTACGTGCTGACGATCACGTCCGCGTCGGGGAGGTGCTCGGTGCGGAAGTCGTGCACCTTCTGGAAGGTGCACTGCAGACGCATCCAGTCGGGTGTTCCCGAACGGCTCGACACGACCACTTGATGGCCTCGCCGGTGGAGCCAGTTCGCGTGCTGGAGCGCCACCTTGACTTCGCCCGAGAGCTGATCGGCGGCATCGAGCAGCCACGTGATTCGCATTCGTTCCATGCGTTGTTGCCTTTGATCGGCCCGATGGCACGGGACAACTTGAGCCCAGGACTCGAGCCTGGGCGCAGGCCCAGGCGCCGCGCGGCCCGTGCGTGGCATTCGCGCGGATCAGGCGGCATGATCCGCGCGCTGCCGTGAACCCCCTGATCCGCGTCATCCCCGCCTGCCTGGTGCGGTTCTTCGCCAAGCCCTACGTCGCGGGGGACTCGCTCGCGCAGGCGATGCTGGTCGTTCGCAAGCTCCGGGCCGAGCGGGGGTTGTTCTCGACGCTCGACCTGCTGGCGGAGGGCATCCGGACCGACGAGGAAGCGCGCGCGAACCTCGACACCTACCTGCAGATGGTCGATGCCGCGGCGAACTCCGACCTGCCCGTCGAGGCGCGGCCGACGTTGTCGCTGAAGCCCTCTTCCTACACGGCGAAGCCGTTGCATCTCGGTGGGGATGCCGCTGGCTCGCTCGACGCGATCCGCAAGATCGCTGAGCACGGCGCGGCGAAGGGAGTCGCGCTCACGGTCGACATGGAGAGCCGCCACTGGACCGACTTCACGCTCGATGCGTTGCGCACGCTGCATCGCGAGGGACATCGTCACGTCGGCTGTGTGCTGCAGTCGCGTCTGCATCGCACCGAGAAGGACCTCGACGCGTTGCCACCGGGCGTGCGGGTCCGACTCGTGATCGGGATCTACCGCGAGCCCGCGGACGTGGCGCTGACCGACAAGCCGGCGATGAAGGATCGCCTGCTGGCTCATGCGGAGACCCTGTTGCGCCGCGGCCACTTCGTCGAGTTCGCGACGCACGACGACACGTATGTGCGTCGCTTCGTCGAGCAGGTCGTACCACGCGTCGGCGTCGGTCGCGACCGCTTCGAGATCCAGATGCTCTACGGCGTGCCGCGCGATCGCTTCCTCGCTGACCTGCAGCGCCAGGGCATCAGGGCGCGGCTCTACGTGCCGTTCGCACTCGGATGGGGCATGGCGATCCAGTATCTGCGGCGGCGCTTGGACGAGTACCCGGCGATGGTATGGCTCGTGACGAAGAACCTTTTGTCGCGTCGCTGAACCGGCGCGTTCGCCCTCAAATCGCGGGTAGAGCGTGGCGGTCGAGTGGCAAGCTCGGTATACTATTCGCCCCCATGGATCCACTTGCTACCATTGTCGAGCGGCTTTGCGCCTGGAAGGACGTCAACCGCGAGAAGACGGACGGAAAAGACAGTTTCTTCGTGCGTGGCCAGGTCTTTGCCTACCTCGGCAAGAAGGGTGTAGTCGTCAAGCTGGCCCCACCGCAGGTGACCGAAGCCCTCAAGATCATCGGCGCCAAGCGGATGCCCGACGAGGGTGATCCTCATTCACGCGAGTTCGTCGAGATTCCGGTGACGGGACCGCGCGAGGTCGAGCGCGCCATGATGTGGTTGCGACGCGCCTGCCGCCTCGGCCGCACGGCCGCTGGGCCAGTGTGACGAAGCCAGCGTATCAGGCCCGCGTCCATCAGGCCCGCGTCCATCAGGCCCGCGTCCATGGCACGTCGTCGACGCCGGCGGCCTGATTGGCTCGGCGCGCCCACGAGAAGAAGAGATCCGAGAGGCGGTTCAAGTAGATGCCGATGGCGCGTGGCACCTTGAATTGCGCCGGCCCTGCCGCGCACTGCCGCTCGAGCGTCCAGTAGCGCCGCTCGGCGCGTCGCGTCACCGTGCGCAGCACGTGCAGCAGGGCCGCGGTGGTGCAGCCGCCCGGCAACACGAACGAGCGCAGCTGTGGCAGCCTGGCCTCGGACGCATCGATCCAGCTCTCGAGCTCGGCGATCGCCGGCTCGATGCGCTTCAGGCTTGCCTGCCCGCCCTCGGTCGCGAGGTCGGCTCCGATCTCGAACAGCGCATCCTGGATCGCCTTCAGCTGGCGGTCGAACTGCGGGTCCTGCACGTTCGCGCGCAAGAGACCGAGGAAGGCATTGACCTCGTCGATCGTGCCATACGCCTCGATCCGCACGTCGTCCTTCGCCACCCGGCGGTTGCCGAACAACCCGGTGTCGCCCTCGTCGCCAGTGCCGGTGTAGATGGGCATGGAGACGCAGTCGTAGATTGCCGCGCGTGGCAGCGCCAGCGAGTGTGAAGAAAACCCTTTCGCTGCGGCAAACCACCCACCGCATCGCCGGTCCGGGGGCTCCGGAGGGCACGCGGCGAGCAGAAATGGCGCCAATGCGGCCTGCTCTGGCGGCGAACGTCGCGCATAATCCGGTCTTCTGAGGAGACCCGTTTCATGCGCATTGCTACGTCACTCCGTGTTGCTCTCGGATCCGCTCTGCTGCTCGGCGGCGTGAAGTCGCAGAACTTCGAACTCGACGTCGTCGGTGGCTCGGTGCCGGGCACGATCAGCCTGAATTGCCACCCGGCGATCGTTCCGTTCGAGCTCGCGGCCATCCTGCCAGCGACGAACCCCGGGCCGACGCCTTGCTGGTGGTTCGATGGCATCGACCCTCGATCGCTCGGCGTCGGTCCCGAACTGTTCATGGCCGGCAACCTCTGGGCAGCTCTCATGAATCCCGACATGAGCGTCGGCTTTCCGGTGCCCGCGCAGCCCTCGCTCCAGGGCCAGGCCTTGTACTTCCAAGCGGTCACCTTCCTCTGGTGGCAACCGACGCTGTTCGATCGCATCAGCAACGCGAACGTGGTCTGGCTCGCCAATGCGGGTACGTTCTACGACCGCGGCGGCGTGAACTTCCTCTATGACCGTGCCTTCGCCACCGTGCTGCCGCGCAGCGATCACCGGTGGATGCTCGTCGGCGGCGGTCAGGGCGCTCTGCTCGCGCAGATTGCCCGCGACACGACCGAGATCTACGACCCGTTGACGAACAGCTTCTCGTTGGGGCCGTTGCTCACGACCGCCCGATCGATGCACACGTCCACGCAGCTGCCGAACGGCACCTGGCTGCTGACCGGTGGCGTCAACGTGAACAACGATCCGCAGTCGTCGTGCGAGATCTACGACTCCGCGCTCGACGTCTTCACGCCAGTCGCGTCGATGGCCACGCCGCGCATGGGTCACACCGCGACGCTGCTCGGCAACGGCAAGATTCTCGTGACCGGTGGACTCGCGGCGATGACCACGACACCGACGCAGCTCTCGGCCGTGCACGATGCCACGAACCTGACCGAGCTCTACGACCCCGCGACCAACACCTGGGCTCCTGGCCCGAACCTGACGACCCCGCGGGCTGGCCACTTCGCGTTCACGCGTCCCGACGGCAAGGTCGTGCTCGGCGGCGGCATCAGCTGGGACACGGTGATCATTATCGGCTGGCTGCCCGCCGTGCGGCGCACGTGCGACCTGTACGACCCGGTCCTGAACACGATGGCGGCCGCCGCCCAGATGGCCACACAGCGGTCGTTGGTCGACGCGGTCGACCTCGGCAACAACCGTTGGCTGCTGGCGGGCGGCATCAGTTCCGTGACGCTCACGAGTCCCGGCACGCCGACCGCGGCGGCCGAGATCTACGATGCCGTGGCGAACACGTGGACCTCGGTGGGTTCGATGGCCACGCCGCGCGGCAACCACAAGGCCTGGGCGCTCGGCGGCAACCTGTTCCTGCTCGCGGGTGGGGCCAACGGCACGATCCTGAGTCCGGTCCCGCTGTCGAGCACGGAAGTCTTCTCGCCCGCGACCAATTCCTTCACGCCCGGTCCAGCGATGAATGCCGCGCGAGCTGGCGCCGCTGCATGGAATACGCCACAGGGTCAAGTCCAGCTGTTCGGCGGCGGTACGACCGGGGGTCTGATCTCCCGATCGACCGAGTGGTACTACTTCTGAACCCGCGTTACCGGCGCGCCTTTGGCGCGCCGCCTCGGTTCGGAACGTCTGACTCGCGGGGCGTGCTCCAACCCCGCAACGAAGCCGCGGGGCTACAATGGCAGCCGCCAGCCTCGCCATGCATTCGAATCGCGCCTTCGGTGTTGTCGTCGTGCTGCTCGCGCTCGCAGCGGTGGCGGTGTGGCAGTTCGGTTTCGGCCGCGAGACGAGCGCACCACCGGTGGGAGTCACCGCGACCGCTCCGGGTGCGAAGCCGCAGCACGCGAGCGTGCGGCAGCCCGGCCCGGACGCAGCTGCAGTGGCGGCTCGAGGTGACGGGAGCGGCGAGCGCGTAGCTGTCGCGGCGAGCAAGGATCGAGACGACCGCGAGTTCGACCTGCTCGGTCAGGTGGTGGGTCCCGAGGGGCGGCCGATTGCCGGTGCCAGAGTCATCAGCGCGCCCGGTCTGGGTTTCGCGAACGCCACGGGGCAGATCGATTTCACGAGCTTCGATCCGAGCGATCTCGAAGACCTCGACGCTGCGACGGCGCTCGACGACGTCGGCAAACAACTCGAAGAACGCGTCGAGGTGACCACCGACGAGCAGGGCCGCTTTCGGCTGCGGCCGCCGGGAGCGACGAGCGGCGTCGGATTGCGCGTGCTGGCCCGCGGGCACGCGATCCTCGATCGCCGTGTGGGCCGGCCGGCTGACAGCGATGTCGACGTCGGGATCCTCACGCTCGCGCGCGGGGCCGTCGTCGCGGGTCGCGTGCTCGACGGGCAGGGCGACCCGGTCGCGGGTGCGCGCGTCGGTCGCGTGCCCGAGGCCGAGGAGCGCATGCTGGGCAACATGGAGCTCGACGTGCCCGCGGCGAGCGGCATCGAGCAGCATCGCGAAGGCGAAAGCTGCGTGACCGACAGCGCCGGTCGGTTCGAGCTCGCGCACATCACAGCCGGCGAGTTCTTGCTGCGCGCGCGGCACGCGGACCATCCGACGGCGCGCTCCGCGCGGCTTCTGGCCGAGGCCGGCCGGGAACTGCGCGACGTCGTCGTCACGATGCAGGGCGGTGCCCAGATCCGCGGCCGTGTGCTCGGGATGCCCGAGCACGGCAAGGAGCTGCGCGTGGTCGCGGCGGCTCGCCCGAAGGCGGAGAACGGACCCGGCGGGATCATGGGCTTCTTCGGCGAGGACATGTCGGAGCTGCTCGCCGCCGCGGTCATGGCCGTCGGCGAGCGTTTCGCCGAGGTCGGACCCGATGGTGCGTTCGTGCTGCGCGGGCTCGGCGCTGGCAGCTATCGCATCTGGGTCGCTCACGCCGGCAAGGGGATCGCCGGCAGCGGGATCTGCAGCGAACAACTCGAGGTCGCGTCCGGCGCGTCGGGTGTCGAGCTCCGCTACGAAGCGGGCGTCAGCGTGTCCTTCACGGTCGTCGACGCCGGGTCGGGCGCTCCGGTCGAGCGGCTCTGGGTTCGGGATCGGTTGATCGGCGGCGACAGGCGTCTCGCCGAGATGATCGTGGACGACAACGAAGCGACGGCGCGCGCGCGCTCGTATCCGGGCGGCAAGGTCACGGTCGCGAATCTGCGGCCGAAGCCGAAGCAGACCTTGACCGTCGCAATCGAAGCCACAGGATATGGACGCGTCGAGCGCTCCGACATCGCGCTGCCGGGCACCGGCACGGTCGACCTCGGCACGATCCGGCTCGAACCGAAGCCCGTGTTGCACGTGACGGTCGTGGCCGTGGACACGGGAACTGCGATCGCGGATGCAACCGTGCGGCTCGAGTCCGCGACTCGCCGCGACGCGCACCCGATGGGCAGGCGGTGGGCGCGCATGGGGCGTGGAGGTTCGGGACCCGAAGCAGGCAAGACCGACTTCGAGGGACGCTGCACGCTCAACGCGTTCGTGAGTGCGGTCGGGGTGATCGAGGTCGACTGCCTGCGATACGCGCCTTTCGTCAGCGAAGAGATCTCGTTCCCCGAGACCGGCGTGAGCCGTTTCACGGCGCGCTTGCATGTCGGTGGTCAGGTTGCCGTCACGGTGCACGGTCCCGACGGCAAGCCCGTCAAGGACGCCATCGTCGAGCACCGCGCGCCGGTCGGCGACTTTGCGCAGCGCAAGACGTCTGCGAACGGAATCGCGCGGTTCCAGCGCCTGGCGCCGGGCGCGCACGCGTTCCGCCTCGGCAAGAACGATGGGCCGATGGGTCTCGTGTTCGGCCAGATGCGGCAGGGTGGCGCAGCGGCGGCCGAGATCCCGTGGCAGACGGTCGATGTCGTCGATCGCGCCGAGGCGACGCTGCTGTTGACGAAGCTCCCGAGTGCTTTGCTGCGCGGTGTCGTGCGCGAGAACGGTCTGCCGCTGGCCGGTGCCCGCGTGGCTTTCGTCGAGGGGCTCGGCACCGACGAAAGTCGCGACGTCGCCGGGTCCGTGATGGGCGCGATGCTCGGTGGCGGAAGCCGCAATGCGAAGTCCGGCGAGGACGGCACCTACAAGCTCTCCGAGCTGCCCGAGGGTGAGCATCGTCTGCACGTCACGCATCGCGACCGCGCGATGCGGACGGTCGTCGTGGTGCGGTTGCAGAATGGCGACAACCTGCACGACATCGAGCTCGAAACGACCACGTTGCGCGGCTTCGTGCTCGACCCAAAGGGCAACCCGGTCGATGGGGCCCGCGTGAAGGCGCGGCGCGCGCCGAAGGCAGGCGACGTGGCCGGCGACTTCGGGCAGCTCATGGCGGGCATGCTGCCCGGCCTCGCCAATGCCGACGGCAACAACACGGTGAAGACCGATGCCACAGGCGTCTTCGAGCTGCGTGGCGTCGATGGCGATGTCGAACTGCAGGTGCAGGCCTCGGCCAAGGGTTTTGCCGCGACCGTCGCCACGGCCACCGTGACGCGCGGCAAGACGCGCGAGGGAGTCGAACTGCGACTCGGCGCGGCAGGCAGGATCCAGGTGTCGGTCCCGGGCGCCGAGAACACGCCGTTCGCCTCGGTCAGAGCATCGTTCGTCGACGAGAGTGCGGGCGTGACCCCGGTGGTGCAGGTGTTGCTCAAGGGCAAGTGCACGCTCGAGGGTCTGCGTCCGGGCGCGTGGAGGGTCGAGTACGATTCGAACGCGGGCTCTGGGGCACTCGCGCGCACCGTCGAGGTCGTAGCTGGCGAGACGGCGACGGTCGATTTCTAGTCGACGACTGGTTGGACGTGGGCTCGTGCCCGCCCCAGCCACAACGAGTGAAGGATGCCGACCATCGCGCACATCGAAGGGTTCACGACAGGGGCGAGCCTGCGGACCCAGCAAGCCATCTACATGACGATCGTGTTCCTGCTGCCTCTGCTGGCGACAGCGCCGCAAGTGCGCCCCTCGCTGGCATCACATCCACGCCGGTGGGTGGTGCTGCTCTTGCTGCTCGATTTCGTCTACATGCTCTGGCTCACGATCCCGTTCGTGCCGCTCGGCGTCGACGAGTCGTTCTACGCGATCAACGCGCACGTCTACGGCGGCAACCGCGACCTGTGGCACTGCTGGAGCCGACCGCCGCTGGCGAGCCTCGGTGCGTTGTTGTGTCCGTGGCACCCGCCGCTGCTCGGTCTCTTGCTGCGATCGCTGACTGCGTGGTTCGCTTGGCGGCTCGCCGAACTTGCCGTGTCCGCCCCGTGGGCGCTGGCAGTCCCGCTGCTGGTGCTGGTTGGCAGTCAACTGTCCCTGTTCAGCGCCGCCTTGATGTCGGAGCCGTATGGCGCTGCATGCTTCACCGTGTTTGCGCTCGTCACCGCGCGCGGCATCGGTGGTGGTCTCGCGCCCGGACTGCTGGCCGGACTCGCGTTCCTCTCGCGCTGGCCCCTCGGCTGGCTGTTGCCGGTCGCGATGTTCGTCGGTTACCGGCGGCAACGGCTGCGTGGCCTCGCGGTCGCCTTGGCTGCGTTTGCGCTACCGGTCGCCGCGGTGATCGCCGCGACCGAAACGAAGCCGTGGCTCATGGTCGCCGATCGAGGCGAGTGGAAGAAGCCGGTGCTCACGACGCTGCTCTACTTCCTGCGACCCGACGTCGCCTTCGGCGTCGGGTGGTCTCACCTCCTGCTGATGCTGGTCGGTGCGTTTCCGGCGCGCGAAGCTGCGATCCGATGGAGCGTGTTCATGTTCGTCGCGTGTGCCGCCGCGCTCACGGCGATGGGTGAGGCGACGATGCGTCTCATGACGCCGGCCGCGCCCGTCGCTGCGGTCGTGGCCGCGCGCGGTATGCAGCGTCTTGCCGAATGGAGCCAGCGGCGCCGTGCCCTGCCGGCGTTGGTCGGCGGGTTGTTGGTCGGACTCGTTGCCGTTTCGGTCGTGTTCCCCGTGCGGCCGCTGAGGAACCACATGATTGCACGCGAATCGGCACAGAACCTGGTCCGAGAGCACCGCGAAGAACTGCTGCGGCAACTCGGTACGGATCCGCTCTACACCGACTTCAACTTCATCGCGATCACCGCGGTGCTGAACCACCGGTGCATCGCCGTGACGGCGACGCAGGATGGCGAGGCGGTCCAGGATGGTCGGAGCGGCCATCCTGGTGGTGTCGGGCTCGACCTCGATGGTCACTCACCGCCGTGCTCTCGCGACCAGTTGCCACGCGGAGCCTTCCACCTGACCGGCGATCCCGCGGGGCACACGATCCTCTGGCAGGCCCCCGGTGTGTTCCTCGTGCGCAGGTGACCGCGTTCGTTCGCCTGGTGGACGAGCGGCAGGATGGTACGCCCGACAGGAGTTGGACCTGGCGAATAGGGGCCCTGCTGAACTTTCTCGAAGAGGGGTCAACTCGCTCGCAGAGGCGAGGGAGCGCTACTACGACAAGACGGACCCCGGGCACATGGGGTGGATCGCGGTTGCAAGTCCCACCCAGGTCCTGCCCCGGACTCGTGCCCGGCGGTTCTGACCTGACGGCACGGTACTGACGAGGTTTTCGCGGTTTCCTCGCGCGCGCGTTGGACGGCAGGTTCGGCACGAGGGCGATTCATCACCTGAGATTCAGTGAATGCAGACCGCCGGCGTCGACTCGAATAGTCTTGGTTCTACCGTTCCATTGCACATCGTACTCTCCGGCTGGACAGACAAATCGGCGAAGACCCTCGGCATTCAAGAAGAATCTGCTGCTGCATCC
>DASRJH010000100.1:0-35911 GCA_035649575.1 Planctomycetota bacterium
CAGCCGCAAGAGTGGGGATCGGCTGAGTCGCAGCTGGTGGAGGCACACATGTTGGTTGGGAGGTTGCGCGGACCGGAGCACAAGGACACCCGCGACTACGTGCAGGCTCTCGTCGATCTCTACGAAGCCTGGCATGCCGCCGAGCCCGCCGGAGGCCACGACAAGCAGGCGGCGGAATGGAGGGCGAAGCTCGCCGTTGAGCCGCCCAAGGAGGTTCCGAAGTGACCGACGGCGCCGACCGCCCGCAGCAGATCGGTCCGTACCGCATCCTCGACGTGCTCGGCGAGGGCGGCATGGGCACGGTCTACCTCGCTGAGCAGCGGGCGCACGTGTCAGCGGGCCACGACAACACTCTCGGCATCCTTCGCGCCGGCGCCTACAACACGTTCGGAGCCGGTTGCCCGGGCAGCGCCGGCATGACGCATCTCGAAGCAACCACGTTGCCTCGCGTCGGAGCGACGATGACCGTGCGCGTGGAGCCGCTACCGCTTTCCGTCGCGGTGATGATCAATGGCCTCAGCAACGTGAGCTGGGCCACCGCTCCGCTGCCGCTCGACCTGTCGCCGCTCGGCCTCACGAACTGCTGGCTGCGCGTGAGCCTGGACGCGAACCACGCGCTGATCGGAGCCTTGGGCTCGGCCACCTATTCACTGGCGGTGCCCGCGAGCGCTGCGCTGGCCGGATTCATACTGCACCAGCAGGCACTCGTGCTCGATCCTGCGGCGGGCAATCCTTCGGGTCTCGTGATGTCGGACGCGGCGACGGCAGTCGTCGGCTTGTAGCAAGCTGGACCTCCCGCCGCAGTTCGAGCACCGGCACCCGCCGACCTCTCCCCCTGTCGGTTTCGAGGGCGACTGTTAACCACGATCTCTGCTCTCCGAGAGTCCGTACGGAGAGCACGGACCGGTGCTGATCCCAACTACCCCGAAACGGAGTGGGGGACCCACACCCTACGCTCTCGCGAACTTCGCGACCGCTGCGACCGCCACCGCAAGCCGTGGCCGTCACGCCACCCACGCGCGCCCCCCCAAGCGCAGCCGCCCCGCGGCTCTTCACCGGCCGCGCCAACGGCCGCGCGGTATCATCCGAACGTTTCACAGATCGCCAACCTCATGAGGTGCTCCATGATCTCGCGTCCTTCGCCTGCGCTGCCCTCAGCTGCTGTCGCGGTCCTCTTCGCTCTGGTCACCAGTACTGTGTCGGGGAACGCCGCAGCCCAATGCGCAACGCAGTGGGTGGCGGCTTCTGGTCTCGCGGGGACAAATCTCAGGGTCTTGGCCACGACCATGTGGGACCCTGACGGTGCCGGCCCGATGCAGCCCATCTTGGTTGTGGGTGGCGAGTTCACGGTCGCAGGCACGGTCGTGGGGAACCGGATTGCTGCATGCGATCCGGTGACCGGTGCCTGGTCCGCACTGGGTTCGGGGATGAACGGCTTCGTGTACGCGCTCGCGACGCTTCCGAACGGGGACCTCGTGGCGGGTGGTAGTTTCACGACCGCCGGGGGCGTGAGTGCGAACAACATCGCGCGCTGGAATGGCACGAGCTGGTCGGCGCTGGGCTCGGGAACGAATGGCGGTGTCTACGCCCTGACGACGCTGCCGAACGGGGACCTCGTGGCGGGTGGTGGTTTCACGACGGCGGGAGGCGTGAGTGCGAACAACATCGCGCGCTGGAATGGCACGAGCTGGTCGGCGCTGGGTGCGGGGGTGAGCAGCACCGGACTCTTCCCGTGGGTTTGGGCCTTGACGGTGCTTCCGAACGGGGACCTCATGGCGGGTGGTTGGTTCACGACGGCGGGAGGCGTGAGTGCGAACTACATCGCGCGCTGGAATGGCACGAGCTGGTCGGCTCTGGGCTCGGGAACGAATAGCAGTGTCTACGCCCTGACGACGCTGCCGAACGGGAACCTCGTGGCCGGTGGTAATTTCACGACCGCCGGGGGCTTCAGTGCCAACGGCATCGCGCGCTGGAATGGCACGAGCTGGTCGGCGCTGGGTTCGGCGCTGGGTTCAGGGATGTTCGGTTACGTGCAGGCCCTCACGACGGTGCCGAACGGGGACCTGGTGGCGGGTGGCCAATTCACGTTGACGGGACCTCAGAGTGCGAACAACAACATCGCGCGCTGGAATGGCACGAGCTGGTCGGCGCTGGGTTCGGGGTTGAACGGCTACGTGCAGGCCCTCGCGGCGATGCCGAACGGGGACGTCGTGGCGGGTGGTCCGTTCACGAACGCCGGGGGCGTGAGTGCGAACTACATCGCGCGCTGGAATGGCACGAGTTGGTCGGCGCTGGGTTCGGGGATTGGCTACATCGTTTATGCCTTGGCGGTGCTTCCGAACGGCGACCTCGTGGCGGGTGGTAATTTCACGACTGCCGGGGGCGTGAGCGCGAACAACATTGCGCGCTGGAATGGCACGAGCTGGTCGGCGCTGGGTGCGGGGTTGAACGGCTGGGTGGGCGCCCTCGCGGCGATGCCGAACGGCGACCTCGTGGCGGGTGGTGATTTCACGACCGCCGGGGGCGTGAGTGCAAGCTACATCGCGCGCTGGAATGGCACGAACTGGTCGGCTCTGGGTTCGGGGATGAACAGCATCGTGCTCGCCCTAAGGACACTGCCGAACGGGGACCTCGTTGCGGGTGGTGCGTTCACGACGGCTGGAGGTGTGAGTGCGAACTACATCGCGCGCTGGGATGGCACGAGCTGGTCGGCGCTGGGCTCGGGAACGAATGGCAATGTCTACGCCCTGACGACGCTGCCGAACGGGGACCTCGTGGCGGGCGGTTATTTCACGACCGCCGGGGGCGTGAGTGCAAGCTACATCGCGCGCTGGAATGGCACGAACTGGTCGGCGCTGGGATCGGGGATGAACATGTACGTGTACGCCCTCACGACGCTGCCGAACGGCGACATCGTGGCAGGCGGTTACTTCACGGCCGCCGGAGGCGTGAGTGCGAACTACATCGCGCGCTGGAATGGCACGAGCTGGTCGGCGCTGGCTTCGGGGATGAACGACGTCGTGCGCGCCCTCACGACGCTTCCGAACGGGGACCTCGTGGGTGGCGGCGGCTTCACTGTCGTCAACGGCGCCGTCTCCGCATACGTGGCGCGGCTCACGACAACGTGCCCTGCCACGGCTGTCTCCTACGGCGCCGGCTGCACTGGCTCCGGTGGCCCCAACGTGCTGGCCGTCACGTCGCTGCCGTGGATCGGGTCTACGTTTCGCTCCGTCGCGACCGGGATGCCGGCGCCTGCGCTCGCAGTCGGTGTGCGCGGGTTCAGCACCATATCGATCCCCATGCCGTCGATCCTGCCGCAGGGTGTGCCGGGTTGCACGCTGCTCGTGAGTCCCGACCTGCTCGATCTGTACGTGCCTGCGGCCGGCATCGTGCAGGCGCAGCTCGTAATTCCAAACAGCGTCGTGCTCGCTGGCGTGGTTCTCCACCAGCAGGTGGTGCCCATCGAGCTCAGCGGCACCGGCAGCATCACGGCGCTGACCGGTACGAACGCGTTGACCCTGACGATCGGGAGCTTTTGACCGGCTGGGAATTGTCCACGAGGAGTGTGTCTCGCGATCGTGCCCGTGGAGCTTGCACACCTGCCTTGCTTGTCAACTGGGAGGCGTTTAGCAGTTCGTGCTGCACACGATCCGGCCGGGTGGTTACCCGCGCTCGACGACGCCCGAACACATCCACGTGCACGTCGACCTCGGCACGCAGAGTTTGTTCGTCGGGGGGATTGTGTTCGACGACGATCCGAGTCTGACGAAGGAGATTCGCGAGCACCCGGGCGCGACCTGCTGGTCAAGGTCGAGAAGGAGGCGGGCAAGCAGATCGTGCGGCCAGAGTTCCAGGTCGACGTCGCTGCGGTCCCGCCGGAGAAGGGCGCGCCGAAGAAGTAGCGGACGCCTCGGCTCGTGTGGCTGCTGATCCGCGCGCGCTTCGAGGCGCAGCCCGCGGGGGCTGTCCTCAGTTGCGGCGTCCGAACAGCCGGCGCAGCGCGCGCGGCGCGGCGGCGCGGAACACGGTGTCGTGGAACTCCGCGGGCATAGGGTGGTACTCGAGCGTGATCCCCGCCGGGAGCTGCTGGCGCAGCACGCCCACGAAGTCCTCGACGGCGCCGACGATGTCGGCTTCGTCGGCCGTCGCCAAGTACACGTTCGCCTTCGCGTCCGCGAGCGCCGGCAGGCGGTCGCGCGCGCGGCGCACGACGGCGCGGCCGTTCCACCCGAGGCTCGGGGACAGCGCGATGTAGTCGTCGAACAGCTCAGGCGCTTCGACGAACGTCGCTGCGACGAACAGGCCGGCGAGCGACTCGCCGATGAGCGCGTCGCGGCCGTCGGTGGGGAAGCGCGCGCGGACCGCAGGCATCAGCTCGGCGCGCAAGAACTCGCGGAACCAGGCCGCACCGCCGGCGCGCGGTACTGCCGCGCGCTCGGCTTCGACCTCGGTCGGCTCGGTCAAGTCGCGGCGGCGGTCGGTGTTCTCGATGCCGACGACGAACATCGGCTGCAGCAGGTCCCACGTGCAGCCGAAGTGCACGGCTTCGACGACGTGCACGAGATCCTCGTCGATACCGCCGTCGAGCAGATACAGGACCGGATAGCGCGCCGTTGCGTTCGCGTCGTATCCCGGCGGAGGCGCGACGAACGCGCGGCGGCGTTCGCCGAGCACGCGCGACTCGATCGTCCACGCGGTCACCGCACGCAGCGCGGCAGGCGCGGGCAGCTCGGTCGGAGCGAGCCCCGGGGCGGCCGGCTCCGGCGCGCCGTGCGGCGGTGCCGCGGCCTGGGGCGTCGCGGTGACGAACTTCGCTTCTGCCGGGAACACGCCGGCGAACTGCGGGTGATGGCTCTGGTCGCGGCTCTTCGCGCGCGTGACGGCGAGCACGTGGTCGACGAGCTCCTGCAGTTCGACGCGGCCATTGCGTTCGCGGCCGGAGCAACCGTCGGCGGCGCCTTGCACCGCCGTGATCACCGCGTGCGTGAACGGATTGCCGATGCCGGGCTCCGGCGACGGGCCCGCGTTCTGGCTCGCGTCGACGGGTGTCAGCACGACGAGGCTGCGGCCCAGAGCACGGCGGCCTTCCCACTTCGCCTTGCGGGCGAGCAACCTGTCCGTCAGCATTCCCGACTGGCACGACATCGTCAGCACGATCACGTTGCGCGCCGGCAGCGCGAGGATGCGCTCGGCGAACCACACCCAGCCGCCGAAGAACGTGCCGAGCGGTCCGCCATGGCTGTGGGAGTAGAGGACGAACGTGTCCTCCTTCGTCAGCGTGCGCTCGTACTCGGCGAGGCGCTCTCGAACCACGCTGGCGCTCAGATCCTCGGTCGGCACGAGATCCACCTCGAAGCCGTGGGCGGCGAACGCCGCTGCTACGCCGGCGATCGACCGTTCCATCAGCGCCAGCTGCTCAGGCGGGCTGGACTTGCTGGGGTCGCCGAACACGAGCAGCCTGCATCGTGCAGGCGGCACTGTGGGCGGTGTCGCGATGTCGGCCTGACCTCGGAGTTCCAGGCTGCAGGCGACCATGAGCGCGAGCGCCGCGGCGCGGCGGAGATGTCGTTGCATGGTGGTGGGGAGCATAGCCGTCTCGGCTCGGACTCGATCTTCCTCGGCATCACATGCGCGAGGGCAAGCTCTGCTGCGAGCGGATCGCGATCATCGCGTCGCCTTCGCGGACAACCCGGCCAGGCTCGCCGAACAGCTCGTCGACGAGGGCATCGAGTAGCCAGGATCCTACGGGCCGACGACGAATGTGATCGCGTCGGACATCACGAGACCTGCGGGGTTGCCCGCGGCGGGGTCGAACACGATCGCCTGGCCGTGCGCGATGAAGCCCACGAGTGCGGGCAGACCCGGGACCGTGAGCGTGTAGGTGGCAGTACCGCCGGCGCCCTGGACGAGCGCCGAGCAGTCCAGCGATACGCGGGCGAGGCAGCCCGGCATGCCGAAGCTGGTCAGGTCCAGCGGCAGCGAACCGAAGGCGGAAGTCACGTTGCTGAAGCCCAAGACGAGCACCGCCACGTTCTGCGGTAGCGGTTGGAGTGCGATGTTGGTGGTGGCTCCAACGCGCGGCGGCGCGGCATCGAGTCGGGTCACGCCGGCGCTGCCGGGACAGCCCGCGGCGAACGTGTTGAAACCGCCAGACTGGATGATGGCAGCGGACTGCACTCGGCCCGCCCCGATCCGCGAGACGGTCATGCCCGGCGGCAGCAGTGGCACGTTGCACTGACCCGCAGAGTTGGCGCCCCAGGCGGCGACGCTGCCGTCGCTGCGTCGTGCCAGGGCGTGTGGTGCGAAGCCTGTCGTCACTCCGACATAGGTGAGCCCGGGCGGCAGTGCGGGCTGCACGCTGAGAGTAGATGAGCCCCATGCCACGACTGTGCCGTCGCTGCAGCGCGCGACGGTGCAATTGTAACCCGCCGCGATCTCGACGTAGGTGAGTCCAGGCGGCAGTGCTGGCACGTTGCACTGGCCAGATTGGTTGTGGCCCCAGGCCAGGACGCTGCCGTCGCTGCGTCGCGCCACAGTATGGTCCCAACCCGCCACCACCTCGACGTAGGTGAGTCCGGGCGGCAGCGCCGGCACGTTGCACTGGCCGTAGTAGTTGAGGCCCCAGGCCAGGACGTTGCCGTCGCTGCGTCGCGCTACGGTGTGTGCCCCGCCTGCTGCCACCTCGACGTAGGTGAGACCGAGTGGCAGCGCGGGCACGGTGCACTGGCCGTACGCGTTGTAACCCCACGCCACGACGCTGCCGTCGCTGCGGCGGGCCACGGTGTGTGTGCTTCCCGGCGCAACCTCGGCATAGACAATGCCGGGCGGCAGCGCCGGCACGTTGCACTGGCCATAATAGTTGTCACCCCACGCCGCGAGGCTGCCGTCGTTGCGGCGTGCCACGACGTAGAACTCACCCGCCGCGACGTCGACGTAGGAGAGTCCAGGCGGCAGTGCCGGTGCGTTGCACTCACTGTTCTCGTTGCTGCCCCAGGCCACGACGCTGCCGTCGCTGCGTCGCGCCACGATGTGGCTCATGCCCACCTCGATCTCGACATAGGTGAGTCCCGGCGGCAGGGCCGGCACGTTGGACACACCGGAGGAGATGTCACCCCAGACCAGGACGCTGCCGTTGCTGCGGCGTGCCACGGTGATGTCCTGACCTGCTGCCACCTCGGCGTAGGTGAGTCCAGGCGGCAGTGCGGGCACGTTGCATTGACCAGAAGAGTTGCCACCCCACGCCAGGACGCTGCCGTCGCTGCGGCGCGCCACGATGTGGGAGTAGCCTACCGCCACCTCGACGTAGGTGAGCCCAGGCGGCAGTATCGGTACGGGGACCACTACATAGCCCCACTGCACGACGCTGCCATCGCTGCGGCGCGCCACGGTGTTTTCGCCGCCTGCGGCGACTTCGACGTAGGTGAGGCCCGGCGGCAGGGCCGGCACATTGCACTGGCCACGGGTGTTGCGCCCCCAGGCCACGACGGTGCCGTCGCTGCGGCGCGCCGCGGAATGATCGTCACCCGCCGCGATCTCGACGTAGGTCAGGCCGGACGGCACTGCCGGCACGTTGCACTGGCCATCGAAGTTGAGGCCCCAGGCGACGACGCTGCCGTCGCTGCGGCGCGCTACGGTGTGTCTCCCGCCTCCTGCCACCTCGACGTAGGTGAGTCCGAGCGGCAGCGCCGGCACGTTACACTGGCCGGACGCGTTGGCGCCCCAGGCCGCGACGCTGCCGCTACCGCGCAGGGCAACGCAGTGCCCCCAACCCGCTACCACCTGGACGAACGACTCTGCGTGCAACCGACTGTCCGCCACCGTCGCACCCCAGGTGATCAGGTGTGTTTGCGTCCTCGCGGTTGCCACGCATGCACACGCGAAGCCGACGAGCAGGAACGATCGCGCCACGGCTGGGCGCGTCACGTTCGTCAGTGTGGTGAGCATGGCAATTCCTCTCCCGGCGATTAGAGACGAGGCCGGCCGAGGCTGCCAGGGCCTGGTCGCGTCCGCTACGCGCTGAAGCGGCGATGGAAGGACGGGACGGTGGCGGTGGTCGTTGATTTCGTGGCCCGCAGGCTGCGGCAGGCCGGCGCCGTGCGGGGGCCGTTCGCCGTCACGCCGACTCGAGCGCCTGCAGTTGCTCGGCCTTCTGCTCCCACTGCGGCGACACGACGGCGAGCCGCGCGGCATTCTCGTCCAGCTCGCGCGACAGCGCCGACGAACGCGGGACGTCGTGCCAGATCTCGGGCTGCGAGAGCAGCGACTCGATCTCGGCCTTGCGCGTCTCGAGCCGTTCGATCTCCTGCTCGAGCTTCTGCACCGCCTGCTTCAACTGCTTGATCTGGCTCGTGCGCGCGCGCTGCGCCTCCTTCGTCGCAATTGCCTCTGCAGCAGCCGGCGTGACCGGCTTCGCCGCCTTCGCGGTCTTCCCGTCCTTGCCCGTGCCGATCGCGCCGGCCGTCAGCGCGGCGCGCGCCGAGGCCGCCTTCGTCTTGTGCAGGTAGAACTCGTAGTCACCCTGGTAGGTCGTCAGCTTGCCGGCCGCGACGTGCACGACCTTGTTGGCGAGCGAGCGGATGAAGTGCACGTCGTGGCTGATGAACACGAGCGTTCCCTCGAACTGCTTCAACGCGTCGACGAGCGCGTCGATGCTGCCGATGTCGAGGTGCGTCGTCGGCTCGTCCATCAGCAGCAGGTTCGGCGGATTCAGCAGCAGCTTCACGAGCGCGAGCCGGCTCTTCTCGCCGCCGCTGAGCACCTCGACCTTCTTGAACACGCTGTCGCCCGAGAACAGGAACGAGCCGAGCAGCGTGCGCACGAACTGGTCGCTGATCTGCGTGTGCGTGTCGCACGCCTCGGCGAGCACGGTGCGTTCGGGCTGCAGCATCTCGATGCGATACTGCGAGTAGTAGCCGGCCGTCACGTTGTGCCCGAGGCCACGAGCGCCCTGCTGCGGCACGACCTTCTCGGCGAGCAGCTTCAGCAACGTCGACTTGCCGGCGCCGTTCGGCCCGACGAGCACGATGCGTTCGCCGCGTTCGACCTCGAAGTCGAGACCGCGATAGACCTGCGTCGGCCCGTAGGCGAAGTGCACCTTCTCGAGCCAGACGGTGCGCTGCCCGCTGCGTGGTGGCTGCGGGAAGCGGAAGCCGACCTTCTTGTCGTCGGCAACCGGCGCCTCGATCTTGTCCATGCGTTCGATCTGCTTGAGCTTGCTCTGCGCCTGCGTCGCCTTGCTCGCCTTCGCCTTGAAGCGGTCGGCGAACGCCTGCAGGTGCGCGATCTCCTTCTGCTGCGTCTTGAACGCGGCGAGCAGCTGCGCGTCGGTCGCTTCGCGCTGCACGACGTAGCGGTCGTAGTTGCCCGTGTAGCGGATCAGCTTCTGCTGGCGGATCTCGACGATGCCCGAGACGAGGTGGTTCAGGAACTCGCGGTCGTGCGAGATCACGAGGATCGCGCCCGGATAGCCGACGAGGTGCTCCTGGAACCACAGCAGCGACTCGAGGTCGAGGTGGTTCGTCGGCTCGTCCAGCATCAGCAGGTCGGGTTCCTGCGTCAGCAGCCGCGCGAGATGCGCGCGCATCACCCAGCCACCGCTGAGCTCGCGCGCCGGCCGGTCCATGTCCGCGTCGCGGAAGCCGAGGCCGCCGAGCATCTGCCGCGCCTTGGCCTCGATCTGGTAGCCGTTCAGCTCGTGATACCGCTCGTGCGCGTCGTCGTGCAGCTCCTCGGGGTGCTGCGCCTCGACCGGGTGTTCGCGGTCCCACGCGAGCACCTGCCGCCGCACCCGCAGGAAGCCGGGCGTGATCGCGACGGCGATCTCGAACGCACTTTCGTCGCCGACGGGCGCGTTCTCCTGCGGCAGGTAACCGATCTTCGCGTCGCGCTCGCGCGTGATGCGGCCGTCGTCGGCGTGCTCCGCGCCGAGGATCAGCGAGAACAGCGTCGACTTGCCGGCGCCATTGGGCCCGACGAGGCCGATGCGGTCGCCGCGGTTGACCTGCAGCGCCACGTCGGCGAACAACACGCGTTCGCCGTAGGACTTCGTGACGCCGGACAAGGTGAGCATGGGGGGCGAAGAGTATGCCGAGCGGCGCGGCGTCGCGCGAGGGCGCCGTGGGTGCGCGCTTCACTTGCCGGCCAGCTTCTGCAGCACCGTCTTCACTGCCTGCGGATCCGCGGCGCGCAGCTCGATCACCTGTGCGTCGACGAACGTCGCCGCGAAGAGCTCGGCCGGCGCGAGGTCGATCGCGTCGCTCTTCACGAAGTGACCCAGACCGGAAAGCCAGGCGTCCATGCCGACCTCCGAAGCCGGAAACCCAGCACGCAGGACCGGGCCAACCCCTCCCGACCGCCAAGCCTGGCGATACGCCGACGGAATCGCAGCCTGTCCCACCTATCCTCACGGGTCGTGGAGCTTGGCGGTGCCCGCGAACCCGGCGCTCATCGGCTTCCAGGCCTGCAACCAGGCCGCGGTGCTCGATCCGGCCGCCAACCCCTTCGGCTTCGCGCTCTCGCGCGCCTACGGCTGGGTGGTGGGGAACTGAAACGGAGCGCTCTGCAAGCCAAGCGCATCAAGGGCTGGCGGTCGGTGCGTTCTACGATAGGTTTTGTGCCCCGTGGCGACTTGCCCCACGGCCAACTTGGAGGTTTCTCCATGCGATTCGCAACTCTCGCAGCCGCTGCCACGATCGTCGCGACCGCAACCGCGCAGACCACGTTCGTCATCCCGACCCTGCCAGTGTCGTCGACTAGCACCGAAGGCGGGTTCAACACTCAGTATCCCTGGGGCCTCGGTGCGGCCCAGCTTCGCGTGCAGTACATCTACGACTCCACGCACTTCACCCTGCAGGGCATCACGTACCCGATCGTGATCTCGAACCTGCGCTGGCGTGCGAACGGCGGTGCAACGCAGGCCGGCGGCACCTACAGCAACGCGACGATCATGATGTCCGACGCGGCGGTCGACCAGGCGGCGCCGTCGGCGACGTTTGCGAGCAACCACGGCCCGAATCTCGCCACCGTGTATTCGGGGCCGGTGACCGTGGCGACGGGCGCGGGGACGACGCCGAACAACTGGTATGTCAGCGTTCCGATCACGCCGTTCCAATACGACCCGATGGCCGGCGACCTGTGCATCGACATGATGCACGACGGCGTGGGGCCGACGGGCACGACACCCGCGCTCGATTGCTGGACGACGGGCACGATGTGCTCGCGCGTCCACAACCCCACGAACTACCTGTCGCCCACTGGCACGACGCAGGCGAACGTCGCGATCGTGACCGAGCTCACGTTCACGTCGGCGAACCCACTCGTCGCCAACTTCAGTGCAAACGTCACGGGCGGCGCGTCGCCGCTCGCGGTCAACTTCACGAGCAGCTCGTTCACGAGCGCTCCGGGTGGGATCACGAGCTACGCCTGGGACTTGAACGGTGACTCGCTGATCGACTCGACGGCGCAGAACCCGTCGTTCGTCTACACCAACTGCGGCGCCTACACGGTGTCGCTGACAGTCACCGACGCGACGAACCCGCCGAGCACCTTCACGCGCACGAACTACATCGTGACCGACGCCGTCACGGCGAACTTCACGTCGCAGGTCATCGGGCCGCTGCTCGTGCAGTTAACGGACACGACGAGTCCCGCCGCCACCGCGTGGGCGTGGGACTTCAACGGCGACACCATCATCGACAGCACCGCGCAGAGCCCGGCGTGCACGTTCGCCAGCTTCGCCTCGCAGAACGTCACCCTCACGGCGAGCCGACTCTGCGGCGCTCCGTCGACGGTCACCAGGTCGGTGAGCCCGCTGCTGCAGCTCACGACGAACCTCGCTCACAACAACAGCCTTGGCCCGCCTGTGACCATCTACTACGACCTCGACGTCCTCAACCCGGCCGGCGTTTCGATCTACTCGTTCGACTCGATCACGCCGAGTGTGAGCGCGCCGTTCACGGTCGAAGTCTTCCTGAAGAACGGCACCTACGTGGGATCGCAGTTCACCGCCGCGGCGTGGACGAGGGTCGCCTTGGCGATCAGCACTTCGAACCCGGTCGCGAACCAGCTGTCGAACGCGACGTTCCCGCTGCCGCTGCACATCCCGCAAGGTTCCTACGGCGTCGCGATGCGCTACCTCGGCATCGCGCCGCGCTACGTGGCGACGACCGCTCTGACCACATACGCCAACGGCGACCTGTCGCTGACCCTCGGTGCCTTGTCGACGACGCCCTCGGGTCCGTTCACACCCTTCGGCCTCAACAGCCCGGGCGTATGGAGCGGCACCCTTCACTACAGCACGAACAACGTGACCACCCTCGCGGGCTACGGCTGGTTCGGCAAGGGATGCCCCGGCACGCTCGGCCTCACGAGCGTCGTCAACACCAACGAGCCGACGCTGGGCAACACGCTGCACACCAACCTCGGCAACCTGCCGTTCGGCATCGCCTTGATGGTGGTCGGCCTCAGCAACACGCTGTCCGGCGGCGTGCTCCCGCTGCCGCTCGACCTCGGCTTCCTCGGCGCGCCGGGCTGCAACCTGCGCGTGAGCCTCGACGTCACCCAAACCGTCGCCGGCGTGCCGCCGAACGGGTCGTGGAGCTTGGCGGTGCCCGCGAACCCGGCGCTCATCGGCTTCCAGGCCTACAACCAGGCCGCGGTGCTCGATCCGGCCGCCAACCCCTTCGGCTTCGTGCTCTCGCACGCCTACGGCTGGGTGGTGGGGAACTGAAACGCACGGCAGCCGCAGCCGAGCTCCCTCGGCTGCGACCTTGCGAAGTTCGAGCTGCTGGACTCCGCACCGTGACGACGAGCGAGGCGCCCGCCATGCTGATGCCGTGATGAGCTGCGCGTTGTTCTCGCTGATGCTGTCGGCGGCTCTCGCGGCGCAGGAGATCGCGTGGTGCGCGGTGAGCGCGCGGCCCGACTCGCTGATGATGTCGGGGTGCGCGATGCCCTTCTCGTCGCACGCCTGCTGCACCGCGAACACGACGTCGTTCGCGTACTCCTGCAGCGAGTAGTTCGCGCTGCTGTGGAAGTTCGTCTGCGAGCCGTCGTAGTCGACCGCGAGGCCGCCGCCGACGTCGAGGAACTTCAGCCCGGCGCCGAGGTCGTGCAGTTCCGTGTAGAAGCGCGTCGCCTCCTTGAGCGCGTCCTTGATCGCGCGTCGCCGCCCGCGTCCCCTCCTGCTCGTGGTGTCGCGCGACGTCGGTGATGGTCGTTCGCGTCGCGCGGAGGACACCACCTCAGTGTGCGTAGATCGATGCGTTGCCGAACCTCAGCCCACCGGACGCCTGCAGCAACACCGCCTGCCACCCGTAGCGTTCGCCGATCAGCGCCGGGGTCGCCGGCACGGCCAACGAGAAGTTGGCGATCATGCCGACCGACATGAACCCGGCGACCACGACGGTGGCGGCGGGGTCCAGCCAGAGCCGTCCGGGCCAGATGCCGGGCACCGCCATCGGCGCCGCCGGCCGGCCGAACAGCAGGCAGACGAACGAACCGGCCGGGCTCAGCACCGACGTCTGCACCGTGCCACCGGGAGGCGCGGGCTGCGTGGCGACGCTCGCGCACGAGATCCAGGCGGCGGCGACGTTCGGCGAGAACGGCAACGCCCCGCCGCTCGGGACCAGCACGGTGTTGTTGTCGAACATGACCTGCGAGTTGTAGCCGTCGACGACGGCGTGCGGCGCGAGCGGCGAAGCACCCGCGACGTAGCCGCCGCTGCCGTCGTCGCAGAACGACGCCGTGCTCGTATTGAGCCACACCGCCGCGCCGGGATGGGCGACGACGATGCCCAGCGGCGTGGCGACGAAGCCGCCGTTGCCGCCGCGCACGAAACACCTCGCGATCGTGAGCGCGCTGTTCTGTGCGGCGATGCCGCTGCCGCCACCCGCGTTCGTCAGGTCCTCCCCCTGCAGCAAGCAGCGTTCGACCGTGGCCTGCGACTGCTCGACCGCGAGTGCGGCCATGCCGCGAGCGGAGCACTGCCGGACCACGGCCTGGTCGCAGCCCTGCAGGTGGATGCCGAACGCGGTGAAGACGCCGGGGGCCGCGATCTGATCGACGCGATCGAACATCACGAGCCCCTGGCAGTTCGTCGCCTGCGCGCTCGCGAGCCCGCCGGAGGGCACGCGCACCCCGCGCACGACGACGCTCTGCAACGCCCCGACGTTGGCGATGTCGATTGGGCCGGTCGACGTCACCACCGCTCCCGGCTCGGCCAGCACCGACAGCGAGCGGCCGCTCATCGCGATCGGACCGTACGTGCCGCTGCGCACCAGCAGCACCGAGCCGTTGGGCACCGCGGCGATCGCGGGCGGGATGTCGAGGAAGTTCGTCCCTGGGCCATTGTTCGCGTCGACGACGAAGGTCTGGGCGACGGCACTCGCGCCGAGCACGCCGAGCACGGACAGGGCCACGAACGATCCAGGGAAGAGATGTGGCATAGGGGGAAGACTACCCAGTCCGGCGCGCGGCCGGTTGTCGTCACGTGGCTGCATGGGGGCGCACCGGCAATAGTCGCATCGCCACCGGCCGGTTGCAGGAAAAGCCCGGAATCGCCGACCTGCCGAGGCACCTACGTGCTGCGCTCCAACGTCGCCGACTGGTCGCCCGAGGAACTGTGGAGGCTTGGAGTTCCTATCCGCCGGGTGGAGTCGGGCATGTTCGTCAGCTGTCAGTGGGTGGGAGCCCATGCTAGGCAGCCCCCTCGCGGAGTGGCCTTCGCCTTCGTCCCGGTAGGGTCTCACACTCTCTGTCGCAGCAGGGGGCTGCCTCGTTCGTTGGTAGGGGGCTGCCGTGCCACGTCACGGACACAGGGTTGGGTATGGTTCCCTGTCCGCCCCCTCTGACCGGCACCTGGTTTTCGCTTTCCTCGCCCGGTCGTGCGGAGGATCCTCGCCCACCTATGTCGCCCTCGGCCGTCTGCTTCGCGCTCGTGCTCGCCGGCGCGCTCGAGGCGCAGTCGCTGTGGACCGTCGACATCACGGGGGCAACCGGCTTCACGACGATCCAGGCCGCGATCAACGCCGCGGCCGACGGCGACGTGATCGTGATCAAGTCGGGCAACTACACGACCGGCTCCTTCGACGTGAACGACAAGGCGCTGACGTTCATCGAGGATGCCGGTGCCGTGGCCACGGCAGTGTCGGCCCGCATCACGAACCCGAACGGCAAGACGGTCGCAATTCGCGGCATCGACTTCCGCCGCAACTCGCCCGCCGTGTCGGGCCTCAATCCGGGGCGCAATCTGCACGTGATCGACAACACGGGCACGGTCTGGCTCGAGGACTGCACGTTCGAGACCGGCGGCGTGATCGTCGCGGCGCCGGGCCCGACCTACCCAGCGATCGACAGCAGCAACAGCGCCGCGGCGGGCGGCACGCTGTGGCTTACGCGCTGCACCGTGCGCGGCACGCGCGGCATCCGCACGCCCCAGGGCATGATGCAGGCCGGCGTCGCGATCCGCGCCAACGCGCACGCCGGCGATCGCCTCGTGCTGCAGCACTGCGTGGTCGAAGGCGGCGACGGCGCGGCGGGCTTCTTCCCGACCAGCATTCCGGGCGGCCACGGCGCCGATGCCGTCGAAGCTCCGTTCGGCAGCGTGTTCGCGGCCGGCGGCGCCATCGCGGGCGGCGACGGCGGCGGCGGGGGCAGCGGCGGCGGCTGCACGAACGCCGGGGACGGCGGCGACGGTCTCGTCCTCGCCGGCGTCGCGAACGCCGATCTGCTCGGGACCGCCTGCTCCGGCGGGGCGCCGGGAACGGCCACCGGTACCTGCGCTGCGGGAGTCGCCGGGCTCGGCACGAACGTCGCGGCGTCCAGCACCTTGTTCGTCGCGCCGGCCGGCACGCCACACTCGATCGCGATGACTGCGCCGGTGCTCGACGGCACGTCGACGACGGCTTCGTACACGGGCGAACCCCTCGCGGCCGCGTTCGCGTTCGCGTCGTTCGGTGCAGGGTTCACGCCGCTGCCCGGCGTCCTCGGCCCCGCCGCGCTCGATCTCGCCGCGCTGATCCCGTTCGGCCTGGTGTTGCTCGACGCCGCCGGCAGCGCGACGTCGGTGCACGCACTGCCCGACGTCCTCCCGCCCGGCATGCCGGTCGCGGTCGTGTTCGTCCAGTCGCTGCAGTTCGGCACCTCGGCCCTGGTTGCCGGGGCGCCGTCGCTGCTCGTCATCGTGCAGTAGTGCGTCCTGCCTCCGGCTCGATCACCCTCAGCCGGCGGGACCCGGGCCAGGAGTACATCCTCGCGGTCACGAAGGGCACCGCGATGGTCGGCCCGCCGCCTCGACCTGCAGCGGCCGCACGCACCGTCGATCGCGGTGTCGGAGCGTTCGGGTTACGCGCTCCGACGGCGCCGCTATCATGCATCACCTCCAGTGCCATGGTCCGAATGCGTTTTCCTTCGCGTCGCCGTCGCGCAACCACTGAACGCACCATGACGACGCCGTCCGTGCACCCGGCCACCGCGGCGGCCCTCGCCGCGCTCTCGTTCCTCGTCCCCGCTGTCACCTCATGACCCCGATGCGCGCTCCCTGCCGCTCCTGGTTGCCCTGTCTTGCGATGCTCGCCGCCTGCAACCACGGCAGCAGCGGTCCTGCCCCGTTGCGCATCTCTTCGCAGCTGCCGCCGCCCAACAGCATCGTGTCGCCGGACAGCACCGTGAGCGTCGCCTTCGACCGTGCTCCGGATCCGGCGACGCTGACCGCCGACGCGTTCACCGTGCAGGACGCCGCTGGCTCGCTGGCCGGCAGCCTCGCCTACGTCGCCACATCGAGAACCTGGACCTGGACGCCGGACGACGAGCTGCCGCGCGGCGTGACGCTGACCGCGTCCGTCGCCGGAACGGTGCGCAGCAGCGACG
This sequence comes from Planctomycetota bacterium, assembly GCA_035649575.1. Classification (GTDB taxonomy): domain Bacteria; phylum Planctomycetota; class UBA1135; order UBA1135; family UBA2386; genus DASVAL01. The sequence goes on from DASRJH010000100.1 coordinate 16,867, forward strand.
GGGCCCCGTTGCCCGGCGCCAGCACGTGGAGCTTCGCCGTGAGCGAGGGCGTGCCAGGTGCGCTCCAGCTCGTGCGCGCAGGCGCGGTGGTGACCAGCATCCATGCCGCGCGGTACGAACGCGACCGTGCACGCATCGCCGCTCGAAACGAATGCTGGGAGCTCGGTCCATCGGGACCCGGCCCGAGCGAACCGACGCCGTTTGGAAACATCGTGCAGTGGCACGTCGATGCGTCGGGCGGTGCCAGTGCCCTCGGCTCGCTGCTCGGTCCACCCGAAACCACGACCTTCGCCTTCAACCGCCGCGCGGCGAGCGGCGGGTGGGGAATGCCCCGGGCACTCTCCCAGCCGTTCTACACGATCACCGACCTGCGCCTCCACGGCAACGAACGCGGCGACGTGCTGCTGCACGTGGTCTTCGGCCAGCTGCCCGCGACGTGGCGTGAGCACCGCGTGTACTTCGCCTCCGGTGCGGTGCCAACCCAGTGGTACGAGTCCGCGCCGCAGCTCCTGGCGGCCAACGAAACGATGGTCGCAGCCATCGACAGCGGCGGCCGCTTCGCGACGCTGTGCAACGACGACGACTACGTGATCGTGCAGCGCCACGACCCGGCCCTCGGCCCGGTCGCGACCTTCACCGTGTATGAGCCGTTCGCGCGGGCCGAGACCCTGGTCGCGAGTGCCGACGGCACGCTGCGCGCCGTCTGGCATGTGCCGGGCCGGGCGCGGCAGGCCGTTTCGCTGCCGGGCCAGGGCTTCGCTCCGCCGACCGACGTGCCCGTGGGGATCCTCTCCGGCTGCGCGTGGCGCAGCTCGCCGCTGGGCGACGCGGTAGGTTGGCAGGGCCTCTGGATGGTGCGTTTCGCAGCGGGCGCGCAGCAATGGACGCAGGTCACGCTGCCGCGCGACCCGCTCGCCGTGGCGATGTCGCCGCGCGGCGAAGTGGTGTGGCTCGACTTCCAGTTGCCCAACCGGTGGCTGCTGCATCGTTGGCGCGCCGGGGAGGCGCCCGATGAGCCGCTGCTGCTCGCGGAGGTCGCGAGCGCGCACACAGCGTCGCGAAGCGGCGCGGTGTCGATCGACGGCGCCGGTCGCGTCACCGTCGCGTTCGTGCCGGACGTGCCCGGGGATCTCGTGGCGATCGTCGTCGAGTAGAAGATCGCTGGCCCGTGACCGTGCACGACAGCGCGGCGCCGACGCACCGGTGAGGTCGCGCGTGAACTCTGCCGTCGCGCAGCGCGGCGAATGCCAACTCGGCCACCGCCTCACCTTCGTGTAACACCGCGGCTGGCGGCGCGGCGAGCACGCCACGCCCACGGCGCACGAGCTGCGTTGACGGCGGTCACCAATCGATGGTGACGTCGAACGTCGTCACGCGGCCGGCTTCGATCGCGAACGAGGCCTGGTTCTTCACCGCGGCCTGCCCGTCCGCCACTCTCGGCAACATCATCCACGAGCCCTCGGCGAGGCCCGGAACGCGGAAACGGCCGTTGCGATCGGTGAGCACCGGGGCACTGCCGTCGCCCCGGAGCAGGTGCATGACGTATCGTCCCTCCTCGCGGGCCGGCACGAACGCCACCGTTGGCAGCGCTGCGCCGGCGCCGGTTGCAGTGCCGCGCACCTCGCCGGCCGCCGCGAACGTGAGCGCCGGCGGCGCGACCTCCTCGCCGGCCGTTATCACGACCTGCCCGTGGCCCGCGGGCATGCCGAAGCCAGTCGCCTGGAACGCATAGGTGCCCGCCGGCAACGCCGCGACGTCGAGCCGACCCGCGGCGTCGGTCGCGGTGACGACGCGCACCGGCTGCGTCGTCTGCACCGCCGTCAGTTCCACCTTCGCCGCGGCGAGCGGCGTGCGCGAGGGACCGAGCACCGTTCCCTTCAGCGTGCCGCCGCGCGTCGCATAGAGGCGCAGCGGCTTTGAACCGGCCTTGATCGTGAGCCACGACACGCCTTCGGCGCCGAGCTTCGCATCCTGCGCACCGAGCCGCCATTCGCGCGACACGAGCCCGAACTGGCACAGCACCTGCTCGGACACCGGCACGTCGATCGCGAACGTGCCGTCGCCTTCCGACGTCGCCTTCGCCACGCGGTCGGGACTCGATTCGTAGCGGCTCTGGATCGTAACGTCCGCGAGCGGCCAGCCGACTTCGTCGACGAGCCTGCCGGTCATGCGCGTGCTCGGCGCGACGTCCTCCGGCGCCACCGCCGTCAGCACGAACTCGAGGTCGCGCGCGGTGCCCGGCTTGCACGGGATGCTGATCGGCATGCTCTTCCAGCCTGGGGCGACGACGCGCACGCCGTAGCCGATCTGCAGATCCCACAGCGCGGCGGTGCCAGCGGCGTCGACGATCGCCTCGATCGCCGGCGTCGGCACGCGATAACCGGTGCGCCGCCGCTCCAAGCCCAGCTCGCACACCACGCGCACGGCCGTGCCCGCGGGCATGCCGGTCACGCGGACCGGCCGCGTCGTCAGCTCGCCGGCGGGGATCGCGACGCGCACGTCGCCGGCGCGGCCGCGTGCGACCTTCGCTTCGCCGAGCGGCCGGCCCGCCGCGAACGCGCTCACCACGAGCGGCCGCAGCGGCGCCATCGGCAGCGTCCACTGCCCCTTCGCGTCCGCCGTCGTCTCCGCATACCACTCGAACGGCGGCCCGAGCCGCTCTTCGGCCGTCACCATCACCGCAGCGCCCGCCGCCGCGGAACCGTCGGGCAACACCACGGTGCCGCGCAGCGGATCGCCGTCCTCGAGCATCAGCGTCGCCTCGCGCACGAGCCCGTTCGACGCGACCGCGATGGCCCCCTCGACCTTGTCGCCGCCGGACGCGTGCACCTGCAGCGGCACGAACGGCAACCGCGCGAGCTGGTAGTAGCCGTCGCCGTCGGCGACCGTGCGCGCGAGCCGCTGCCCCTGCGCGTCGGTGACCCACACCTCGGCCGCGGGCACGCCCTCGTGCAGCACCGACACGATGCGGCCGACGAGCCGCACGTCGCCCTTCGCGGCCCCGGCTGCCTGCGTGGGCGACGCCACCGCGAACGCCACCAGGACCAAAGCACCAGCAGTCACGGTCGTGTGCATGCGAACCTCGTCGCCGCGAACGAACGAGCCGCGCAGAGTCATCGCGGTTCCTTCGCTCGCCAGCCGGCGCATGCGAGCATACGGGATTTGCGGAGATCGTGAAGCGCCGCGACGCCGGCGGCCTGGCATCGGGCACTGCCGTCCGTCTGGTCGGAGCTCGGTCGCGGCGCCGCCGCCCGCAGTGGTTTCCGGAGCCCGCGCACAGTTATCCTGCTGCCGCCGTGTGGTTCCATCACGTCGAACAGCTGATCGAACAGGCCGTGAAGGACGGCGTCTTCGACGACCTGCCCGGGCGCGGCCGCCCGTTGGAGCTCGAGGACCTCTCGCAAGTGCCCGCCGAGCTGCGCGCCAGCTACATCATGCTCAAGACCCACGGCTTCGTGCCGCCGGAGCTGGAGGCGCGCAAGGCGTGGCTGCGCCTCGAGGACCTGCTCGCCGCGTGCGCCGACGACGGCGAGCGCGATCGCCTGCGGCCGCAGGCACGGGCCGCAGCCCTGCGCTACCGGCTCCTGATGGAACAGCGCGGCGGCAGCAGCTGCTGGCTCGAGTACCGCGACGCCCTGCTCGGCCGGCTCGGCGCCTGAGCGCGTGACGCCCTGATTGCCGCGGCATCGCGCGGCGTGGTGTTCGTCCGCGGCCGTTCACTCTCTCCGGGCTGCCGATGCCAGATGATCGAACTGAACGCAGGTCGCCTCTGCAAACACGAACGGCTGCTGGCAATGGCCCTCGAGATACCAGAAGCCGTCGTCGATGCGCACCCGCACCCACTCGCCCCCGCCGGCGAAGCTGCCGCCCACGGCCGACAAGAAGCAGATCCCGTCCTCGGCGCGGATCATCCGGACGCGTTCCTGGCCGACACTCCAGCGGAACACGGCATGTGCGACGACCTCCCGCCCGGTGGTCCGAACACACTGGCCGGTCGGAGACCCTGGCGCCGGTGCGCCGGTGGCACCCTGGAACGACAAGGCAGTCGCGAAGAGAACGGCGCCGATGACGGATTTGCTGCTCATGCCCGAGTGACCCGCAAGGCGGCAGGACCTTACTTTGCGCTCCGACGTCGGCGTCTTCGGCGGCGCACTCGCGACGAGCATCGGCTTGTGAGCCTGCTCGCCCGCGAGGCGATCAGTCGAAGAAGCGGTAGCGGAAGATCGCCCACAGCGCCGACAGCCCGTCGCGCCATGAGATCTTCTTGCCCTCCGTGGCGTCGCGTCCCGCGTAGCTGATCGGCACTTCGTAGACGCGCGCCTTCATGCGTCCGATCTTCGCGGTGAGCTCCGGCTCGACGTTGAACCGGTTGCTCGTGATCCTGATGCGCTCGGCCACCTCGCGCCGCATGACCTTGTAGCAGGTCTCCATGTCCGTGAGGTTCAGCCCCGTGAGCACGTTGCTGAAGAACGTCAGCATCTTGTTGCCGAGGTAGTGGCTGTACAGATGCACGCGCGAATACGAGCCGCCCGTGAAGCGCGAGCCGTAGACGACGTGCGCGAGACCGTCGACGATCGGCTTCAACAGCTTCGGATACTCCTCGGGCGAATACTCGAGATCCGCGTCCTGGACGATCAACACGTCGCCCCTGGCCACGCCGAGCGCCGTGCGCAAGGCAGCTCCCTTGCCCCGGTTCTTCTCGTGCACGAGCAGCCGCAGCTCCGGGTCCGCGTCAGCCATCTGCTTCAGGATGTCGCTGGTGCCGTCGCGCGAACAGTCGTCGACCAGCACGATCTCCTTGCGGTAGGGCACCGCCTTCACGCGCGCCACGATCTCGCGGATGGTGCGCTTCTCGTCGAAGACGGGGATCAGCACGGAGAGCAGGAAGTTCTCCGGCAACGGCGACGGCGGCGAGAGGGGCGGCATCGAGCGCGGTGAGCCTAGCCCATCGCCGTCGCGAAGGCTCGCGCGTGTCGCGGGTCCTTGCACGACCAGATGCTCTGGACACGGCTGCCCGAGATGCAGTCAGCGTGTTGTGCGAGGCATCCTTCTCAGGCACGCTGCGACCACGTAGCCGGCGAACGACAGCGTCCCGACACTGCACAAGACGAACAGCACGAACCAAGGGATCAGCGCTGCGATCAGGGCGCTCACGATCCCGTCGCCGTGGGCAATCACCCAAAGCGACATCACGTACAGCCACGCCAGGTGCAGGAGCAAGGACAACGGACGCCTCGTTCGTAGTCTAGCAGCGAGGAACCCTCACAGGACGCACGTCGCGATGCCAGGCGTCAGTCGATGACGACGAAGTCTCCCGCGCCGAGCGGGAACTCGCGCGCGGTCCTCGCCGCGTCGTTGCCGTCGAACACGACGACGCCGCGTGTGCCGTCGGGCACCCACACGGACACCGGCGTCGCGGCTTCGAACACGTGCCCCATGCTCCACTGGCCGTGCGGACCGACCAGCGCGGCGCCGCGGTTCGCGCACGCGGTGCGCGGCCGCAGCTCGACCGAGCGGCCGCCGGCCGGTCGTATGCGCACCTGGTCGTCGCCGTCGCCGACCATGAACCACGCAAGCGTGGGCATGCCGTTCGGATCGTAAGGACCGCCGAGCAGGCAGCCGGGCAGGCGTTGTCCCGCCGCGATCGGGAGCGCGTAGCGGTTGTCGTGGCGCATCGCTGGGAACGGCGGCCTGCCGACTGCGCCGGTAGCGAAAGCGAGTGTCCACGGAGCCTGCGCCTCGACCGCGAACGTGACCCAGCGCACCGCTCCTGCCGGCGACACGACGAAGCGCCGCTCGGCAGCGTCGACGATGTCGCAGCGGGCGAGCACCGGCGCCACGCCCCAGTAGAGCCGCCACGTCGGATCGAGCGCTTCGCCGTCGAAGAGCGCGAGCTCGAAGCGCGCGTCCTTCTTGCCGGCGAGCACGTGATGGCCGCGGCCGAAGAGGCCAGAGTCACCGCCGTCGCCCCACGTCACGCGCCCCCAGCGCCGTTCGCGCGGCAGCTCGGTGAAGCCAGCGACGTCGCCAGTCCAGATCGCGAGCTGCGGCCACGTGACGTCGACGTCGACCGTTTCGCCACTGCGGACCGCGAGCGGCCCCGCGATCGGCACCGTTCGCCCTGGCGCGGACCAGTGCAGAGCGCAGGTGGATCCCGCGGGCAGGGTGAACACGATCTCCGGGGCAGCGGGCTGGTCGACGCTCTCCTCCCGGGTGACCTGGACGACGAGGTGCAGCTTGCCGAGCACCGGAGCCGGCGGTGTTCCGCCGCGCACGCGCACCCGCAGCGCGCCCGTCGTGACGGCATCGACGGCAGCCGGCAGCAGCACCAGATCGGCAGGGCCCGCGAGCGCTGAGGCCGGCACTGCTTGCGCAGTCAGGAACTTGCTGCCGAGCCGGACGCCCTGCTGCAGGACCTCGCGCGCGGCGACGTGCACCGCGCGGTTGAAGGAGAACGACCGGCCCTCGCGGTCGAACGCCGTGCTGCGCACCGGCGCACCGCCGCCGTCGACGAGACCGACGCCCTGCAGCTCACGCTCTGGCCGCAGCACCACGACATCGCCGCCCGGCGTGGCGAGCAGTTCCACGTCCGCGATCGAGAACAGACTGCCGGGGAAGGGCACGAGCTCGCACGTTCCGTCCGGCGCGAGCGGCACGGTGTCGGAGCGTTCGGCTCCGCCAACGCCCCCTCGCTGCCGCAGTTCGCAGTGCGCGAGCAACTGCGGCGACGGACCGTCCACGAGGTAGCGCTGGGTCGGCACGCTCGCGAAGTCGACAGCCAGCACGCGCTGCTCGCCCGGCGCCAACGCAGGCTGCTCGCCCGACACGGAGACCTGCACCGCGTCGTAGCTCAGCCGCGCGTGCCAGCGAAAAGGCTCGCCCGCGGCGAACGGCACGCGCACGCTGTCGCCGCCCTTGTCGTCGACGCTGCCCCATTCGCCCGTGTGCATCTGGACCGCCACCGACCATGTCGCGGTCGCCGCCGCGGCCGCGCCGGGACGCCGCACTTCGACGAGCAGCTGTTCGCGCGGTTGCAGCTCGATCTCGGCCGAACGCCCGGGAACGACTGCGTCGACCGCGAACTCGGCCGGCAGCAGGTCCGGGGCCGTGAACACGAGCGTCGGGGCGTGCGCTGGCGCGACGAGTTGGAGCGGGAGCTGGTTGACCACTTCCCGCTCGGCGACGACGACGCCACCCGCGGTGACGACGAGCGGTCCGACGTAGTGCCAGGACTTCTGGCAGAACGCGCGGCGCACCAGCACCTGCAGCGCCCGCGGTTCGCGCGCGCCGCGGTCGGCGCCAGCGGCAATCGGCGGGGCGATGCGCTCGGCGGCATCATCGGCCGCCGCGTTCGACGCGCCACCCGATGCTGCCTCCCCCACCACGGCCGTCGCCGTGGCTCGGTCCGCGTCCGGCGCCGCGATTCCAGCGGCCGCTCCAAGGTGAACGAGTCCCGCGAGACCGCCCATGGTGACCAACATCGCGCCTACCCCGAGGACCACCCAGGTTCGCGCTCGTTGCCTCTGCATGCACGCCTCCATCGACCGGCGTGGTCTTGCGACCGCAGTCGATGTACGGCCGCCCACGTCGAGCGTCCCCCATGCCATCGCACGTTCGACGGACCGAGGTCCGGACCTCTCGCGACCGCACGCAGTGCGCCGACACGCGCTTTCGCTCGGACGCTCGAGCGCTCGTCGATGTGCGTACGAGGCGCAAGAGGGGGTGATTGACCGCACGCCCGAGATGCGACATGGTCGCCGCGTCGCCGAGTGCGAGCCTCGTGCGCTGGTGGAGAGCCAGCTATCGCCTCGGCAATCACACCTCAATGAGCCCCGGTCCATTCATGCGACTTTCTGTTCTTGCCATTTCCACATTGCTCTCGCCAATGCTGCGGGCGCAGACGCGCGTCCCCGAAGTCGAACCGAACAACACGCCCGCCACCGCGCAGGCGATCCTCGTCGGCGACCAGATCGACTGCAACCTCGTGCTCGTGGCCGGGGAGCAGGATTGGTTCAGCTTCACGCTCGCCGCGGCGGGCCGCATCCGCGTGCACACGAGTGGCATCAACACCACCGCGGACACGCGCATCGCGCTGCTCGACGGTACCGGCACGACCTACCTCGCGATCGACGACGACGCGCGCGGCGGGACGCAGAGCTGGTCCAGCGAAGTCCAGCTCAACGTCGCGGCCGGCAGCTACATGGTCCAGGTCGTCCCCTTCGATGCCGCCGCGACGGGCCTGTACTCGCTCGAGGTCGCGAGCATCACGCCGGTCGTCTATGACGGCGTCGAGGCAGAGCCGAACGACACGCACACCACGGCGACCCCGACGGGCGTTCTCGGCGTCGGCGTCAAGCGCTTCCACGGCGCGCTGAGTCCGAACGCGATCGTGGCCTCGGGCTCGGTGGACCTGCCCGCGATCCCGCCGGTCGTGTTCAGCGGCGTCTGCGCTGCCTCCACGGCGCTGATCAGCGGCTCCGTCGCGGCTGCCCCCGCCACGACGACGACCGTGACGCAGACCACGCCGCTGTCGCAGCCGGCCGCGAACCCGCTGCTGGCCTCGTATGTGCCCGGCATGAACATCCGGATGACCAGCGGCGCGAACGCCGGCCTCGCGCGCCTGATCACGTCCAACACGGCGTTCTCGGTCACCGCCGCCGGGTTCCCGGTCGCCAGCTCGTCCGGCGACACCTGGGACATCGTCACCACCAACACGACGGCCGTCACGTGGGTGAACTCGCTGCCGCTCGGCAGCCTGTATGTCGCGACCAGCGGCTACAGCATGACGATGACGAGCGGCGCCAATATCGGCCTCACCCGCACCATCTCGGCCAACACGGGCCCATCGCCGTTCGGCTCGGAGATCACGACCGCCGCCTGGCCGGTGGCCAACTCCCCGGGCGACACGTTCGACATCACCTGCACCGGCTCGACGACGACGTTCCGCGTGGTTGGTGGTCTCGTCGCGAACATCTACAACCCGACCACCGGCATCACGGGCAGTACAGCCGGCCTCGGGCACTACCACGTGCGCTTCACGAGCGGCGTGAACGCCGGTCTCACGCGCCAGATCTGCGGCAACACGGCCGCCAGCCTCACGCTGGCTTCCGCGCTGACCGCGGCCCCGGGCGCCGGTGACACGTTCGACATCGAGCGAGCCGACAGCGACTACTACCAGGTCGTCCTGACCGCACCGAGCACGGGCTTCTGGTTCCAGATCAACGAGGGTGACGCACCCGCGGTCTTCGGCCACCGCTACGAGCTCTACGACGCCGCGGGCAACGCGCTGCTGCCGGCGAGCTCGCTGCAGCTGCCGGCCTTCGGCACGCAACAAGCCGTCTGCGGCAACCTGGCTGCACGCACCTCGTCGGCGCGCGTCTGGCCGGCCGGCACCTACTACGTCGCGGTCCGCAACCCGCTGGCGCCGTTCACCGCGGCGACGACGATGCCGGGCGGCGTGATCCCGTCGGGCAACTACATGCTCGAGGTGTTCACGATGCCGATGGACACCGGCGGCACCATCAACGAGGTCGAAGCAGTCGGCGTCCAGACCAACAACACCGTGGCGACTGCCGAGCCGTTCGTGCCCGGTCAGGTCGTTCGCGGCAACGTGACGGCCAGCACCGGCACGGACGCGTCCGACTGGTATGGCCCGCTCGTCCTCGCCGTGCCGAGCGCGATCTCCTTCCAGACGCGCCGCAACGCGGCGTCGCCGGCTGCGAGCCAGATGCTGGACAGCACGGTCAACCTGCGCACCAGCACCGGCGTCGTCGCCCTGGCGGCGACCAGCGGCAACGTGCTCGACGCGCCGGTCCCCGGCTCGACGAGCAGCCTGCACGGCCGCCAGGTCGTGACGTTCTTCCTGGCGCCGGACACCTACTACATCGAAGTCGCCGCGCCGGGCACGACAGCCTTCCCGTTGGCGCAACAGTTCGGCGACTACGAGCTGGAGACCAGCGTGCTGATCCCCGCGCCATACGTGCTGGCCAGCTACGGGACGTTCGCGTCGAACGCGGGTTGCGGCGCTGCGCCGCAGCCGGTGCTGACCCGCCAGTTCACGACGGAAGTGCCGGCGACCGGCAACCTGTTCTCGCGGCAGATCACGAGCCTGACGCCGAGCTGGGTCGGCCTGCACGTGATCGGCATCTCGAACATCCCGCCGTTCGACCTGGCGATCCCGTTCGGCGGCACGCTCGGCGCGTGCTTCCTGAACGTCAGCCCCGACGTGATCAACACGGTGTTGAGCGACCCCGCCGGCAACGTCGAGCTCCAGATCTTCATCCCGGGTTCCATCGCGCTGCGCGGCGCGGTGCTGTGGGAGCAGGCCATGGACCTCGACCTGACGGCCCCGAACGGGTTCTTCCTGCAGCCCGGCAACTACGGCCGCTTCATCGTCGGCGAGCGCACCTTCTAGCCCTGGCCCCGAGCGACCTGACCGCCGCCGCGAGGCGGCGGTTGCATGTACGGGCTCGTGGTCGTGGCCAACGCTGCGGCAACGCGACGCGAACGGTCTGCGGCGAAGGAGAGGACAAGTTCACGGGAGCCGGCGTTCGCGCAGCAACTCGCGTTCCGGTGCACGAAGGCCGCACGCGACTGCAGCCCTTGCGCGCGAACCCGGCCGCCGGTAGCACGCCGCCATGCGGCAGAACCCTTCCCTGGCCGGGCGCGCGGTGCTGGCGATCGTGCTGATGGTCGGCTTCTACGCGCTGGCGCTCGGCATCTGCGCGACGCTCGCACTCGCGGTCTTCCACGACCTCGAGGGCCGGCGCGTGCACGCTAAGGTGATCCTGTTCGCGGTGATCACGATCGGCGTCCTGCTGTGGAGCGTGTTCCCGCGCGCCGTGAAGTTCCCCGACCCCGGCGTGAAGCTGCGCGAGGCGGACCAGCCCAGGCTCTGGCAGCTCGTGCGCAACGTCGCGCAGGCGGCGGGCCAGGAGCCGCCGCGCGAACTGTTCCTCGTCGACGACATCAATGCCTTCGTCGCCGAGCGCGGCAGCCGCATGGGGTTCGGCGGCTCGCGCGTGATGGGCATCGGCCTGCCGCTGCTGCAGGTCCTCAGCGTGACGCAGCTGAAGAGCGTTCTCGCGCACGAGTTCGGCCACTTCCACGGCGGCGACACGCGCCTCGGGCCGTTCATCTATCGCACGCGCGACGCAATCGGCCGCACGATCGTCAATCTGCGCAAGGCCGAGTCGATCGTCAGCAAGCCGTTCGAGTGGTATGGCAATCTGTTCCTGCGCGTGACCTACGGGATCTCGCGCGCGCAGGAGTTCGCGGCCGACGCGCTGTCCGTGCAACTCGTCGGCCTCGAGCCCGTGCAGACCGCGCTGCGCCGCGTCAACGAGACGGCGCCGCTGTACGAACAGTACGTCGACTCGGAGTTCCTGCCCGTGCTGAACCGCAAGGTGCGGCCGCCGCTCATGGAGGGCTTTGCGCTGTTCCTGTCGTCGCGCACGATCCGCGCCATGAGCGTGAAGGTCGGCGAGGAGGCGATGCAGGCGAAGGGCAACCCGTACGACAGCCACCCGCCGCTGTCGCAGCGGCTCGCCGCCGCCGCCGAGGTCGAGAAGCCGGGAGCGGAACGCGCAGCGGGCCCGCCGGCCTTGTCGCTGCTGCAGGGCGTCGACGCCCTCGAGGCGCAACTGCTCGTGTTCCAGACCGGCGCTGCCGAGATCGGCAAGCTGCCCGTCGCGACGTGGAAGGACGTCGCAGTGCCGACGGTCCTCGACCACTGGCGCCGCTTCGCCAACGACCACGGCCGCAAGCTGCCGCTCGTGCGCGCGGCCGACCTGGTCGCGAGGCGCCCCGAGCTCGCGCGGTTCGCTGCCGCTTTCAACCCGAAGATCCCGCTGAACGAACAACTCGCGGCCGGTGGCTGGGCGATGGGCGTGCTGCTCGGCCACGCGCTGGTGCAGGCGGGCTGGACGCTCGAGACCGGTCCGGGCGATCCGGCCGTCGTCGTGCGCGGCGACGCGCGGCTCGAGCCGGGCGCGATCGGCAGGGAGTTGAGCGAAGGCAAGCTCTCGGCGACCGAGTGGAGCGACACCTGCGCCAAGGCAGCCATCGGCGACGTGATCATCGCGGGCCCCGATCTGCCGATCGCATCGTGACGCCATGCGACGCCTCGCCCTCGTCGTTCTCGGAGTCGTCCTCTTCGCGATCGGAGCGTTTCCGACCGACGTACCCGAGCCGAACGGCCACACGCTCTACCTCGGCGTACTCGGCACGCCGCTGGCTCGTTTCCGGTCCATCGAGATCCACGAGGTAACAGCCAGTGTCACGCGGCACGAACTGAGCCACGAATGGGCGATCCAATTCATGTCGTTGTCGTTCGTCAGCCTCGTCGCAGGGATCGTGCTCATCTGCATCGCCGTCAGACCGCGACGAGCTCCGGCAACGACCGCGGCTTGAAGGCGCATCCCTGCAAGGGTCTCAGAAGGTTCCGAGAGTCAGCGTGAGCGCGTTCGTGCTGGTGAAAGCAGTGATGGCCCGGCCCCCGCGAATCGAGGTCAGTAGTATGTGTAGGTCGTCGTCGCGGTGCAGCCGCCGGGCGTGGTGACGACGACGGGCGCGATGCCCACGGCACCGGGCGGCGTGTACATGAGCAATGCAGTCGGCCCGGCGATCATCACGACCGCGGCGGTGCCGCCGATCGTCACCGTCGTCCCGTACGCGAAGCCGCTGCCCTGGATCTGGAACGGCTGGCCACCCGCTGCCGGGCCGGAACTCCACGCGGTGCCTGTGATGACCGGCGTCGGGTTCACCGCGGCGGTCACCGACTGGTTGTCCGGGTTCGTGACCCTGAGCGTCGAGTTGCACGGCAGGCCGGCCGGATACGCGAAGTCGATCCCGAGCGGGCCGAAGTACTGGAACGGGACCGCCGATCCGTTCACCGTCAGCTGCAACCCCGGCAAGAACCCGCTGCCGAGGATGCCGATCGGCTGTCCGGGCTGCGCGCTCGCGGGCGACACGGCGGAGATCACGGGCGGCGGCGCAGGCGCGAACGAGACGTCGATCGCATTCGTGACGCCGAACGCGAGCGGGCTCGACGACGCGAGCATCACCGCCTGCAGGGTGAACGCGAGCGGCGTGGTGACGACCGCCGGCGGGATCGCGATCGTGTGCGGCGCAGGCAGCGCCGGCAGCAGCGCCGGGAACACGCCGAACGTGTCCGCGAGCACGAGGTCGAGCGGGCCCGCGGGCAGCACCGGGAAGCACGTTTCGCCGAAGCCGAGCTGCGTGCCGAACGCGCCGGGCTGCGGCAGCAGCGACAGGAACAGCACGTACGGGGCCCCCGGGCCGAACGCAGGCGGCGCGCCGATGCCGATGCCGAACGACTGCCAGGTCGCGAGTTGGATCCGGCGGGCCACGCCGCCGCTGCTCGCCTGCACCGTGAGCACGTCCTGGCCCATCGAGCCGTCGTAGCACGGGTGCCGCAGCGGCGGCGAGGCCCACGCCCACGACAGGATATCGCACACCTCCGACAAGGCACCCGTGCGCGTCGTCGCACAGAAGCCGGCGTAGCCCGTTCCGTCCGGAAGCGCGACGCCCGGCGCGGGATTGCCGCTCGCGTAGAGCCCGCCGGCGACGAGGTCGTATGCGCGCGACAAGGCGGGCGTCGCGGCGCCGTCGAGGAACACTTCGATCAGGCCCGGCACGTAGCGCACCTGCATCGAGTGAACCTGGCCGTCGGCCAGGTTCACGGCCGGTGTCGTGCGCGCGATCGAATATCCCTCGTGCTCGTTGTTGGGCAGCGCGCCGCGCGTGTGGATCGACAGCTCGTTCGCGCTCGTGTCGCCGAGCTGGCTGTCCACGAACGTGTCGTACTCGATCGCGATCGACCAGCCGATGCCGACCTGGTTGAAGGGTCCGACGCCATAACCGAGACCGAACCCCGTCCCGGCCTGCGCCGCCGCGCCGTAGGGGTGCCCGTGGAGCACGAACACCATGCCTTCGCCCTGGGACGCGCCACCTGCCGGCGTGATGCGGAAGGTGAAGATCGTGTCGAAGCCGGCGACGGCATGCAGCGGCGTCTGCCGCCACGCCCAGCCCGCCTGGTTCGCGACGTTGTCGGTCAGGCGCAGCACGTTGCCGGTCCGCACCGCGTTGCCGAGCAGCGTGAGGCCCGCCGTGCTGCTGAAGTCGGTGTACAGGAACGACTGCGCTCCGGCGCCCGCGGCGGCGAGCGCACAGAAGGGGAACGCCAAGACGTGGTTCATGGGCGGCACCACAAGAACGAGAAGGGCGCCATCATAACGAAGGGCCGGGGCGCGCCCGCGTCTTCGGCGCTCAGGCATAGAAGAACGGGTCGAGCACGCGCACTTCGGTGACGTGGTCGATCGGCAGGACCCCTTGCCAAGGGACGCTTCGCTCCGCGGCAGCCAAGGCGGGTTACGGAACGGAGAGTTGCCGACGGAACCGTGACTCGGGGGCGCGCAAGCCGGCCGGGGGAGATTGCCAGATGTAACGGATCCTCAATCGCGGCTCGGCCGTCTGACACGCAGTTTGTTCCCGGTTTTTCTCGTAGGGCCCCTTCTCGTCCGGCGCCCCTCCCCGCGCCATCAAACCATGTCCACTCCCATCAAGTCCCTTGCCGCGGCGGCGTTGTTCGCCTCGGTTGCTCTCAGCCAGGTCGCGATCCCGCCGCACTCGGCCACCTACAACGGCTTCAGCCGCGGCTTCTACTTCGTCGCCCAGACGCCCTTCTTCATCACGCAGCTCGAGCTGCCTACGAACGCGCAGCAGGCGGGTGATACTGCGAGCTTCCTGGTCCGCATCAACGGCGCGGTCGCACTGCACAGCGTCGGCAACGTCGGCCCGTCGATCCCGACCTGCCTCCCCGTGCAGATCAACGACCAGGTCGACGTCATCGGCAACTGGTCGCCCGCGGTCCCCGGCAACTTCACCGCCCACAACAGCTACACCGCGAGCATGACCAGCTTCGCGACGACGATCGAAGGCGTGCCGCACACGATCCAGCGCGTCGGCTGGCAGTGGGACATCGGCGTCACGCCGCTGACGGGCCCCTACCTCCCGCCGACCACCGGCCAAATGGGTCGCGTCCTCATGTACACGAGCGCCGTCGCGACCTGCGCGACCAACACGACGCTCGGCGTCGGCTGCATTGCATCCTTCACGTCGTTCTACGAGAACTTCCCGAGCGCAGCCACTTTCGACCTCGCCAACACCGCGATCACGATGCTGAGCACCGGCAGCGGCTACGTCGTGACGCCAGGCGGCGCGTATCTGCCGGTCGGTTCGGTCCAGGCCGTGCCCACGGTGCTCGGGCTCGGCGACGACACCGCCGTCACGCAGTTGTTCACGACCGGCTCGTTCCCCGGAGCGGCCGGCGGCCTGACGGTCTGCTCGAACGGCTTCGTCTCGCTCGCGCCCGGCAACGGCACCGCCTTCACGCCGGCTGTCCCCACGCTGCTCAACGACCCGCAGACCTCGTTCCGGTGCTGGCACGACTTCAACCCGACGATCGTCGGCAGCGGCCAGGTCAAGTGGGAAGAGAGTGCAGCCGTCACCGTGGTCACGTGGGACGGGGTCTGGGACTTCAGCGGTACCAGCGCCCTGGACGCGAGCAACCTGCAGTTCCAGTTCTACTCGAACGGCACCGTCGTGATCGCGTGGGGCACCGTGTCCACCCTCGGCGTCAGCGGCACCGGGTTCCTCGTCGGCCACTCACCGGGCGGCCCGTCTGCCAATCCGGGCAACACGGACCTGTCGGCACTGGCCGCGCTCGTGCTCGGCACGACCGACGTGATTCCGCTCGGTCTCAGTGCGACCTCACGGCCGGTCACGGGCACGAGCTGGAACCTCCAGGTCAACGACATCCCGGCTACGCAGTTCATCGGCGTGGACATCTTCGGCCTGTCCGACCCGGGCGTCCCGGACCTGTTCTTCATCGGCATGCCGGGCTGCGGCCTGCGCTCGTCGCTCGACGTGTTGAACGCCTATGTCGGCGCCGGCCCGCACTCGTACAGCCTGGCCATCCCGAGCAATCCGTCGCTGGTGGGCGTGCACATCTACACCACGGCCGCGTCCTTCCAGATTCCGCCGGTCAACGCCTTCGGCGCGATCACCTCGAACGGCATCGACGGCTTGATCGGCAACCTCTGATCCGGGTAGCAAATTCCCATGCGTGACGACGGCTACGCTGCCTCCGGCGGCGTGGCCGCCGTCGTTTCCGGGAGGGCAACACGAGACGGTGCCCGGCGCTGTGCGGCCATGAGCCCATCAACCTCGCCGCCTTGCCGGCGCCGCCGACCACCTCGAGCCGCGGCGCTGCTGCTGCCGCTCGTCCTCCATGGCTGCTTCACGATGGGTTTGTGGGGATTCGAGCTCGAGGACGAGGACGACGCGTTCACCGGGCAGTCCGAAGCCACGTTCGTCTACGACCCGGAAACCAAGTGGTCCTGGGGCAAGCTGGGGCTGCGCGTGCTGCTCACGCCGTTCACGCTCGCACTCGACTGTCTCACGTGCCCGATCCAGGCCATCTTCGTCTGCGACGACAGCGACGACGGCGACGGACACTGCCACTGCCACCGTTGAGCGCAGCGCTCCCGGCGCACCGGCAGGCGAACCGGTAGCATGCGGCGATGAAGACCCTCCCGCTCGCGGTCGTTCTCCTCGCAGCGACGTGCCCGGCGCAGGACGACGATCCGCGCGCGACCGACATCGACCGGCGCATGATGGCGGAGCTGCGCGGTCGCCACAGCACAAAGCGCGCGCGCCTGCACTATGACCCGGCCACCGTGACCGATGCGCAGCGCGACGCGGCCGCGGCCGACGTCGAGGCGGGTCTCGCGACGCTCGAACGCATCTTCGGCCAGCGCTACCAGGGCACGATCCTCGTGTTCCTCTACGCGGACTGCGCCGACCTGCAGAAGCGCACGGGCACCGGCGCTGTCGCGTTCTCGACCGGCACCGTGAGCCTGCACATGCCGCACGACTTCCGCGGCGTGCACGAGCTGACCCACCTGTTCGCGATGCAGTTCCCGAAGAGCGAGGACGCGGTCAGCGACCTGTTCGTCGTCGAAGGGCTCGCGACGATGCTCGCCGAGGGCGATCAGAACGTGCCGATCCACGCCTGGGCAGCGACCTACCTGCAGTGCGGCCGCCTGCCGGACCTGCTCGAGCTGCGCCGCACGTTTCCCCAGGGTGCGGGCAAAGGCGTGCATCCGTACCACGTCGCGGGCTCGTTCGTCGGCTTCCTGATCGACCGCTTCGGCATGGCGAAGGTCAAGAGCTGGTATGTGAACTCGACCGAGGCGCAGCACTGGTTCGGCAAACCGGTGCGCACGCTCGAGCGCGAGTGGCGCGCGTGGCTCGCCGACCAGAAGGTCGCCGACGCGCACCGCGCGCACGTGCTCCAGAAGCTCGGCCTCGCGCAGCGCACGCTGCCCGAAGCGCTGCGCGACGGCAAGGGCATCGACCTGCTGGCCGGCGGCGGGCTCGCGGCATTCGCCGCCGACGACGCCGGCAAGTGGTCGTTTGCGAGCGGCGTGCTGCGCGGCAGCCACGACGGGCCGTGGACGCACCTGCAGAGCCGACGCGAGTTCGGCGAACGCGTCGCGGTGCGCGCGCGGCTGCGCGCCAGCGGCGACGCGGTGAAGCTCTTGTGCAACCGCAGCGCGCACGTCAATGAGGCGATCTTCGCGGCGTGGTCGACGTTCGCGTCTTCGGGCGAAGGGTTCGCGAGCAACAACGAGTGCCGCCTCGCCACCGGCGTCTGGAACGACGTCGTTCTCGTGCACGACGGCGGCACGTGCAGCGTGTGGTTGAACGGCACGCTCGTGCTCGAGGCGGCTCATGCGCCGAGCCGCGAAGGCGGCCGCGTCGGCATCGCGGTCGAGAAGGGCACGGTCGAAGTCAGCCGGCTCGACGTGCTCGAACTGAAGTAGCGGGAGCCCCGCACTCGAAGGTGCCGCCACGCGCCGCTCACGGCGCGACGAACCCGGGAATGGTGCCCATCCCCAAATACTGCCGGACCTGCTGCTATGCTGCCCCCCGCGGCGTGTCAGGTCGTCACGCCGGTGCTCGTTCCCCCCGGAGGCTTTCATGTTCGCCCGCATCCTTGCCGGCGGTGCTCTGTGTGTCCTCACCGCCGTCGTCGCCCGAACCCAGTCCGTCCCAGAAAACGCCCTCGAGCTGCTCGAACGCGCCTCGGCACGCATCGAAACGGCCGAGAACGAGCTCGCGCAGGCCAAACGCGAGATGCAGCAGTTGCGCAAGGCGCTGGCCAGGACGCAGGTGACACGTGAGCGCGAGCACGTCGAGTCGGAGCGCGAAAGCGAGCGCCAGAATCAGCTGAGGGAGCGCGAGCACGAGCAGGCGCACCGCGAAGCGATGCAGCAGCACGAACAGGCGATGCGCGAGGCGCAGCGGGAGCACGAAGAGGCACAGCGCCAGCACGAGCAGGCACACCGCGAGGCGATGCAGCAGCACGAGCAGGCGCACCGCGAGGCGATGCAACAGCACGAACAAGCGCTGCGCGAAGCGCAGCAGCAGCAGGAGCAGGCGCAGCGTGAAGCCGAGCGCCAACACGAAGAGGCCGTCCGGCAGCACGAGTCGGCGCTGCGCGAGCACGAAGCCGCTCTGCGGCAGCACGAGCAGGCGCAGCGTCAGGCCGAGCGCCAGCACGAAGCCGCGCGGCGCCAGGCCGAACAACAGCGCGAGGCCGTCGAGCGCGAAGCGCAGCGGCAGCACGAGAGGATGCAGCGCGAGCTGCAGCGCCACCAGGAGGAGCACGTTCGCATGACGCAGGCGCTGAGCGAGGAGCTGCAGCGCGCCCAGGCCGAGCTCGAGGCGGCGAGCCAGTCGCTCGACCACGAGGCGGCGCGCGAGGCGCGCGAAGCCGTGGCCCGCACGCGCGAGCGCTTGCAGCACGCGATGCAGCGCGCTTCGGGCGATGGCCACAACTGCTCGCCGCCGCGGCGCACCGTCGTCAAGGCCTCCCTCACTGCGGCGCCGGCTGCGGAACCGCCGACGCCGGCGGATGCCCCCGCGGCGCCATCCCCCTGCTGCGCGCCGCCAACGA
>DASRJH010000101.1:0-16697 GCA_035649575.1 Planctomycetota bacterium
CCTACTGCAAATACCATTGCATGCGTTCCGAGCGTTCATCGAGACCTCCGGCGCGGACGAGAAGAGTCGATACTCCACCGTTCGCTGCGGTGCATGCTGCAGCGATGCGTCCTCCAGAGAGTGCGGCTCCGCGCCGCGCCCGCCAACCGCCTTGGTCGGAACAAAAGGTAGGAACCTCAATGACCGGTGCGGGCATTACAGGTAGCGGCGCACAAAAAAGCAATGGCCTGCCCGGATTGCGTTGATCGAGCGGATGCCGAGGCGCGCGCGAAGGGGGCCGATTCAGCCGCGGGAACCGAGTTCGAGCAGCGGCGAGCGACGCTGCTCGAGACAAGTCAGGGCAACTGCCAACGCGTCCGTCGCGTCAACCGCCATGCCGCTCGTGAAAGCGCTCCGCACGCCGTGAACCAGTTGCGCCACCATGTCCGCGACCGACTCTTTGCTGGCTGCGCCACGCCCCGTGACGCATCGCTTCACGCGGGCCGGCGCGAACTGATGCACCTGCAACCCGCCTCGCGCCGACTCGGCCAGCACGACGCCGCGAGCCTCGCCGATCCGCAAAGCGGCCGGAACGCTCTTGCCACAAAACGCTTCTTCGAGCGCGACCTCGTTCGGCTGCAACCGCTGCAACAAGCCGCGCAGTTGTTCCGACAAGGCCAGCAGGCGTTGAGGCAAGGGGGCGTCGCGACTGCCGAGCCGCATCACGCCCAAGTCGACGAGCCGCACGTCGCCGGCCCCGCCGCCGAGTCGCACGACGTTGCCCACCTGCAGTGCCAGCGGCACGTCGCCACGGCTCCGCTTCGGGCCTTCGACGACCATTTCGAGGCATCCGAACCCGGCCACGAGCGTGCCAGGGTCGATGCCGAGAATCCGCACCACCGCCACGGCGCCGAGTGTAAGGTCTTGCGCGTGAAGATCGCCATGTTGCTGCTCGCCGCAGGGCGCGGTTCACGCTTCGGCGGTCCCCTACCCAAGGCCTACGTGCCGCTTCGGGGCAAACCGCTGCTCGTGCACTGCGTCGAGCGGCTGGCCCGCGTCGCCATCCCCGGAATGTCGGTGCAAGTGATCGTGGCAGTGCATCCCGGGGACCGACAAACGCACCTCGCGCCATGTCTGCCGGCCCTGCGGGCTGCCGTTGGTGAGCAGAGGAGTCTGCAGGTCGTCGATGGCGGGGAAACGCGCCAGGAGTCCATGCAGCGGTGCCTGCTCGCTGCTGGCCCCGTGGACCTCGTGCTCGTGCACGATGCAGCGAGGCCCTTCTTGCCGATCACCGCCACGAGAAAGTGCATCGAAACGGCGGCAGCCACCGGCGCCGCACTGTTGGCGATTCCGGCACCCGACACGCTGAAACGCGTCGCCGACGGCGTCGTCGCGGCTACGATCGATCGCGGCGGGATCTGGCTCGCGCAGACCCCGCAGGTGATCCGGCGCACCGTTCTGCTGCAGGCACTCGAGCATGCGCTGACAACCGGGTTCGCCGGCACCGACGACGTATCGTTGGTCGAGCACCTCGGTGCCCCCGTGACCGTCGTGCAAGGATCGCCGGCCAATCTCAAGATCACCCGACCCGAGGATCTGCCGCTGGCCGAGGCCATCCTCGCCGCCCGACTCGAATGAACGAACTCCCACGCATCGGACTCGGCATCGACGTGCATCGACTCGAACCCGGCCGCGCCTGCATGCTGGCCGGCATCAGGTTCGACTCTCCGGTCGGGCCGAGCGGGCACAGCGACGGCGATGCCGTGTTGCATGCCGCGTGCGACGCCGTGCTCGGCGCAGCCGGACTCGACGACCTCGGCTCGCTGTTCTCGGATCGCGACCCGAACAACAAGGGGCGGGCGTCCGCCGAGTTCTGCACGGCGACGATGACGCTCGTGCGCGAACGCAAGCTGCGTGTGATCTCGATGGACGTCGTCGTCGAGACGGAAACACCGAGACTGAAACCTCATCGCCAGTCGATGCGCGATCGGCTCGCGAGTCTCTTCGGGCTGTCCGCCGACCGCGTGAACATCAAGGGGAAGAGTGGAGAGGGCGTAGACTCCATCGGCCGTGGGGAGGCCGTGCGGGCGACCGTGGTCGCGCTGCTCGGCCCCGCCTGACGGCCCAGCCGGACGACCCAGCCGGACGACCCAGCCGGACGACCCAGCGGACGACCCAGCCTGACGGCTCAGGCCGTCTGCATGTCGTACATGCGCTTGTAGCTGCCCGCCTTGCCGAGCAACTCCGCGTGCGATCCGATTTCGACAAACCGACCCTTGTCGAGCACGACGATGACGTCCGCGGCCATGATCGTGGACAGGCGGTGCGCGATGACGAACGAGGTCCTACCCTTGCGCAGGTTGTCGAGCGCGCGCTGCACGAGTTCTTCGTTCTCCGAGTCGAGAGCCGACGTCGCCTCGTCGAGGAAGAGGATCGCCGGATCGCGCACGATCGCGCGCGCGATCGTGATGCGCTGCATCTGACCGCCGGACAGGTTGCTGCCGCGCTCGCCGACGAGCGTGTCGTAGCCTCTCGGCTGCTGCACGATGAAGTCGTGGATGTTCGCGGCGTTCGCGGCCGCCTCGATCTCGGCCGCGGTCGCGCCGGGCTTGCCGAACGCGATGTTCTCGCGGATCGTCGTGTTGAACAGGAACGGCTGCTGGCTGACGACAGCGACGTGGGCACGGAAGTCGGCGAGCCGCAGTTCGCGCAGGTCGACCCCGTCGATCAGGATCGACCCGCCCTGCGGATCGTGGAACCGCAGCAGCAGGTCCATCGTGGTCGACTTGCCGCCGCCCGACGGCCCGACCAGCGCAATGGTCTGCCCCGCATTCACCACGAGACTCACGCCGCGCAGGACCGGCGTCTCGTCGTAGGCGAACGACACGTCGCGCAGCTCCACGTCGCCGCGCACGCTCTGGATCGGCCTGCCGCCGACCCCCGTGTGGTCGACCTCGGACTTCAGGATCTGCTCGATGCCGGTCAGCGCGCCAGCCGATTCCATCAACACGTGGTAGGCGCGCGTCAGCCGCTTGACGTGCTGGTAGGTCGTGGCCAATGGCGCCAGGATCACCGCGACGTCGGAGAATTCGATGCGTTCCTCGATGAGCACCACGTAGCCGAGCAGGCTCAGCAGCACCGCGAAGCCGACCTGGTAGGTCAGGAACGTCTGCGCCATCGATCTGCCCTTCGCTCGCAGCATCTTGCGCGTGCGTTCGAGGAAGCGGCCCGTGTTGTCGACGAACTCCTGGAACCGATGCTCTTCGAGCTGGAAGGCCTTCACGGTCCGGATCCCCGACAGGATCTGGCTCAGCGATTCGGTGGTCTCCCCGAGCGCCTGCAGGCTCTTCGTGCTGCGCTTGCTGACCTGCCGCCCCTGGCGGTAGAGCGGTATCCCAATGAGCGGGATCATCGCCGCGAGCACCCAGATGGCCTCGGGCACGAACCAGGCGAGGATCGCGATGTTGAAGGCGATCATCAGCGGGTCGACGAGGATGTTGTCGACCGCGAGCTCGAACGAGCGCTGCATGACCTGCGTGTCGTTCGTGACCTTGCTGATCATCTCGCCCATGCGCTGGCGGCCGTAGAAGCGCAGCGGCAGGTTCAGGAAGTGCTGCGCCAGTTCGCAGCGCAGATCGGCGACGATCCGGATCGCGAAGAACCGCGAGATCATCTGCACGAAGTAGATCGTCACCGAACCGAGCACACCGCAGGCGACGGCCACGACGGCACAGGCGATCACGACCCTCATGCCCGCGTGTTCGATCTGGAGTCCGAGGAACGTGTCGAGATCCTCCGCAAAGCCCCGGAACCAGACGTCGAAATCCCCCATGAGGCGGTTGCCGAGCTCTTCTGGCTTCACGGACGGCGGCTTGGCCTTCTCACCGCCCATCTCGGTCATCACCGGCTTCACGAGCACGAGCGGCAGCTTCGTGAAAGCCGCCTCGAGCGTGGCGAAGACCACCATCGCCGCGACCATGCCCTTGTAGGTCAGGATCGAGGCCCACAGCCGGCGCATCAGGGCCGCGAAGCTCGCGCGCGAATCCGAGGGCTCAGTCACGCCTGAGATCGTAGCGGCACGATCCCGCGTCGATCACTCGTACTTGGCGTTGCGGATGACTTCGCTGGCCCAGCGGAAGAACCGGTTCGTCACGTAGTCTTCCTGGACGAGTTGACGCTCGCGCTCGACCTTGACGTCGATCTTGCGCCGCGGCGGCGTTCGCACGTTGACGCGCGCGATGAACCAGCCATCGGGGCCCGTGATCGGACCGATGGTCTTGCCGACTTCGGCTTCGAAGAACAAGAACTCCGTCAGCGAGAACCCGTCCAACAACTGCGTGAACTCGCTCTCGCGCAGGTGCTGCTTGAGCTGGTTGAGCGGCAGCAGACCCAGGCGACCGCGCTTGTCGTCGTTCGCGAAGAACTCGGTGTGCTTGTCGAGTGCCTGGTCGAACGTCAGCTCCTTCTTCTCGAGCGCCGCGAAGACGGCCTCACAACGCTCTTTTGCCTTGGCCATGCCATCCGGCTCCCAGGCTCCCGTCTTCGGATTGCGCGCCTGGAACGGGATCAGGTTCACGTCGACCTGCCCCTCGGCGAAGAAGGCGGCGTACTTGTCCGCGTGGGCCTGCAGGTTCGTGTCGGTGATCTCTGCCTTGATCATGTCGCCGTAGGACGTGATCAGGCGCCATCGCGACCGGAACGCTTCGAGACACGGGTACCCCTTGAAGCGCGTCGCGATGATCTCGACCGTGAACGGCGTGCTGTCGAAGGGCTGGCGATACTCGTCGTAGCGGCGCGCGAACTCTTCATCGCTGACGTAGGTGCCCTTGCTCACGAGCACTTGCCGCAGAGCCTCGCGCGCGACCACTTCCTGCATCGCGCGTTCGAGATCCTGGACGAACAGGCCCTTCTTCACGAAATCGAACGCTTCCTGCGTGGACCATTGCAGATCGTTGACCTTGAGCACGATGTCCGACGGCAGACCGTTGGATGCGTATTGGATGATGCTCCAGCTGCGCAGGCCCTTTTGGACGAACTGCCGCAGCATGTTGACCCAGAACTCGGGCAGCTTCCTCGGATTGCCCTTCTCGTCGACTCCTTCACAGGCTTTCTCGAGTTGCTCGAGGAACTTGGGGCCCTGATCGCTCTGGGTCTGCGCCTTGATCGCTTCCTTGGTGATTTCGGGCCATTCCTTCGGCGTGCCCGGGAAGAAGACGCGATCGAACACGAGCGTTTCCTTGCGCTGCTCGAGGAAGCTGTCGCGGTCGAGGCCATATTGCGAACGCACGACCTCCCAGAAGTCGACGCCCGGGTTCTTCGTCGAGAACTCCCCCATCAGCGGCTGCAGCTGGTTCATCACGTCTTCGTCGGTCACGATGAATTCGGTGGCCTTGCGGATGCCCGAATCGACCTGCTTCTTGAGCTCCTCGAGGATGAAGAAGCTGGCCACCTTCGCTTCGACCAGCTTGCCGCCCGTCAAATACACGGCCTCCCTCATCACCTCGCGCGGGTCCAGCCGCACGCCGTTCACGCGCAGCTCCTTCAGCAGATTCGCGCGCTCCGCGACGAGCTGGTCGTTGAGCACGTCGATCTGACGCCGGAGCTCCTTGATCTGCTCTTGCGGGGGCTGGGCACGGAGGGAGAACCCGGTGGCGGCGACCAGGGCGGCGGCGAGGACGAGAACGCGTTGCATCGGAGGATCGGGGGAGAAAAACAGGGCGCAGGAGTCTACCCGCGGGGGGCCGGGAAACGAGCCGAGCAAGGGAATCCTCCCACATTCCATCCTTCGTTGTGCGTGCTCGCCCACAGCTTCGCTCCGACCGCCTCGAGCAAGCGGCTTGCACGGCGGCGGCGCACGACGGATCCTGTCTGAGCGGCCCTCCGCATGCGAGAATGCCGCCAGCGCGAGGACCCTCTTCTCCCCCAACTCGAATGAGCTACGACCCGCGCACGATCGCGTTCTCCGCCGAGATTCTGTATCCGCCGCAGCAACTGCGGGCCGACCTCGTCCAGAGCATCCACAACACCCTCTACCGGCAGCCCGCAATCTGCTACCAGAACTTCCAGGTGGCTCCCGACGGCATCCACCTCAGCAACCTGCCGCAGGCGCCGGGCCAGATCTCGACGGCCAGCTTCGCGTGGGATCGGCTCGTGCTGCGCGAGGAACTGCGCGGCACGACCGTCGAGGACTTCGCGACGCGCGTCGTGAACGTCACCATGGCCGCCTTCCAGACGCTCGGTGTCACGGCCACGCTGGCCCAGCAGTTCGTCGTGCGCTCGCTGATCTCACCGCGTCATTTCCGCGACGGCCGCGGCTTCTTGAGCCAACGGCTCATCGCACCGGGCACCGAGGCGTGGCAGACCTTCGGCCGTCCGCTGCAGTCGCTCGGCGTGCGCCTCGTGTTCCCGCCCAATCAGGGCGCTCGCGAGACCTACCACGTGCGCATCGAGACCTGGCCGCAGGACGCCCAGTCGCTGTGGGTCGAGAACACGAGCAGTTTTGCCGGCCCGATGGCGGTTGCCGATGCACCTCAGCTCGCTAACCATCTCTACGCGACCTACCGCTTCCTGAGTGGTCCGGTCTGCGACTTCCTGGCGGCCCTCGACACCCCGTGAACACACCAAATCACCGGCGGAACAGCGCACTCGGCGCCCTCGCGCTGCTGCTCGCAGCCTGTGGGGGCAATGCACCGGCTCCGGAGTCCCGGCTGCTCGCCGTCGACGGCATCGAGATCGCTCTGAGCGAGGTCGAGCCCTACATCGAGTTCCTGTCGTCCTTCATGCCCAATGCCGGCCGCAAGACGAGCGTGCAACTCGTGCTGGACCAGTATCTGCTCCCGCTTCGCCTCGCGCAGCGCGCCTTCCCGGCGTTGCGGGCCGAACAACGCGCCCGCGCCGAGGCGCTCTGCTCGGTGGCGACGAACGTCGTGGAGCTCGAGCAGTGCGCCGAGGGTCTGCCTCCGCACATGAAGGATGTGCGCGCGGTCCGGCGACCCCACGCGCAACTGCCTGTCGCGATCTTCCTGTTCGACCAGATGCTGCAGGGATCCGTCAGTCCGCCGATCGAAGTGCCCACGGGCTACTTCGTAGTCGGTTGCCTCGAGATGCACGAGTCCCAAGCGGTGCTCGAAGACTACTGCAAGGCGCTCCAGATCGGTTTCGTCACGCACTCGAGAGCCGACTGGGAAAAGTGGATCGAAGCCGAGCACGCCCGCGTCGCCGACAAGGTGACCTTCGTGCATCCCGACTACCGCGACGCGCTCCCCACCTGGCTCAAGCCGCCCAAGCTGCCATGATCCACTGTCCCCCGCTGGCCCCTCTGCTCGCGCTGCTGCTCCATGTCCTGCCGTTGCCGTGCGAGATCCGCGCACAAGGTACCCCGAACCCGGAGGCCGCCCCGAAGGCACAGGGCAAGCCGGAGCCCGCGACCGCGACCAAGCTGGCCGAGTGGCCCGCCCTCAAGGAGACCGACAAGGAACGTGTGCTCTCGTTGGCTGGGCAGTTCCGCAAGGACAATCCGAAGCTGCACGAAGAAGCAAAGCAGCAGCTGATCGCCCTCGGCGACGGCGCGATGCCGCTGCTGCTGCAGCAGGTGTCCGACAAGGACGAGGCCTTCAATGCGCATCTGTTCTCAGTGTTCGACGAAGCGTTGAAGCCGGCCCACGCGGCCCTCATGGCGCGCGAGTCGAAGAAACCGCGCGTCGAGCTGCGCCGCTATCTGTTCATGCGGATGTGCCGCTTCGTCGATCCCGAGCTGGTGCCGGTGCTGAAGGCCGCGAGCAAGGACAAGGACGAACCGACCGCCTTCTATGCTTCGCTCGGCATGCTGGCCTTGAAGGAGCGCGAGGCCGTGCCTGCCGTGATCGCCTACACGAAGACCAAGTGGAAGGAAGTCGGCGCGATCACTGCCGAAGTCCTGCCTGCCGCCCGCTCGATGGACGCGGGCAACTGGGTCTTCGAGGCGATCGCCAAGGCCCCACCCGCCGACCAGATGGCCGGTCTTCGGCTCGTGCGCTACCTCGCCGTCAAGGAGCACCTGCTCATCATGCGGACCTACTTGAAGGCTACGGATCACGCCGTGAAGAAAGAGGCGGTGAACACGATGCGCGTGCTGCACGGCGAAGCACCGATCGAGAACCTCACCGTCTTCGACGCCATCCAGATGGCCGAAGAATGGCTCAAGAAGACCTGACCGCTCGAACCCACCCCGACCAGACCCCGTTCCCGCACCCATGCGCACGACCCAACTGCTCGCTGCACTGCTCGCTCCGGCGATGGCCTGCGCCCAGGCCGAGAAGACGCCGAAGTGGCGCATCGACCCATACACGAAGAACGACCCCGCACTGATGGCCAAGGCCGGCTATGTCTCGTTCGGGCCGTTCCGCTTCGGCAATCTCGCTGACAAGCCCGTCACGAGCGACCAGATCGATGCAACGTTCGAATTCGTCCCGATCCTCTGGACCGAGACCGCGCACTTCCGCATCGGCACCAACCTGCCCGCCTACGCCGTGCCCGAGGATCCCGAGACCAAGGCGAAGCTGCGCAAGGAGCTCGAGGATCTCGCCACGAAGTTGCCCGGCATCAACCCGAAGACGCGCAGGTTGGACCCGTGGTTGCGCGCGCACCTGACCGCCTCTCGCCTCGAGAAGCTGTACGCGGAGACCTCGGAACTGTTCGGCGTGAAGGACGAGGACTTCCCGACCGACCCGAGCAAGGTCGTGGCCAACGCCAGCGTCCGCTACATGGGATACGGGCCGTATCTCGGCATGAAGGACAAGTATCTCGTGCTCGTGTTCGACAAGGAGGGCTTGTACCGGCAGTACATGAAGAACTTCATCGGCCGGGACTCGTCGATGCCGCAGCGGTGGCACTTCGTCGAGAGCAGCTCGATCCTGTTCACCTGCGCCTGCGAAGACGACGCGCACCCGCTCAAGCACGACACCGCGCTGCACTGCGCGTTGGCGTTCAACGTGAGCCAGAACCTCCTGGACGGGTTCCGCTACTACGCCTACGACCTGCCGGTCTGGATGCGCGAAGCGTTCGGACACTGGAACTGCCGCCGCGTCGACCCGAACTGGAACAACTTCGACCAGAACGAAGGCTCCTTGGCAGACCTGAAGGAACTGACTCGCTGGGAGCCCTACTGCCGCAACCTCGTCACCTCGGGCGGCAAGTTCGCGTCGTTCGCCGAGGCCTACTCCTGGCGCGACTTCGGCAACATCACGTTCAACGACCACGTCGCGCTCTGGTCGCGCATGGACTGGCTCCAGTCGCAGGGCCCCGAGAAATGGCGGAAGTTCCTGTTCGCGGTGAAGGGCCGCGTCGACAAGAACTGGTCTCCGGACCAGGCCGACCTGGTCGGTGCCACGCGCACCGCGCTGCAGGAGGCCTACGGCGTCTCGATCCTCGACTTCGACCGCAAGTGGGCCGAATGGGTGAAGGCCACCTACCCGGCCCAGTGACCACCGTTGCTCAGGCCGGCTCCCAGAGCGTGAACCGGTAGATCGGCAGCAGCGCGAGCAACGAACTGCGTACCCACGCCTCGCCATCGGGCCCCATCACGAGCGCGTCTTCCTTCGGCAGTTGGCGCTGCACGTGCAGCCAGTGGTTGCCCGGCGTGTAGTGCTGCAGCATCTCCTTGATCGCCGCTGCTTTGACCTGCGAGCACCAATGGTCGAGCTTCCAGTCGTGCAGCTTCAGATTGAAGCCGGGCGGCAAGGCGCGCAGCAGCGTGCACAACTCGTCCATGCGCGCCGGATCCTGCAGCACCTTCTTCTTCAGGTGCTCACCGTCCCACCACGCTTGCGGGTGGATCCTCAACGCGGCCTCGACGATCTGGTCGTCGAGACATGCTTCCAGCACGGTCTGGATGTAGTGCGTCTCGGCGTCCTTGCCGAGCGCCTCGCCGAAGAACGCGGCGAGCTTCTTGCGTTCCTTGGCACCGCGGCAGAGGTAGGCGCGCTGCTCGCGCACGCGGTAGCTGTTCATCGTGTAGGGGTGGTGCAGTCCCGCCTGCGCGCTCAACTCGACACCGAGCGCCTTGGCCTCCACGACGACGCCGTCGACCATCGCCTTCAACTTGCGCCGCACGCTGAGCCGCAGCGCGTTGTATTCGGGATCGTCCTGGCGATGGCGCTCGTAGGCCTTGAAGTCGCGCTCGAGGAAAGCTTCGGGCATCCGTCAAAGGTACGTAACGAGGAACCGGGTGCCACGCGCTTTCCCGGCGGTGCAAGGCTCACCACGTCCCGGCACCGGGCTCGACAAGCCCGCCAGCTGGACCCTCATGGTTCCGGTCGATTCCGCGCGCCTGGTCGGGTCGATTCCGGCCAGCAGCAAGCTTGCGGATGCTGGCACTTTTGCCGAACGAGGATAGTTTTCCAGTCGCCCCGCCGTGGCCATCCGCCATGGCATCTCCCCGCAAGACAGAGGCACCCATGCGCCCGCGCATATTGTTGTTGTTGCTGCTCGCCACCGTCGTCGCAGACCTGCCCGCACAGACGGGCTACATCCCTGGACGTGACATCAAGTTGGAGGACACGTACTCGATCGCGCGCTACCGCCGCACCGGCACGTTCCCGAACGGCGTGCAGGCGATCGGCGTCTGGACCACGTGCTGCAATCCGGGCACGTCGAACATCCCGTTCCAGGCGGCGATGAATCCGAACCACGGCTTCATCCACTACATCGTGGCCCGCGAATCCGGTGGCAGGCTCGTGCAGATCTCGAACTACGCGTGGGTCAAGCACACGTTCGGCTCCAGCAACGACCCGAGCACGTGCGGCTCCTGCATCGGCGGGGGGACGACGAGCTTCGTGCACGTGGGGTGCAGCGACACCTACGCGAACTCGCAAGCCGTCGATCACTTCAATCTCGGTCCACCCGGGGAAGTCGACCCGTGGCTCGGCGCGTGGGTGCCGCAGTGCTCCTGGTTCGATCGCGGCAATCCCGCGGTCGCGCCGGCGCAGCAGTGCGACGGCATCCGCAGTCTGACGCAGTCGCAGGCCTTCGTGCTGAACCAGGCGATCGGCGACGCGATGCGCGTCTACGACGACGATCTCAACGTGCCCGGCGCCAACTTCTATTACCAGGCCGGCTACTTGATCCAATCGGAAGCGGAATCTGTGCGCGACAACAACATCGGTTCGCGCCCGTTCACGGCCGTCTGGAGCGGCACGAACTGGACTCTCACCGACGGCACCGGCTACCTGCTCGGCTCGGTGCTGCAGCGCTGGAGCGGCGCAACGATCAACTCCGCCGCGAACGGCACCGACGACGGCCGCTTCTACGTCGCGGTCAAGGTGACGGGCCCGACGAACGGACTCTACCACTACGAGTACGCGGTCCAGAACCGCGACAACAAGCGCGGCATGGGTGCCCTCCGCATCCCGGTCTGCCCCGAGGCCCAGGTGCTGAACCTCGGTTTCCACGACGTGGACCGCAACGCGCTCACCGACTGGACCGCCTCCAAGGTCGGCGGCGAGATCGTGTTCCAGACCCAGGCGGTGAGCCCGAACCCGCTGCGATGGAACAGCATCTACAACTTCTGGTTCGACAGCGACGCGGCGCCGCTCTCGGGCACGCTGTTGCTCGACCAGTACGACGTCGGACCGGGGGCCCTGACAGTCAACGTGACGTCGACGACGCCGAGCGGCGTGTTCAACCAGAACCTCGGTGTGGGCTGCGGCAACCCGAGCGCACCGACGCTCTTCGCGACCGGGACACCCGACCGCGCGACCTTGGGCAACGGGACGTTCGCGCTGCGCAGCACCGCCAACCCGGCGTTCGCGCCGTGTGCGTTCCTGCTGAGCACGGTCCCCGGTGCTTCGCTGATCGCACCCGGCTGCACGGTCTACACCGGTGATCCGTTGTCGATGATCGGCCCAGTGATCGCCGTCGCGGACGGCTCCGGCCTGACGATACTCCCGCTCGGGATCCCGCCGACCCCGGCGCTCGAAGGCCAGAACTTCGACTTCCAGATGTTGAACCTCGCGCCGGGCGGAGCGCTCTTCTCCAGCTACAACCTCAGCAACGGCCTGCGCGTCCGCGTCGGCAACCTGATCAACGGCTGCCCGTAGCTCTCGATCGCCGCGGGGCGACCCACGCGGACCCCGCTCATTTGAGCGACTGCAGTTTCTCCTGCAGCACAAGCGCAATCGGGTGCTGCGGCGAACGTCCCAGCACGTGGTCGATGAGCCGCTGCGCCTGCGCGTAGCGCTTGCGCTTCGGATCGAGGTCGTAGCTCGCGAGCGCGAGGCTCGCTTCGTCGAACAGCAGCGCCGGCCTGCTGCCGAGCGCGTCGAGCAGGGCCTGTTCGGCTTCGACGTGCCGCTCCATACCGCGCAGCACGAGCGCGCGCACCTCGACGTGCCGCGGATTGTCGACGATCGCCCAGCCGAGGTAGCGGTCGAGGCTCGCGAGCACCGGCGCCAGTTCGTTGTTCGACACCGGCCGCGACTTGTAGAGCGACGCGCGCACCGGCTCGAGCGCCGCTTCGAGCGCGGCCGTCGAGTAGCGCTGCGCCACGAACGTGTGCGCTGCGAACAGCAGCCAACCGACGAGCAGTGCACCACCCCACCGTCCCCTGCGCGTCCAGCGCCCGTCGACCTTCAGCGGCGTGTGCTGGAACGTCACCTCGCGCCGCGACACGAGCCGCGCGACCAGCACCGCGGCCACCGCGGTGATCGCGCCGAGTCCGACCGCCATCAGGAACGGCACGCCTTCGCCGAACCAGGCGCCGCGGAACACCCACTGCGTCGACACGAACGCCACGGCCGCCAGCAGCACTTCCTCGGGCCACGTGAAGTCGGCGCGCGCCCGGATGCGCTGCTGGCTCGTTGCGAACGGCTGCGGCAGCGCGAAACCGACGTAGAGCGCCTCCTTCGGACACACCGACACGCAGTCCATGCACTTCATGCAGCCGGGATCGACGATCTTCCTGTGCTTCGCGACTTCTTCGTGCACGCGCACGTTGCTCGTGCAGACGCTCGTGCAGTGGCCGCACGCATCACACGCATCGGTGACCTTGATGCGCATCGGCGCGAAGCGATCGGCGACCGCGAAGAACGCACCGTAGGGACACCCGTGCGTGCAGAAGCCCTTCGCGCCGAGCCACCAAACGATCAGGAAGCCGACGACGACGAACGTCAACACGCCCATCAAGGGGCCCGGGAACGTCTGCCACAGCTCCGTGGTCGTCAGGTGCAGCTCCCAGTCGGACGGCGACGGCAGCACTCTCGGCGACAGGCCGAGCCACTGCGCGACGAGTGGCCATCTGCTGAGCCACGCCTCGATCAGCGGCCACGCGAACATGTGCCCAGCGACGACCCAGGGTGCGAGCACGAGCAGACGCGACCGCAACGGCCGCGGCCGCAGGCCGATCTTGCCGAGCAGCCACGCGCTCGCGTCCTGCAGCGCGACGACGTGGCACGCCCAGCCGCAGAACCAACGCCCGAAGACCAGCGTGCTCGCGATCAGCGCGAGGAACAGCAGGAAGCCCGCGTTGATGCGGCCCATCTCGATCGTCTGCATCGCTTCCGACGGCTCGACGGGCGTGATCGCCGAGCCCGTGGCGAGCCACCACACGATGTGCCCGCCGATCAGCACGTGCACGCCGATCAGCACCCACATACGCCGCCTGCCCATCTTCGACGGACGCACCGGACCGCACTTCGGCTTGTGCCGGTCCAAACGCGGCAGGTACGCCTGCACGTCGCGCGCGTTGCCAGGAGCAGCGTTGCCCACGGTCATCAGTGACGCTCCAGCATACCGGCGCCGCGCGCTTCCACCGCCGACAGGCAGCGTCTAGCCTCTTGCCGATGCGCATCCTCGCTGTGTTGTTCACGACGAGCCTGTTCTCGGGCTGCTCGTCGATGGTCATGGCGGAACCACGCATGCTCGTGTCGCCCTATCTCGCGCTCTACCAGATCCGAGGGCAGGTCGCGCTCGATTCCCCGGTGGCCGGTGGTCCCGCGCAAGACAACCCGCCGCAGGACCTGCGCCTCTTCGGTCAGGATCATCACCGCGAGGATGTCGGCATCCGCACCGACATCGGCGATGGTTTCGGCGGTTTCCGCGTCGACTACTACAAGCTCGACCAGGGCTCAGCGGACCCCGGCGTGCTCGAGGCCAATTGGGGCGCCCTGCTGCAAGGCGACGTCGTGGTCATGGACGTGGTCATGGACGAGGTGCGCGTCGGCTACGTCGAACCACTGATCGACGTGAAGACGACCTTCCGCGACCAACCGCTGCGGTTGAGGCTCGCTGCGGGTGGCGTGCTGGCTTACCGCGACCTGACGCTGCGGGGCAAGACCGACGACGGCCAGCGCCACCAGAACGTCGAGATCGAGGGCGACGTGTTCTATCCCGCCGCGCGATTCCGGGCCTCGTGGCGCGACGTCGGATTCGAGGTCGAGTACGCGGTGTCGCCGGATCTGGTGATCCGCGGCGACTTCGAGGGGCTGCAACAGGATCTCGAGCTGCGCGCCACCTACTCGATCCCGATGCGCGACGTGACGTTCTTTGCGGGTTGGCGCTACAGCGAGTTCGCTGCCGAGAGTGACGCGGGTGGTCTCGCCTACGACGCGGACCTCGTGCTCGACGGCTTCCAGTTCGGCGTCGTGGTCACTTTTTGAACGAGCCCCCTGCCGAAGTCCTGTCCGTCACCAGCCTGCCGCCCTGGCCAGTTCCTCGACGAAGACGTCGACGGCGGCCTTTGCCTTCGCTTCGTCACACGTGAAGTCGTTCAGCATCACGCTGAAGACGAACGGAGGCGCGCCCGGATCGGGCCGTGGCACGAAGCCGGACAGGCAGACGACACGCGAGATGAAGCCAGTCTTGGCCCGCACCCGACCGCGGGCCGGGCCGCTCAGAAACCGCCGGCGCAGCGTTCCCGATTCACCGGCCAGCGGCAGTCCGGACAGGAACACTTCTTGGTGCGGCGAATGCCACATGGCCACGAGCAGGTTGGCGAGCTGGCGCGGCTGCACGAGGTTGCGGCGCGAGAGCCCCGAGCCATCGGCGATCACCATGCCGCGCACGTCGACGCCGAGAGCCTCGAGCACGCTCTTGCTGTGACGCTCGGCAGCCGCCGTGCTGCCGGAACCGCTCTGCACGCGCGCCGCGACCCGGTGGACCTGCTCCGCGTAGAGGTTGTCGCTGTTCGAGAGGAGGCGCTGCGTGACGACAGCGAGGTCCGGCGACTCGACGCGCAGCAGCAGTCGCTCCGATCCGGACGCGGCAGCGTGACCACCTGCCACGGCCACGCCGGCCCTGCGCAGCGCCGCCGCGAACACGGCGGCCGCGAACAGCGACGGCTCGCGCACCGCCACGCGCAAGACCTGCTCGGCTGCGTCGGCGGCGATCGAACCCGAGACCTCGACGACATCGGCACCGAGGCGCCGGCGCGCGAGCAGTCGCGTCTCCGCACCGTTCTGACCCTGCACGACCTCGACCGCAGCCTCCGCAACGCCGGCCGGTTCGATCGCGATCTCGGGACCCGACGCACCGGGCTTCACTCGCACCGTGTACACGTTGCCCGCACAGACGAGGCCGCCGAACGGGGCCGCGTAGTCCTCGTCGAGGTAATCCCACTGCCAGCCGAGCCCGAGGCTCTCGTCGCCCTGCCAGCTGCCGTCGCCGAGCACGCGCCCTTCGACGGAGGTGATCCCGCACTCGCGCACGGCTTGCACGAGGCGGTCGACCCGGCCCGGTGCAACCTCCTCCTGCGCGAACGTCGGATCGCCGAAGCCACGCAGGACCAGATCGCCGCGCAACACGCCGTCTCGCACCTCCCCGCGCAACAGCAATTCGGTCGCCATGCGATGTCGTGGCCCCAACGACTGCAGCGCCACGGCACTCGTGACAAGTTTCTGGTTCGAGGCTGGCGCAAACCCGAGGTCCGCGGCGTGCTCCGCAGCGACGGCGCCCGTTGCCGCATCCACGACCACGACGCCGACTCGACCACCGGCGAGGTCCGGGCAGGCCACGAGCCGCTCGAGGCTCTGCAGGAGACGCGTGTCCGCGGTGCCGGCACAGGCACTGACGCATGCGACGAGCAGGAAACCCCCGTGACAGGCTCTGACCATCACCCTGAGTCTAGCCGCAGTACATCACCTACCTGAAAACAGCCGCGAGGCCGCACCAAGGCGGTATCGCGTGCGCCGAGCATGCGCGGCCTTCCCGATGACCATAGGATGGTGCCGATGCAACAGCATGCCCGGCTGCCGCTCTGGTTCCTGATCGCCAACATGGCGCTGGTCGCGGCGGCATTCGCATTCGGCAACGTGCTGGGCGGCCGCCGCATCGCCGATCTGCCCGAGCCACAAGGGACCGCGCTCGAGCTCGTCTTCAACGAGATCCTGCGCTCCCACATCGACCCGCAGGACCCCAGGAAGCTGCTCGATCATGCAATCGCCGGCATGGTGAAGGAACTCGATCCCTACAGCCTCTACGTGCCGCCTTCGGAAGTCGCGAAATACGAAGAGCAGAACACGGGCCACTACGAGGGCATCGGCGTGCAGATGGGTGCGGGAGATGTCATCTACTATCCGCACCCCGGGAGCCCCGCCGAACGCGCCGGTATCAGGCCGGGCGATCGCATCCTCGCCGTCGACGGGTTGTCGCTCGAAGCGACCGACAAGAGACGCATTCACGAGCTCGTGCGTGGACCAGCGGGCACCGAGGTCAATCTGCGACTGCAGCGCGGCACCATGATCGTCGAG
>DASRJH010000102.1:0-15965 GCA_035649575.1 Planctomycetota bacterium
TGACCTCGGCAGTGTGCGTACCCGACGGCAAGCTGGCTGCCTGGCTTGCATTGATCGAGACCGTGAACGCCAGCGACTGCCCAGCGGCGAGAGTGCCACTGCTGGAACCCGCCGCAGTCACCCACGGCTGCGACACCACGCGCTGGTATTGCACCGCCGGACCCGCATTCGTCCAGGTGTAGGCCTTCGACGTCGGCGTGAACGGTCCACCTGCCCAGCCGCTCACCGCGAAGCCGCCAGGCGGCGTAAGCACCGATGCTATGTCCAGGACGGGATTCGACTGACTTGACAATCCCACACAAAACAGTGCCAAGGTCGCCGTACAGACTACGCCCCTTGGTTGAGTATCTTTCATGACGCGCCTCGTTGTTGAGTTAGCTCGACAGCTCCGCCGGCTGGCTGTCGAAAAGCGCCGTCACAGCGGGGAGCCGTAAGCGCGGCGTAGCCGCCGCGCATTCTCTTGGTAGCATGGTTCTTGGCGGCACGGTCGCGATCCAAGCGCGACGCATGCCTGGGACCTGATTAGCAATCGCACTTACGACGTAGGGAGAGAGCATTGGCCTGAGGAAAAGGCCAATTCGTTTCCAATCGCGGCGATGCGTCGTGCTGCAATGCACATATGCGACCGCTCTAGCACCAGGCATGACCAAGTTGCTGCCTATATGCCAGCGACACGACCACGCGATTGGCGGCCTTGATTGTTGTCCACAGCCTTCGACTACAGTGGACGCCGTCGACGAGCCGCTACCACGCCTTTGCGCTGTGATTCACGCAGGCGATCGCATTCGCATTCTGTATGACCAAGGCGCCGTTGATAGCTCTCCACAGCGTTGGCGGCGGCCGCAGTCAGCTACCGTGCGCATCCGGCAATGATCGGTGCGCAGCATGTCGAGCAGACCGGCCTCCATCGTTGCTGCGGCCAGGCGCGCAGCCGGGCCCGGCCGGGCTCTGTGTCACGGAGCCTGCCGGCCGGCGTCGGAGCGCGCTTCGTTCGAACGGCGACGACGCCACTTCTGCCACTTCGGCCAGAGCCACATTACGTAGCCGCTGCTCGCGAGATACAGCAGGATCAACGCCGCCGCGGGCATCCCCCAGTCGTGCATTGCGTCGCACCAGAACGACCCGTCGTGCAATCGTTCGAGCCAATCACTGCGCCGCGGCTTCGGGTCCGAAGTGCGCAGTGTGATCGCGCACACCTGCACCTCGAGATCGTCGTGCTTGCTGACCACCTTGTGCACGCGGTGGGAGGGCCGGAAGTCGACGCGCGCGATGTCCTCTTCTCTGCGGAGCTGCGGCAGACCGAGCGCGAACACCGCGCCGTAGACGGCGGCGAGCGGTTGCAGCTTCTCGGGTGGTCCATCGGCGCCCCGCACGACAGAGGGCTGCAGCCAGTCGTAGTGCTTCTTCTGCAACAGCAGGAATCCGCTCGCTGCCGTCACGATGAACACGAGGCCGGCCGTGACGCCCAACCAGCGATGAAACAACCAGAGGGTCCGGAAGACGGTCACGCGGCAAGGATGGCGACCCGCCGCTTGCGACGCCACTACAACCATGCGCATCACGGCGCCCGTCGCGAGCCGAGTCGTTCTGCCTGCTATCGTGGGCGCGGGACGACTCGCGGCACGCTCTGCACCTCGCTGCCGTCCTTGGTCGCCGTGGCAAAGGGGAAGGTCTGGTTGGAAGCCGCGGCTCCGCAGCGACCCTGCTTGTCCAGCGCGATGAAGCAGACGTCGAGCGCATAACCGCGCGGATCGACGCGCGCGATGCGGTGGATCGCCTCTTCGCACGCTTGCTGGGGCCCCAGGCCTTGCCGCATCAGCTCGACGATCAGGAACGACGCGCAATGACGCATCACGTTCTCGCCGAGACCGGTTGCCCCGGCGGCCCCGACCTCGTCGTCGACGTAGAGTCCGGCGCCCAGGATCGGCGAATCGCCGACGCGGCCCGGCAGCTTGCCTCCGGCCCCGCTGGTCGAGCAGCCGCCGGCGATGTGCCCTTCGGCATCCAGGATCAGGAGCGTTATCGTGTCGTGACCACCCCGGTCGGCGTCGCCGCGTTTCTGCGCGACCCAGGCGTCCTTCTTCGCCGCGAGGTCGCCCGTGTCGACGGATTCGAGGCCCTGCTCGAGCGCGAACCAGCGCGCGCCCTCGCCGACCAGCATCACGTGCTTCGTCGCCTCCATCACGCGACGCGCCGCGGTGATCGGATGCACGATGCCCTCGAGCCCCGCCACGCTGCCGGCGCGGTGACCCGGCCCGTCCATGATGCAAGCATCGAGCTGCGGATAGCCGGCGGCGTTGGGCCGGCCGCCGACTCCGACCGAACCATCCGAGCCCAGCCGCTCGATCTCGCGAATGCCGGCCTCCACGGCGTCGAGGCGCGATCCTCCGTTGCGCACCACGGCGAGCGCATGCTCGTTCGCGATCTGGCCGAACGGCCATGTCGAGATGATGCGCGGCCGGACCGGCGAAGTGACGGTCCCGGGCATGCCGGCGCACGACCCGATCGCGAGCAGGGCGGCCAGCAAGGCGATGCGCGCGGGGCAGCAGAAACGCGGCGAAGTCGGCGGGAGCATGATCGCTGCAAGACTAAGCGGTGCGTTACCTCCCCCGCGAACCGCCGCTGCGGCGGTTACACGCCGAGGAACACGCGCAGACCCGTGCTGAGATCGCCGAGGCCCAGCATCGGCCCGCCGCTCGCGGACAGCAGCAGCGCCTGGGCGGTCAATTCGAGGCCGATCAAGTATGGCTGCGGTGGCAGGGCCAGCGGTGCGCTCCAGGCTCCGGTGCCCGAAGTCAATCCCGCAAAGTCGAGGAACACCGTCAGCAGGTCGACGTGGATCGTGCAGGGGCCGATCGGCACGGAGCTCGGCGGGCCCATGCTGAGTGCCAGGAACACGGGCGCGTTCGGCAGAGCGGCAGCGAGGCTGAACTGCATCGTGGTGCCGACTACGGGCGACGAGGCCGCGAGCACTGGAGGTGTGCCCGTCGCGCAGCCGGTGCCGACGACCTGGGTTCCGGCCAGCGGCAGTGTCGCCAGGTAGACGCCGCGTCCGTGCGTCACGCACAGCAACTCACGGTCGTTCTTCCAGATCAGCTGATCGATGCACACGTTCACGGGGCCGCCCGCGACCGGCGCCCAGGAAGCGCCGCCGTTCGTGCTGTGGAAGAGCCCGAGGTCGGTCGCGACGAACAGCAGGTCGTGAAGCACCCGGTGCATCAGGACCCAACTCACGGGCAGGTCCGGCAAGGCGCCGATGCCGCTGCCGTCGATCGTGTGCCACGTGACGCCGTTGTCGGTGGTCTCCCAGAGGTTGTCGGGCGTGTAGCCCATGAAGCTCAAGATCACGCGCTGGTGGTTGCTCGGGTCGATCGCGATGCTGCTGACCCAACGGTCGGGCAGCTGACCACCGGCGCTGTCGATCAACGTCCAGGCCGGAACGGGCGCCGTGCTGTTGGCGGTGCGATAGACCTCGCCGTCGTTGTGACCGACCCAGACGATGTCCGCATTGCCGAGCGCGATCTGGGCCGTCGAGAGGTTGCAATACGGGTTGTCGGCGAAGTGGTCCTGCGGCGGGGTCTGCACGATTGTCGGGCAGCTTCGCGGCGCCTTGATCTGCACCCACGTCGGCGGCACGCCGGTCTTCACGTTCGTCGTGCGCCACAGCGCGCGCCCGCAAGCGAGCATGCGGTTCTGGTTGTTCGGGTCGAGCAGGAAGTATGGCGCGAAGTTGAAGCCGATGTCGCCCGTCGTGGCGCCGCGGATGTCGGTCCAGTTGACGCCGGCGTTGCTGCTGCGCTGCGCGCCGAAGTGCTGGTAACTGCCGTAGAAGTAGTTCGGGTCGGTCTGATCCGCGGCGCAGAAGGTGCCGTCGCCGCCGATGACGTTGTAGGTCCACGCGTTCGGATTGCCGTTGTAGCGATTGGTGCCGTTGTCCTGGGCTCCGGCGATCATCACGCCGGAGACCGGGTTCATCGCGGCGCCGTAGAACTGCGTCACGCCGAGCCCGTTGTTCAGCGTCGACCAGCTGCCGACCTGCCAATCGGCGATCGTGTGCAAGCCGCCGTCGTCGCCCGTGTAGATGCGCTTGTTGGTCGTGCCGTTGTAGCCGGGATGCTCGACGATCACGTGGTAGTCCGGGTGCGACCCGGTCGTGAACTGGGAGCGCGTCGCGCCGGCATCGGTGCTGCGGTAGAGCTGCACGCCGCCGTAGACGAGGTTGTTGGCGTTGGTCGGATCGACCCACAGCGCGTTGTTGTAGAGCGAGTAGGTGCCGATCGATTGCGTGCTGCGCTGCGCCCAGGTTTGTCCGCCATCGAGCGACCGCCACACGTGGACGAACCACGAGGTGTCGCTGACCGTCGCGAACACCGTCAGAGGATTGCTGCGCGCGTAGGCCAGCTCGACGCGCGTCGCGATCGCCG
This sequence comes from Planctomycetota bacterium, assembly GCA_035649575.1. Taxonomy (GTDB): domain Bacteria; phylum Planctomycetota; class UBA1135; order UBA1135; family UBA2386; genus DASVAL01. The sequence continues at coordinate 4,425 of DASRJH010000102.1, forward strand.
AGATCTGCACGGTGCTCCACGTGAGGCCGCCGTCGACCGTCCACTGCGCTCGGCCATCCTCGCGCCCGGCGACGGCGCGCAGGGGATCGGTCGGATGGAAGTCGAGGTCGAGCGTGCGTGTCGTCGTGCGTTGGCTCCAGGTCTGGCCGCCGTCCGTGCTGCGCCAGATCCCGCTCGCGGTCGCGGCCAGCATCACGAGCGCATTGCCGGGCTGGAACGCGAGACGGTTCACGAAGTACCAGTCCGGCGTCGAGGTGCTGAGGATCCGGGTCCAGGTGACCCCGGCATCGATCGACTCGAAGATGCCGGCTCCGCGCAGGATCGCCGTGTTGCTGCTGCCCATCACGGCATCGAAGAAGCCCTCGCCCGAGCCGAAGTACAGATGGTTGGAATTGGTCGGATCGAGCGCCATGCAGCCGCAGCCGAGCATCGTGAGCAGGCCGTTGCGAGGCTGCCAGGCCGAGCCGGCAGTGTCGCTGTAGAAGACGCCACCGCCGGCCGAACCGGTCCATATGCGCTGCGGATTCGCCGGATCGATCAACACGGCGCGCAGGCGGCCGCCGATGTTGCCGGGCCCGAGCCACGTCCATTGCACCGGTGCGCCGAGATCGTCGAACATCTCCATCTGCTGCTTGTGTTCCCATGCCTGCATGAGCGCGTCGTGCCGCACGTGACCGAGCAGTCCGCGAGCCTGCGCGCGCTGGCGCATGCCGCCCGGGTTGTGTTCCTCGCGCCCGTGCTCCTCGCGCCCCTGCTCCCCGTGCTCCCGCGATTCGACATCCTCCCATTGGCCGACGGAGCAGGCAACGAGCAGTGAACAGACGACGGTGACGACGGTGCGGCGCATGGAACCTCCGAAGACGAGTGGGAGAGCCCGAAGGATAGCCAGCGAGCGGGCCCGCGGGTGGCAGGCCCGAAAAAACGCGCACCGCATGGTGGCCAGGACCGCCGCGATCCCGACCCTGTTGCCTTCGGCCGTTGCCCAGGCCACCATCCGCCGCACAGAACGAGGCAGCAACGGGCATGCACCCCCTCATCGCCGCGATCGTCGGTCTCGCGCTCACCTGCGCCGGTGCGTCCGCGCAGGACGACTACGCGAAGTTCCGCGCCAGGCTCGAGCAGGATCTGCGGCAGCACCCCTTCTTCACCAAGATCGTGTTCTCGCTCGTGGACAGGCCGCCGTTCCTGTTCTGCATCGAGCGGTCTTCGAACGACGAGAAGGACTACGAGATCGGCATCGTGAACGGCTACCTGCCCTTCCTGCGCGAGCTCGCCGCGCAGTTCGAGGAGGACTACCAGCGACCGTGCGAGCTCGTGCGCTCGCCCGACGCTGGCGGCTATGCGATAGCCATCCTGAGCAGCGGCGGCCGCTACCTCGATTTCCGGACCGCGATCGGCGACCCCTCGCTCGCGCTCGCGAGGGCACATTACACGCCGAGCCTGCGGTTGGCAGTGACCTACGTCGATACGTTCGCTCGCGACAACACGAGCCCCGAAGAACGGCACGCGGTGCTGCACGAGTTCGTGCACGCGCTGCAACACGCGCATACGAAGGACGGCAAGATGCCGAAGCCCGTGTGGTTCAACGAAGGGCTTGCCGACTATCGGGCATCGAGTACCAACGTCGCGACCTCACTGCGTGAACCAGAGCAGCAGCTGCGCCACTTGACCAGCCTCGCGTTCGCCTACGGGAATCCCGCGGGTCGTTACTACGTGGCGCCGATCGCGGACCTCGTGTCGGCGGATTCCTACAAGGACGTGCTCGATCTCGCGCAGAAGCGCAACGGCGCTGCCCTGCCCGCGGAGGCAGTGTTGGGGATCTTCTACTCGCAGGCGGAGATGTTCGTGCGCTTCCTGCACGAGGGCGAGAAGCGCAGGCACGAAGCCGCGTTCCTGCGCTACATGCGCGCCGCACAGCGCGGCGAGTCGGGTCTGGCCGTGTTCCAGAAGGCGCTCGAACTGACGGCGCCAGAGGCGATGGCGAACCTCGAGGCGGAGTGGCTGCGCTGGCTCGACGCGTCACTGCGCGTGCAGTATCCGGGCTTGCGGGACCTGACGAAGGGCGATTCGGGCAAGGGCGGCAGCGCGCCGATGGCGCCACCGAGTGCGTTCGACACGACCGGTCTGCGCTGGACGGCCGAGGATCTGACCGAACGCCTGGCCGGCGTGCGGCGCCTGTGCGCGCGCGGCGAGTACGAAGCGGGCCTCGCGTTGTTGCCCGAGGATGCGGAGCCGGTGCCACAACCAGAGCGCGAGTTCATCGCGCGCGAGCGTGCCCGCATCGCGGCGCTCGTCAAGTTGCGCGACGACGCGCTGGCCGATCACCTGCAGAAGGGAGCCGAGCTGTCCGTGACCTCTGGCGCCAACAAGCTCAAGGGCAAGGTCGTGCGGCGCGATGCGCAAACCATCGTGCTGCGCGTCGGCAAGGCCGAGACCGAGGTGCCCTTGAACGTCATGACACCGGCGGTGCTCGTGGGCGCGGGCAATCGGCTCGATCGATTCAGCAAGGAACGTTGGCTCGAGATCTGGACGCGTTGGCTCAAGTGCGATTCGCTCGCGAGCCTCCAGGGTCTGCTCAAGCTCGACCAGAAGGCGATCGCCGAGCTCAAGCGCGACCTGCCGCGCGACCTCGATGCGCGGTTCGGCGTCGAGGCGGCCGTGGTCACCGAGCTGATGCGCATTCCGCAGGTCGACGATGCGCAGAAGGCGCGGCAGTCGCTTGCCCGGCTGCAGTCGCTGCTGCGCGAACACGGCAAGTCGCCGCTGCTCGTGCGCCGCAAGCAGGCGATCGAGAAACTCGCGCGAGCGCTGGCCGAGCGCGCGTTTTCAGTGGATGACCTGACGGCGCTCGGAGTTCGCGGCACGGTCTCCGCACGCGGCGAAGGCGCGTTCCGCGTCGATTACACCGATGCCGGCAGCGCGCCCAATGCGGACTTCTCGCCGCTGTCGAAGGAGGAGCTCGAGTCCTTCTTCGCAGGGGCGCCCCAGATCACCCACGCGGGCGCGAGCGGTCTGCTGCCCGCGGAGAAGGGGTACCAGCTCGTGGGTTCGAGCGCACTGCGATGGGCAGTCGCGCTGCGCGGCAAGCAGACCGTCGAACTCGAGTTCAGCGTCGACGCGGACTTCGTGCCGGACAGCGGCGTCGCGATGTGTGCCGCCGAGGACCGCATGCTGTTGGTCACGCTCACGGGCGGCGTGCAGGTCATGGACGCCGAGCAGAATGTCGCCGAGCAGATCGGCGGTGGCGCGATGTTGGTCGTCGGGCAGACGCACCACCTGCGCCTCGAGCACGACGGTGCAAAGACGATGAGGGTCAGCGTGGACGACAAGGAGACCGCGGTCGTGCGCAATGTGGGCAGGCTCACGGCCGGCGACGTGCTTCTGTTCGTGCGATCGAGCACGCCGATGAAGGTCTCGCGCCTGTCGATCTCGGGCGTGCCGAGCCCGGTCGATCCGCAACAGAACAGGGACCGCTACGTCGCGGCAGTGATCGACAAGTTGTGGCGGTGAGAAGGGGCCGACATCGACAGCGCCGACATCTCGAGATTCCGCGGCGCGGTGGGTGGGGGCTTGCACGTCGCGAGGGACCTTCGTTCGATAGCAACGCGTGAGTCGTCCTCCTGGGATTCCCCCAATGCCTGCGCCGCGGCGAGGCCCTGTGTTGCGCGTGCTCGCGTGGGGCAGTGCCCTCGCAGTGGGGCTCACGGCGACCGTGACGCCCGAAGCCGCCACGTGGTTCGGTCTGCGCGGGCCCGCGTGCCCGTTGGGCAGTTGCCTCGGCCCGCTCGCTTGCCCGGGCTGCGGCCTCGTGCGCAGCACGGCCGCGGCGCTCCAGGGCGACTTCGGCTTTGCCGTTGCGCTGCACCCCGCGGGCCCCGTCGTGGCTCTGCTGTTGCTCGGTGGTCTGCTGCTCGATCTCGACGTCCTGCGCCGCGGGTTCGAAGGTACAGCGCACCGCCTCTGGCGCCGCGCCGGCACGCGCGTGTTCACGGCCGCTGTGCTGCTCGGCTGGGCCGCTCGCTCCTGCTCCCCCTGACCAAAGCCCAACGTATCCATGCTCGCTGCTGATGATGCCGTCGTCCTGTTGGTCCAGCTCGTCGTCTCGGTCGTGTTCGGCGGCATCTGCTCGGCGATCGCAGCGAGCCGCGGCCGCAGCGCCTTGGGCTGGTTCTTCGTCGGCTTGTTGACGAACTGCATCGGTCTCGTGCTCGTGCTCGTGCTGCCCGACCTCAAGCGGCAGGAAGCGCAGATGCGCATGCAGCAGATGGAGAACCGCCGCCTGCGCGAACAGCTCGCGAAGGAACGACAAGTCGCCGATCAACGGCACGGCCACGTCGAGCGGCGCCTGGGTGCGCACGACCGGGCCCTCGACATCGACACGTCCGCACCACCCGAGCTGGTCGAGAACGTTGCCAACCCGCCGCCGCTGCCCGACCTCACGCACTGGTTCTATGCGCGCGGCAGGGAGCGGCTCGGGCCGGTGACCGAGCAGATTCTGCGGGACATGCTCGGCAGCCGCGAGATCAGCGCCGAGACGCTGCTCTGGCGCGAGGGCATGGCCGACTGGCAGCCGCTCGGCAAGACCAACGAGTTCCGCGCGGATTCAGCATGAGCGCTGCGAACCCGAGCGGCGCCCCGGTCGGCCTGCTCATCGAGGGCATCCTCGACGGGCGTACGGCTGCAGCCGAACCGTTGCTCGCGGCGAGCACCGCCTTGAGCAAGTGCGGCGCGGGCTCCTTCCGGTGCGAGATCACGGGCGGGCGCTTCACGCTGATGCCGAGCGAAACCCAGGTCCCCGCCGCGGCCTTCGACGAAGCGGCGCAGACGCGCTTTCTGGAGGCCCTGCATGGCGTGGTCGCGGCCGCCGCACCCGGCAGCGTCGAATCGAACCTGCGCTGCCGGTTGTATTACAGCGAGGAAGTCGCGGAGACGCTGTTCGTCGTGCGCGGAGGACGCATCGAACCTCTGACCCGGCGGCGCCCGCGCCTGCCCGCGGACGACGAGGCCATGACGCTGCCCGCCAAGGCGCCACCGTTCGGCCTGCGCCGGCGCGACCTCGCGATCATGGCGCCGCTACTGCTGCTCGTGGGAGCCCTCGTGCTCTGGCAGGCGGGCTGGGTCGACCGCGTGTTCGCCGCGCGGGCCGAGACCCTGGCCATCGACACGGGCCCATTCGGTTCGATGCTGGCAACGAAGGTCGAGCGGTCATGGGGCAACTACGTCGTCGAACTGCGGCGCGGCCCCGACTACCCGGCAACGGCGAAGCAGCTGCAGGAGCGACGCGATCGTCTCGAGAAGCTGACCGAGCGTGCGGCTTGCGAGGCGGTCGGCAACGGCGGCGACCTGTTCGTGCAGGTGATCGACGCAGGCGGCAAGGTGCTGGCCCAGACACGCGTCGAACTGCGCCTCCTGCTCGGTGACGAGAACGGCGTCGTGGCGACCACCTTGCCAGGGCTCATCGGTGCAACAGGTCTTCGCCTGTCCCTGAGCGCCGAGCCCAAGGGGCGATGAACGACGGCGGTGCCCTGCCCACGCGGACCTGGCCGCCGGGCCGCGCGATCGACGACGAGCAGGCCCTCGCGGCGACGTGCGCAGGCTGCGGCGTTGCCTGGCGCGTACACAACAGTCTCGCGGGCTTCCGCCTGCGCTGCGACTGCGGCGCCTGGGTCGACGTCAAAGCGCCGCCGGCACCGTTGCCTCCACCGATCGAGCCGCCCGCGGTGGCGCCGGCCGACGCTACCGCACAGCCGAACCCGCAGGGCGGCTTGATCACGCTGCCCGGAGCACCGGGCGAGGTCGTGTTCACGCCGATCCCCGTGAACTTGCCGATGGCGCCAGGCACGGTGCAACGCGCGTGCTCATCGACGCAGGCGCGTTGGACGAACCGCACGCTGCTCGAGTTCGCTGCCTTGCTGTTGGCCCTGCTCGGCCCGCAACTGCTCGCGCTGTTGCTCGCGAAGGGCAACGAAGCCGACCTGCTGTTGCCGTTCGCGGCCATTGTCTCGGGTGCGCTGGTCGCTGCCGTCGTCGCGTGCTCCGGGCCATACGGCCGCATCGGCCTCTGCGCTGCGCCGCGGCGGTTCTTCCTCGAAGCCGTGCTCGCTGCCGGTGTCGGCTGCCTGCTGGCGTTCGGTTGGATCGCGCTGCTGCGCTGCCTGGTCGATGGCCTCGACACGGACATGCTGACGGCACTGGAACACCGGCTCGGCGTGCCGATGGCCCTGTTCGTGATCGCGGTCGCGCCCGCGGTCCTCGAGGAGGTCATGTTCCGCGGCATGCTGCAGGGTCGCCTGCTCGCTCTGATGGGGCTGCGCACGGGCCTTCTGACGACGGCGGCTGCGTTTGCCGTCTGCCACGGCGGCACTCTCGCGCTGCCGATCCACTTCGGCCTCGGGCTCTACCTCGGCTGGCTGCGCCAGCGGTCGGGCAGCTTGTTGCCGGGCATGCTGGCCCACTTCTCCTACAACGCGATGATCGTGCTGCTCGAGATCTGAACGGCGCCCCAGAACGTGCAGCGCCGGCGTCTCCGATCTATCGTGCCCGGATGGTCGAGAACGGCTCCGACGACGACGACGACTCCGGCGGCGACGAGGAGCAGGACCTCCTGGTCGTGCTCGCGCTCGGCAACAAAGCGATGGGAACGTCGAAAGAACGCATGGAGATCGAGGCGTTCGCCGACCAGCTCGAAGCGGCGGTTACCGAAGCAGGCGTCGGCGAGTACGACGGCGATGAGTTCGGCGGCGGCGAGTGCACCTTGTTCTTCTGCGGCCCCGACGTCGATCGGCTGCTCGCCGTGCTGCAGCCGCTGCTGCGACGGTCGCCGTTGTGCCGCGGTGGTCACCTCGTGCGGATGGTTGCCGACGGCAACGGCGTGTCGCAGCAGCAAAAGCTGCCGATCCGCGGCGAATCGAAGGCGTGACAGGGAGGCGTCCGCCGCGGCGGCGCGCATCAGCTTGCGCGCCGGCGTTCGCGCTGAAGCTACCACGACCAGCCGCCGCGGCTACGATTGCGCCGACCAACCCTCGGAGTACCGATGCTCACCACCACGATGCTGACGGCTCTGCTCGCGCCGCAGGGGCCGCAGTTCGAGCCCCCCGTGCGCCTGCAAGCCGGCGAAGCGATTCTCCGCGTCGAGCCACCCGGCTTCGCGTGCCCCTGCTGGCACGACGTCGACAAGGACGGCAAGAAGGACCTCGTCGTCGGCCAGTTCAACGGCGGCAAGATCAAGGTCTACCGGAACCAGGGCGCCGGCAAGCTCGCCGCCGGCGAGTGGCTGCAAGCCGAAGGGGCTGTCGCCGAGGTGCCCGGCGTCTGGTGATGCACGTCTTCGACTCCACAGTTCGTGGATCTCGACGACGACGGCAACCTCGACGTGCTCTCCGGCTCGTACTCGCGGATGGACACGGACATGGCCGGGCTGTTCCAGGTGCTCCGAGGCCGGAAGGACGGGACCTTCGCCAAGGCCGAGGTGCTGAACGGCAGCGACGGCAAGCCCTTGATCCTGCCGCGCCGGGGTGGGCTCGCCAACTTGCTGAAGCAGCTCACGGGCTCTGTCAGCGACGACTGGGGCGACCGCATCTGCACACGGCCGTTCGCGGCCGACCTGAACGGCGACGGCAACCTCGACCTCGTGTCGGGCAACGTCACCGGCACCTTCGCCTTTTTCGCGGGTCAGGGCAGCGGTAAGTTCGCGCCGCGGGCCACCTGGCTCTCCGCCGACGGCAAGAAGATGGCGGTGTCGTGCCACGGCGATCCGTTCCTCGTCGATTGGGACAAGGACGGCGACCTCGACCTGCTGAGCGGCTCGTCGGAGGGCGGTGCGTTCCTGTTCCCGAACCTCGGCAGCAGGACCGAGCCGAAGTTCGGCGCGATGGTGACGCTGCTGGCCGCTCCGGGCCACCGGGGCGACGAGGAGGTTCGATTCGGCGACGCCCACTGTACGGCTCCCGGGGAGGACACGCGTCTGTGGGTCGACGACGTCAACGGCGACGGCAAGCTCGATCTCCTGCTCGGCGACCAGGTCGACTTGATGCACGTCGCCGAGGGAGTCACCGAGGGCGACGCGCGCGTCAAACTCGCGACGTGGACCAAGGAGCGGACCGAGTTCTTCGAGCAGCCGCGGGCGAAAGACGCGTCGTCGCGGAAGAAGTGGCAGGATGCCTACGAGAAGCTCGAGAAGCGCAAGCAAGCGTTCGTCAAGGACGAGTCGATTGGCTTTGTCTGGCTGTTGCTGCAGAAGTGATCCGCGCGCCGGTGGCACGCCGGTAGCACTCGCTGCCAAGTTCGATCTTGTTGCCGCGCGCCGATCCGAATCGTTCGACAAGCTCCTGCGCGACGTCGAGCGACTGCTCGAGGTGCGTGAGCGACGCGGGGCTACTGGAGCGCGTGTTCACTTGCGCGCGCCGGCGTCGACTGGCGCGGCCGCTTTGGCGGTGCGTTGCGCATTCGTGTCGACGAACCAGCGGTAGCCGCCCGTGTCGCTGAAGAACAGGAACGGCCGGTTTGCCTCGATCCACGCCTTCGCGGTTGTTGCGTCCTTTGCGTTCTCCGGCCCGAGGTAACGCTGCGCGAGTCGCAGCGCCTGCTCGTCGCCGGGCTCGCCGAGCCTGTCGAGCAGCCAATCGAGGAACGCCGGCTTGCGGTTGCTGAGCCGCAGCGCCGCGAGGTCCGCGTCGAGGGTAGCCGCCCCGAGCGGGGGCGTCTCACTTGCCTTCGTTGCGCGGCTTCCGCGGTGCTGGCAGATAGTGCACTCCGTTCTCGCTGCGCGTCGTGTCGAGCGCAAACGCATCGCGGTTCTGCAGGAAGTCGATCACGTATTTGGCGGGAATCGCGAAGTTCAGCCCCTGGAGCCCGCGGTAGCCCGAGCTGTTCACGCCGACGACCTCGCCGCGCAAGTTGAACAGCGGCCCGCCCGAGTTGCCGGGATTGATCGGCGTCGTGATCTGGAAGTGGCAGCGTCCTTCGAACGTGCGGTTGGTCACGCTGATGATCCCGCTGCTGACAGTGCGGTCGAGGCCGATCGGCGCGCCGATCGCGTAGACCGTGTCGCCGACCTGCATGGCATCGCTGTCGCCGAGGAACACCGACTTCAATTGTAGATCAGTGGGCACTTCCATCTTCACGAGTGCGAGGTCCATCGGCGGGTTGATCGCCGCGACCTTGCACTTGCGCACCGTGCGCGGCTCGAAGCCGTTCTTGCCGAGCGAGTAGACGACCACGTCGACCTCGACCTCGCGCTCGACGACGTGGAAGTTGGTGACGATCCAGCCATCGACATTGGTCACGAAGCCCGAGCCCAGGCCACCCGAGACTTCGACCTTGACGACGGCTTCGCCCATGAGCTTCGCGCCCTCGGCGACGGAGCGTTCGGGCAGCTCGGCGCGCGCCCACAGCCTCTCGCGCACGATCGTGTTCGTGCGGCCGCCGTCGATGCTCTCGCGCCGCAGCACGGCGGCCGTCGGAACCTTCAACACGTCGTAACCGACGTCGAGGAAGATGCTCTGCTCGGTCGTGCGCAGCACGCGCCCCTGCACCTTGCAGCCGTTGCCGAGGTCCAGCACTTCGACGGCGGTGACGATTTCGGCCGGCACCGGAGGCGGCTTCGTCGTCGAGGCTGGTGTGTTGCCTGGATCCTGGCAAGAGAACACGAACGCCATCGTTGCGAGCAGCATCTCGGCAACCATAGATTGGGGCCCGGATGGATGCCAAGCTCCGCGTCGTTCTGTGTCTAGGTTGCGCTTCCGCGCTGCTCGCGCAGACCGCGCCACCGCCGATTCCGCCGGAACTGCGCGCGCGCTTCGGCTTCGTGGGACCGCTCGCCGCGAAGATCGGCGATGGCATCGGCAACCTGCGCGTCGGCGACCTCGACGGCGACGGCAAGCTCGAGGCCGTGGTCGTCGATGCGCGACGGGCCCGGCTCGTGGCCGTGCGCGCCAAGGGCACGGAGACCTCGATCGAGGCGATTCCGACCGACGGACAGATCGCGGGCTACGCGCTCGCCGACGTGCACGGCGACGGCAAGGCCGACCTGCTCGTCGTCGACGGCCGCGGCCGCCTGACGATCCGCCATCCGGACGGAGGCAAGGGTGAAGCGCCGCTCGACCTCGGCCTCGGTGGTCGGGTCGGCCTGCTCACGGGCGACCTCGACGGCGATGGCAAGGCCGACGTCGTCGTGCTCGGCCGCGGTACCGTGCGCTGGGCGACGAAGCTCGCAGCCCAGCCCGTGCTCTCGTCGATCGATCCGATCGACGAAAACGCGCGCAGCTTCCACCTCTTCGACTTCGATGGCGACAAGAAGCTCGACCTCGTGTGCGTCGCGCAGGGCACCGCGATGAATCTGCGTCTGCGCCACGGTCGCGGCGACGGCACGTTCGGGCCGTGGCACATCGCGGGCATCGACAACCTGCACCATGTGTTCCCGGCGAAGCTCGCCGATGGCAGCCCCGCACTCGCGACGATCGAGGGCGCCAATCGGCGCGTCGCGCTGCACGTGTTCGCGAAGGACGGCGTGGAGGCCGCGCGCGAGTGGTGGGCGCTGCCCGACAGCAAGGGCGACAAGGCGCTGCCGTTCGCGGTCGGGGACCTCGACCACGACGGCGACGACGACCTGGCTCTCGTGCAACCCGAACGGGCCCAGTTGTTGTTCTTCGAGTGGAAGGACGGGACCTTCGCGATGCGCACTCTGCCCACGCTGGCCGGTGTCGCATCGGTCGCGATCGGCGACGTCGACAAGGACGGCCTGCTCGATCTCGTGTTGGCGAGCCCCGAGGAAGAGGCCGTGTCGTGGAAGTCCGGTGCGTTGCCGCTCGACCAGTTCCCGACGCAGCTGACCTGCGCCGACAAACCTGTCGCAGTGGCCGTCGACCCGAACGGCGGCGTGCTCGTGCTCGCGCGCACCGAGAAACGCGACGCACACCTCGATCGCGTCGCTCCGGGCCAGGAGCCCGTGCGGCTCGTCGACCTCGGCCGTGTGCCGGCGGACCCCATGCGCCTGTTTGCCGCGGACATCGGCGACGCCGAGGGGCTCGAAGTCGCCTTCGTCGTACCTGGCGAAGGCCTGCGCACGGTTGCGACCGGGGCGGCCGCCAAGAAGGGCGCCAAGACCGCGGAAACCGCCGGGTTCGCGAAGAAGCTCGACGATGGTTCGCTCGCGCTCTGCAGCCACGAGGGGCAGGCGGCGCTGCTCGCGGTGCGTGAACGGTTCGTGCGCCGGTTTCGCATCGACGACAAGGGCCAGGTCCGCGTGCTGACGCAGGACAACGGTCCCGCGGGCATGACCGAGCTGAGCCTCGCTGCGGACCTCGGCGATGGCCGGCGTCTCTACCTCGACAAGAAGGAGAAGAAGCTCGTGCGCACGTCACCGGACGGTGCGGCGAGCGGCGCGATGCAGTCGATCGAGGTGCCGCCCTACGACTTCGCGCACCTGATCCCGCACGGCGATGCCGCGCTGCTGATCGGCGTGCGCGGCGTGCTGCGCGTGCCGTTCGGCCGCGGCCCGAGCCTGCGCCAGGTTGCCGTGCACCAGCCGCCCACGGACCGCAC
>DASRJH010000103.1:0-4790 GCA_035649575.1 Planctomycetota bacterium
CGCTCGCTGCTGATGGCCGACCGCGGCGAGGTCGATGGCGTGGTGCAGACTCCGTTCCCGCTCGGCGATGCCGAGCTGAAGTCCCTCGAAGGCCTCGCGGGCCGACTCAGCGGCAAGAAGGTCTCGCTCTCCGTGCAGTTGCGCAGCGATCTGCTCGGCGGCGTGAGCCTGCGCGTCGGCAACGAGCTCTACGACGGCTCGATGAAGTCGACGCTGGTCCAACTCCAGCAAAAGCTGCTGCAAGCATCGATCACTCGCTGAGTGACTCTGACTCTCCCAACGACACAACGACACTGTTCCCCCGACTGATACCATGGATCTCAAGCCTTCCGAAGTCGCAACCGTCCTCAAAGCCGAGATCGAGGGTTTCCAGGGCCGGATGAAGAAGTCCAACGTCGGTACCGTGCTGATGGTCGGTGACGGTGTCGCGCGCGTGCACGGTCTCGACGAGTGCATGATGAGCGAGCTGCTCGACTTCGGCAACGGCGTCAACGGCCTCGCACTCAACCTCGAAGAGGACAACGTCGGCGCCGTGTTGCTCGGCAGCGACAGCAAGGTCAAGGAGGGCGACACGGTGCGCACCACGGGGCGCATCATCTCGGTGCCGACGGGCCTGCAGATGTGCGGCCGCGTCGTCGACGCGCTCGGCCGCGCCGTCGACGGCAAGGGCGACATCAAGGTCGACGCGAGCGACCTGCGCCCGATCGAAGGTCGTTCGCCGTCGGTGCCCGAGCGCCAGCCCGTCAAGGAAGCGCTGCAGACCGGCATCAAGGCGATCGACTCGATGATCCCGATCGGCCGCGGCCAGCGCGAGCTGATCATCGGCGACCGCCAGACCGGCAAGACCGCGCTGATCATCGACACGTTCATCAACCAGAAGTCGACCGGCGGCGGCGACCCGAACAACCCCGAGCAGGTCATCTGCATCTACGTCGCGGTCGGCCAGAAGCAGTCGACCGTGAAGGCCGTCGTCGACCGGCTCGAGAAGACCGGCGCGATGCCATACTCGATCGTCGTCAGCGCGCCCGCGTCGGCCGAGGCGTCGATGCAGTTCCTCGCGTGTTATGGCGGGGCCGCGATGGGGGAGCGGTTGCGCGACGAGGGCCGCCACGTCGTGATCGCCTACGACGACCTCTACAAACAGGCGCTCGCGTATCGCCAGGTCATGCTGCTGCTGCGCCGGCCGCCTGGCCGCGAAGCGTTCCCGGGCGACGTGTTCAACCTGCACAGCCGCCTGCTCGAGCGAGCCGCGAAGCTCAGCAAGGCCAAGGGCGGCGGGTCGCTGACCGCGCTGCCGGTCGTCGAGACGCAGGAAGGCGACGTGTCGGCCTACATCCCGACCAACGTGATCTCGATCACGGACGGACAGATCTTCCTCGAGTCCTCGCTGTTCAACGCGGGCCAGCGTCCCGCCGTGAACGCCGGCATCTCGGTCTCGCGCGTCGGCGGCTCCGCGCAGATTCCTGCGATGAAGAAGATCGCGGGCGGCCTGCGCATCCAGCTCGCGCAGTTCCGCGAGCTCGCCGCGTTCGCGCAGTTCGGCAGCGACCTCGACAAGGCGACGCAGCAGGCGCTCACGCGCGGCCAGCGCATGACCGAGATCCTCAAGCAGCCCGAGTTCGCTCCGGTGCCCGTCGAGGAGCAGGTCGTGATCCTCTACGCCGGTTCGTCGGGCCTGTTGGACACCGTGCCGCTCGACCGCGTGTTCGACTTCGAGAAGCAGTATCTCGCGTTCGTGCGCAGCAACCACGCCGACCTGTTCAACACGCTGCGCAAGGAAAAGAAGTGGACCGAGGCGCTGCAGAAGCAGTGCGACGAGGTCGGCGGAAAGTTCAAGGACCAGTTCCTCGGGCCGGCCGCCGTGCGGGCCGAAAAGACGGCGGCGACCAAGAGCAGCAGCAAGGACGGCGGGGAGAAGCCCGCTGCGCGCAAGGCCTGAACGTCACCGAGCTCCTGAACCCATGGCAAACCTCAAGGAACTCCGCGGCCGCATCAAGTCGGTCGGCAGCATCTCGCAGATCACGCGCGCGATGGAAATGCTCGCGACGATGAAGCTGCGCAAGGTGCAGGCCAAGGCGCTGACGTTCTTCCCGTATGCGCAGGAGATGCGCACGCGCATGGAGCGCCTGGCCGCCAAGGTCGGCGCCGAGAGCGGGCTGCCGTGGTTCCGCACGGATCCGCCGAAGACCACCGGCGTGCTGCTGATCACGAGCGATCGCGGCCTCTGCGGTTCCTACAACACGAACCTGATGAAGGCGCTGCGCGATCTGCAGGCCGAGGTCCTGGAGAAGGACCCCGGCAGGCAGTTCAAGTTCTGGTGCTACGGCCGCAAGGGCTACATTTGGCTCACGCGGCGCGGCTACACGGTCGAACGCTTCTTCGTCGAACCGCCGCTCGACAAGCTCGACTTCGGCGCCGCGAAGATGGTCGCCGAGGCACTCGGCCAGGCGTTCCTCGACCACACGGTCGACAACGTGCGCATCTACTACTCGCAGTTCAAGTCGATGATCCGCTTCGAGGCGACGAACGAGCGCTATCTGCCGGTCATGAACCGCGACTTCGTGACCGTGGCGCAGAACGCCGAGCAGCAGGCCGCAGCGGACCAGCTGCCCGACACCGACTTCCTCATGGAGCCCGACGCGACGACGCTGTTCGGCGCGCTGATCCCGCGCTACCTCGAGACGATGGTCTTCGGCGCGATGCTGCAGGGCCTGGCCAGCGAACACGCGAGCCGGCGCATGGCGATGAAGAGCGCCACCGACGCGGCCGTGCGCATGATCAAGGGCCTCAAGAAGGTCTACAACCGCGCGCGCCAGGAGAACATCACGAAGGAGCTGCTCGACATCATCGGCGGCGCCAGTGCCGTGAGCTGATCCGCAAGCGAGCCACGCTCAGAAACCCACATTCCGACCGCATTCCGAATTCGATTCCGAGGACGATTGACGTGACAACTGCGACCCAGGTGCGAGGAAAGATCCTCCAGGTGTTCGGCCCCGTGGTGGACGTGCAGTTCCCCGAAGGCCACATGCCGAATCTCTACAACGCGATCACGGTGGTGGACAAGCAGCGCGGCATCGACCTCGTGCTCGAGGTCGCACAGCAGCTCGGCAACTCGACCGCGCGCTGCGTCGCGATGTCGTCGACGGACGGCATGAGCCGCGGCATGCCCGTGAACGACACCGGCGCGCCGATCTCGGTGCCCGTCGGCGAGATGACGCGCGGCCGCCTGTTCGACGTGCTCGGGCGCGCGCTCGAGGTCAACGTCGCGCACCCGCGCACCGGCAAGCCGATGCCGCCGGTCGCCGTGAAGAGCACGCTGCCGATCCACCGGCCCGCGCCGACCTTCGACGAGCAGCAGGCGATCTCCGAAGTCTTCGAAACGGGGATCAAGGTCGTCGACCTGCTCTGTCCGTTCGCGAAGGGCGGCAAGATCGGCCTGTTCGGCGGTGCTGGCGTCGGCAAGACGGTGCTGATCCAGGAGCTGATCCGCATCACGGCGGTCGAGAAGGGCGGCTTCTCGGTGTTCTGCGGCGTCGGCGAGCGCACGCGCGAGGGCAACGACCTCTGGCTCGAGATGGCCGAAGCCGAATACACCGACGCGAAGGGCCAGAAGGCCTCGGTGCTCGACAACGCCGTGCTCGTGTTCGGCCAGATGAACGAGCCGCCCGGCGCGAGGTTGCGCGTCGCGCTGACGGGTCTCACGATGGCCGAGTACTTCCGCGACCAGGAAGGCAAGGACGTGCTGCTGTTCGTCGACAACGTGTTCCGCTTCGTGCAGGCGGGCTCCGAGGTGTCGGCGCTGCTCGGCCGCCTGCCGAGCGCCGTCGGTTACCAGCCGACGATGGCCTCCGAGATGGGTGCGCTGCAGGAGCGCATCACCTCGACGAAGAAGGGCTCGGTCACCTCGATGCAGGCCGTGTATGTGCCTGCCGACGACATCACGGACCCAGCGCCGGTCGCGACGTTCGCGCACCTCGACAGCACGATCATCCTCGAGCGCCAGATCGCCGAGCTCGGCATCTACCCGGCCGTCGATCCGCTGAAGTCCACGTCGAAGATGCTGAGCCCCAGCGTCGTCGGCGAAGAGCACTACAAGGTCGCTAGAGACGTGCAGCGCACGCTGCAGCGCTACCAGGACCTGCGCGACATCATCGCGATCCTCGGTGTCGAGGAGCTCAGCGAAGAGGACAAGCTGGCCGTCGCGCGCGCGCGCCGCATCCAGCGCTTCCTGTCGCAGCCGTTCTTCGTCGCCGAAGCGTTCACGGGCACGCCGGGCAAGTTCGTCAAGCGCGAAGACACCGTGCGTTCGTTCAAAGAGATCCTCGAAGGCAAGCACGACGCGCTGCCCGAGTCGGCCTTCTACATGGTCGGTTCGATCGAGGAAGCCGTCGCGCGCGGCGGCAAGGAAGAGGCCAAGGCCGCCGCCACCAAGCAGGACAAGCCCAAGGACGTCGACAAGCCCAAGGACGGCGGCGCGGGCGCCGCGAAGAAGCACTAGTCGCAACGGTTACCCCATCGAGGCCGTCATGTCCGAACTGCACCTCCGCATCGTGACCCCGGATCGCACGCTCGTCGATCGCAAGGTCGCCCGAGTGAGCTTCCAGGGGATCGATGGCAGCTACGGCATCCTGCCGCACCACGCGCCGCTGATGACGGCGATCTCCTCGGTCGGCAAGGCCAAGATCACGGAGCTCGACGGCCGCACGCTCGAGCTGTTCGTCAGCGACGGCTTCGCGCAGGTGCAGCACAACGTGCTCACGCTCGTCTGCGAGGCCGGCGAGTTCGCGCAC
>DASRJH010000104.1:0-21888 GCA_035649575.1 Planctomycetota bacterium
CGTCTGGCAGCGCATCATCGCGGAGCACACGCGCGAAGCCGGCGTGCGCGGTCTCGACAAGGTCGTGCAGCGCCTGTGCCGCAAGGTGGCGCTCGGCGTCGCCAAGGGCGGCAAGGGTGTCGGCAAGCTCAGCTTCGAGGAGATGGAGCAGCTGCTCGGCCGGCCGAAGTTCAAGGCCGACGAACGGCGCAAGCAGCGCCTGCCAGGTGTCGTGCAGGGACTCGCGTGGACGCCGTTCGGTGGCGACGTGCTCTACATCGAAGCCGTGGCCAACAAGGGCAAGGGCATGCTGCAGCTCACGGGCAGCCTGGGCGACGTGATGAGCGAGTCGGCGCGCCTGGCCCTGAGCTACCTGCGCAGCCGCGCGGATCGCTTCGGCCTCGACCTCGAGAAGATGGCGGACCTCGACCTGCACCTGCATTTCCCCGCGGGCGCGATCAAGAAGGACGGGCCGTCCGCGGGCATCGCGATCGCGTGTGCGTTTCTCGGGTGCTTCTTGAAGAAGGAGGCTCCGATGGACCTAGCGATGACGGGTGAGCTGACCGTGGTCGGCGAAGTGCTGCCGATCGGGGGGGTGCGCGAAAAGGTGCTCGCGGCGAAGAACTTCGGCCTCGCTCGCGTGATCCTGCCGAAGGGCAACGAGGCCGAGGCGCTCGAGCTGAAACCCGAGCTCGTCGAAGGCATGAAGCTCTTCTTCGTCGAGCGGTTCGAACAGGTGTTCGATCTCGTGTTCGGCGCGGGCGGCCGCAAGCCCCGCGCGAACGGCCGCGCTAGACGACGGCGACCTTGACGTTGTGGATCGGCGGCAGCGCGTCGAAGACGCAGCTCCACTCCTCGCCGCCGTCGCGTCCGATCCAGAGCTGCCCCGTCGTGGTACCGAAGTAGAGCGCAGGCGACTTGCAGTCGTCGATGTCCATCGCGTCGCGTTGGACCGTGAAGAAGCTCTGCTTCTTCGGCAGCCCCTTCGCGAGCCGACGCCACGAGGCGCCGCCGTTCTCGCTGCGCCAGATCGCGGGTGCGCCACCCGGGCAGGTTCGCGTCATCGGCACGAGCGGCAACACGTAGACCGTGTCGGGGTCGTGCGGATGCACGACGATCGGGAAGCCGAAGTCGCTGGGCAGGCCCTTGCTGATCGAGCGCCACGTCTTGCCGTAGTCGTCGCTGCGCAACACACCGATGTCGGGCCGCGGCCCGCCCGGGCCGTCCCATTGCGCCCAGCCGCCGTGGTTCTGCATGTAGAGCCGGCCCGGCGCGTCCTTGTGCCCCGCGATCTTGTGCACACACTGGCCGTACTCGGGATACGGCTCGGGCACGAAGCCGGCGCCGATGCCCTTGTTCTGCGCCTTGAACGTCGCGCCGCCGTCCTCGCTCATGTAGTGGCCGCCGGCCGAGATGCCGATATGCACGCGGTCCCCGTCGCGCCGGATCGTGTGCAGACACAGTCCGCCGGCGCCGGGCTGCCACTTGCGCACGTGCTTGTGGTTGCTGATCCCCTTCACCATCTCCCACCTGTCGCCGCCATCGTCGCTGCGGAACAGCGACGCCGGCTCGACTCCGCAGTAGAGCGCCTTCTTGGCGTCGGCGGGCTCGATCGCCCAGATGTTGGCGAGCGCGCGGCCATCGCCCTTCGGGAAGGCGGGAGCCGACTTGGTCTCCTTGAACGTCTTGCCGAGGTCCGTCGAGCGCAGGACCTTCATGCCGAAGAACGGGTTGCAACTCGAGGCGTAGATCCGTGGCGCGCCGCGCGCATCGATCAGTGACGCATAGACCGCGACACCCTGCCCGAACGGGCCGCGCAGCGCGAAACTGCGACGCGTCTTCGCGGCCTCCGCCACGAACAGACCCTTCTTGGTTCCGATGGTGAGGACGACGCGGTCGGACATGCTCAGCCTCCTGATACTGCGGGTAGGATGATGACGACGTCCCCGGGTACCAGCGGCGTGTCGAGCCCGTCGCGGTCGCGGACGTGGGAAGAGTTCACGAAGACCCCGATGTGGCGGCGCACCGCTCCGGTCTCGTCGCAGATGCCGCGGTGCAGCGCCGGATAGCGCCGCTCGAGCTCCTCGAAAGCCGCGCGCACGTTGCGCGCCGACAGCTGCACTTCGGGCGCTCCGTTGCAGTAGACGCGCAGCGGACCCGGGACATGCATCGAGATGGTGGTGGACGCGGACATCGCAGGGATCCACGGCGCAGGCTCGCGCGAGCGAGTCCGGCCTCGTGGGAGGGGTCGAGTCTAGGAGCCGGCGCCGCGCGAAGAAACCCCGCGGCTTGCCGACGCGCTACACGCGGTGCCAGTGCCGGCCCAGTTGTTCGACCACCGATCCCTCGCCACCCTGGCCGAGGCCCAGATCCACGCCGTGCGGAAACTGCAGATGGCCACCCCTCTGCGCAACGCACACGCGCAGTCGGCCGGCCGGCGCCCGGCCGACCCAGGGCAGCGCCAGGGCCGGCGGTACCACCGGATCGTGCTTTGCCAGCACGAGCACCGTCTCGACCGCCAGCTGCGGCAAGGCCCGTGCGGCCGAACGTTCGCGGTAGAAGTGTTCCGGCGACGGATGCCCGTAGCGCGGCGCGATCGTCAACGCGTCCCATTCGTGGAACGTCGCGCATCGCCACACCACCTCGGCCGGAGTCGGCACCGGGTGCCGGCGCGCCACCGCGTCGTAGATGTGCTTCAGCCCGCGCAGCACCCAGTGCCGGTAGAGGCTGCGCGGGCGCGCGTCGAGATGCTGCTGCGTCGCCGCCAGATCGAGCGGTGTGCACACCGAGGCGACGCCACGCAGGCGCGGTTCGCTGCGCGCGCCGGCGAACCAGAGCGCCGCGTGCCCGCCCATCGAGAAGCCGAGCACGAAGACGCGCGCGAACGGCGCCAGAAGCGGTGAGCTGCACACCGCTGCCAGGTCCTCGGTCATCGCCACGTGGTAGAAGCCGCCGCCGCGCCGATCGGCTCCGCGCAGGTCGAGGGCCAACACCGCGAAGCCGAGGCGGTGCAGCTCCGTGGCCGCACGCTGCACGTAGGCGGCGTGCCGGCTGCCCCCGAGGCCGTGCACCAGCACGACGACGGCGGTGGCACCGAACGGGACCGCCAGCGAGCACGGCACCGTGGTCGGTCCGAACCAATCGTCGACGACCGCGACCGCGTGCTCGGTGGAGGCCAACGCGCGCGGCCGCCACACCACGTCGCGCGCGGTCGGCACGACGGTCCAAACGTGCCCGGCGATGGTCACGCACTCTCCGCCTGTGATGCCGGTGGTTCGCAACCCGGCGCGTGGTCCGCGGTGAACTCCCGCAACGCCGCGTCGGGATCGCGCAGGGTCGCGAGCCGCCGCGCCGCCCCGTAGTAGCCGTAGGGAACGAAGTGCGCGCCCGCCGCGATCAGCTCGTCGCGCCGTTCGTCGTGGAACGCCGGCAGGTCGGCCCAGTGGACGCCGGGGTGGTCGTGGTGTTCGACGTGGTAGCCGATGTTGAACATCGTGCGATTGAAGAAGCGCGACAGGAAGCCGTTGCTGTGCCGGACCGGAGCGACGCCCGAACGCGGCACGCAGCCGGCGTGCTGCACATACATCCCCGAGCCCATCGTTACGCAGTTGGCGAGCCAGTGCGGCAGCGCCCACAGCCAGACGCCCATCCACGGATCGATCCAGAACGGCACCGACCAGAACAACAGGAACCAGCCGAACTCGCGCCACGCGCTGGCCCACGGCAAGCGGCCGGCGCGGATGTCCGCCCACAGGTGCCGTCCGTAGCGCCACGGCCAGTGGCAGAGCAGGTAGCGGTAGATGTTCTCGAAGCTGCCGTCGGGCCGCCTGTGTGGCAACGTCCAGTCGCGTTCGCCGAGCAGGTTCGCGTGGTGCACGGTGACATGCGCGTATTCCCAGAACAGCGCGGGCCAACCGCCGGAGAAGGTCCATGTGCGCGCCATCCAGCGGTTGAGCCAGGGGCGGCGGAACACGCGCCGATGGGCATGGTTGTGGAAGTTGACGCCGACGTCGATGCCGCTGATCCAGCCGAGCAGGAACGAAGCACCGGCGACGAACGCGAGGCGCGCCGGCAACGACGACAGTCCTGCGTCCTCCGGATGCAGCCACAGCCAGAATGCGAGGCCATAAGCACCCAGGCAGAAGGCGTGGAACAACAGGCAGTGCACGTCCTCTGGCCGCGCCAGCAGCCGCCTCGGGGTCCGCGCGCGCATTTCAGCCCACCAGGGTGACGACCCGCCACCACACGAACGTCGCCACGAGGAACCACCACGGACCGATCCACACCACGCTCGCGAGCAACCCGATCGCGACCAGGGGGAACAACGAACGCGCAGCGATCTCGGTCGGCCGCAACGGCCGCGTGGGGTGGGGAACCGCCATGGGGAGACGGCGCTGACGCGGAGGGCGCGCGCCAGTAGTTTTTCGCGCAACATGCGTGCCCGGCGTTCGCCACCGGCGTGGCGGCGCAGGAGCGGCGTGCGGCATCGGAATCCCGCCGTCCGCCTCGACGATTCGCCGACGAGACTCTCCGACGAACGGGCTACGGGTGGCGCCGCGGAAGCGTGCGAAGCATGATTGTCGATCGGCACGTCGCTTGCATCGACGCACTTGCGCGCCGTGGCGCCGGCGCCGACGCCGGAGCCTGCCATGACGAGTACCCAGCACGCGGGATTGCCGATTCGCAGTTCGGACGTGATCGGCGAGCATCGGCGCGGTTATCACCTGCGGCACGACGAACTCGGGCCTTGCGGCCACTTCGCGCCGTCGGTCCTGACCGGTGTGCTGCAGGAGGCCGCGGTCGACGGCTCGGCCGCACGCGGATACCCGTTCGAGTACTACCTGCGCGAGCGCAGCTTCTGGGTGATCCGGCGCATCACGTTCCGCCACGACCGGCCGCTGTGCTACGGTGACTCGCTCGAGGTGACGACGTGGGTCTCGAGGGTCGGGAAGACGAGCCCGACGCGCGAGTCACGGTTCGACTCGGCATCGCGCGGCGAGACCATCGGCCGCGTGCGCACGCACTGGGTCTACGTGGATGCGGCGACAGGGCACCCCAAGGCGATGCCCGGCGACCTGCGCGAGGCGTTCGCGCCGACCGGTGAAGCACAGGAAGAGCTGCTGACGGTCCCGGAAGAGCCGCTCGACGAGCGCAAGCACCTTTGGTCCGAGGAACGCACCGTCGAGCCCGGCGACGTCGACGTGTCGGGTCACTTGAAGTGCGCCCGCTACGTAGCGTGGCTCGAGGATCTGCTCGCTCGTGCCTTCGCGGCCGCGGGCGCAGCGCCCGGAACGACGTCGTTGGCGAGCTTCGACCTCCAGCTGCTGTCGCCGGCGCGATGCGGCGAACGGGTTCGGTTGATCGCGCAGCCCGACGTGGTCTGGAAGGTCGAGATCCGCGCACACGACGGCCGTGTGCTCGCGCGAGCGGCGCTCTGGCCGCGCACCCTCGACGCGGCGCGCAAGACGTTCGTCGACGTGAGTGCCGCACTCGTCGAGCGGCTGCGGTCCACAACGAGCCCCGTGGCGTGGCCGGTGAACCCCTGATGCTCGAACAGGGCTACTGCTTCCGGCAATCGACCGGCAATGACGGCGACGCGATCTGCGCGCTGATGCGCCGTGCGTTCGACTACGGCGATGGCTCGAATGCGGCGCTGAACGTCGCGTGGTGGCACTGGAAGTACTTCCAGAACCCCGAGGGCCGCTACGGCATCGTCTGCGAAGGGCCCGGGGGGCGGCTGCTGGGCCACTACGGCGGCGTGCCGTCGAAGGTGTGGAGCGAAGGCCGCGAGCTGACCTTCAGCCAGAACTGCGATTCGTGCACGGACCCCGACGTACGGCGCGGCCTGCGCAATCCGGGCCTGTTCGTGCGCCTGGCGCAGGCCTACGCGTCGACGTTCGCCGGCCACGGGAACCACGCGGTGATGTACGGACTGCCGATCCGTGACGCGCACCGGATCGGCGCGCGCTATCTCGACTACTGGCTGCTGCGCAGCCAGCTCGGTCTAGTGCTCGAGGACGCCTCGTCGCTGCCGCCGGACGATGAGCAGCTCGTCGTCGAACCGAGCGGATCGCTGCCTGGCGATCTCGACGCGTTCCTCGCGACCCAGCGCCCCGCGTTCCGCTGCCACGCCGAGCGCTCGCACGCCTTCCTCTCGTGGCGTTTCCTGAGCCATCCGAGCGTGACCTACGCGCTGGCGACCGTGCGCAGCGCCGGCAGCGGCGGGTTGCGCGGCTACGCCGTCTATCGCAGCGCAAAGTTCATGGGCCGCAACTTCGGCCTCCTGATGGACGTGCTGACCGCACCCGACGACGAAGCGGCGCTCGGAGCACTCGTGCGCTGGGCCGCCGGCCGCACCGCCGCGGACGGCATGCGCGGGTTGTTCACGCTAGCCGCGCCACCGTTGCCGTGGTTCGAGTTGCTGCAGCGTTGGGGCTTTCGCGCGCAGACGACCGAGTACGTACTGGCCGCCAGGCCATACGCGGTCGTCGAACCCGCGTATCTGCTGGCGCATTGGACCTACACGCTCGCCGACTTCGACATCCTCTGAGGAGCACCTGCCGTGTACCGACTGCGCGACTTCGTCGTCGACGACCTCCCGCTGCTGGGGCGCGAGCTTCCCCCTTGTGCCGACACGGCGCGCGACCTGCGCGGCCATCCGGGCGGCCTGTGCGGCGTCGTCGTCGAGGACCCACGCGGCCGCATCTGCGGCTGCATCGTCGCGGCTCGCCACGAGCTGGTCACCGCGACGCGGACCATCGGTCTCGGCATCGTGCGCGTCGCGCACGTGATGAACGAGGGGCGCATCGGCGGCGTGCACAGCCTGCTGTTCGAGCTCGATTGCGCGTTCGCCGAACGTTGCGAAGGACCCGAACGCGCGTTGCAGGCGGTCGTCGCGCAGTGGGACGAAGCGGACGTGTGGTGGTTCCGGCGGTTGCGCGACTACGAGCCGATCGCCGCGAGCCTGGGGTTCGAAGGGCCGGTCGCGGCAGCGAGGGCGCCGGCGGACGTCGTGGTCGAGAGTGCTTGTGCCGACACGATCGCGGGGCTCGAGTTCGGCACCGGCCCGGTCACCGGCGTGCGGAAGTCCCGGGAATCGTTGGTGCACGCTGCGCGCCGCCCCGGCCGCGGGGTGTGGATCGCCCGCCGCGGCGCGCAGGTCGTTGCGTGGGCCACAGCACGGAACGACGCGACGGGCGCCGTGCTCGAGGACCACATGATCGACTGGCGCGATGCGCCGCTAGCGACGGCGCTGCTCGCGGCCGTGAACGGCGGCCAGCCATCCCTGCGCACGACGCGCTGGACCGATGACGAAGCCGAGCTGAAAGCACTGCAGGCGGCGGGCCTGCGCATCCGCGGTCCCGAGCAGCAGATCGCGGCGCGCGTGAGCGCGTTCGGGCTCGCGCCGGCGACCGTCGCCGAGTTCGCGAGCTTCGGTGAGTCGGACGTCGGCGCGCGTGCGCTGCCGCGGCTGTCGCACAACGATCGCATCATCACGCCGCCTCCTCCCGGAACCCGCAACACGCACGGCGACCATCGCCGCAGCCGCGGCCACCACCCGCATCAACCACGATGAACGAACCGTTCGATCGACCGCGCGTCGTCGCCAAGACCGACGATCCGGTAGGCGCCGACGTCAAAGCACGCCTCGGCGTGATGGCGCGCATGCTCGTCACGCTCGACGGACTCTGGTTCCGCAACGTGCTGGCCGCGGTCGGCCCCGAGCAAGCACTCGCGATGGACATCCGCGTGTTCAAGGGGCAGTTCCGCATCGCGACGCGCGTGATCCGCGAACACTTCGGTACGGACGGCAAGAGCCGGCGCGACAAGGCGGTAGTGCTCGAGCAGATGGCGCGCCTCTACGGCCACGACTTCGAGATCATCGACGAACCGGGCGCCGTGACGATGCGGCTGCACCGCTGCGCGTTCCTCGACGCGCTGCGAGCCGCGGGGCGCACGGATCACGACTGCCGCGCCGTGTGCCGCGCGCTGCGCCCGGCCTGGTTCGAGGAGATCGAGCCGCGGACCGGCGGCGCGGGCGAAGTGCGTCTCGGCCTGCCCGACGGCACTGGCACGTGCGATTGGTCGGTCGTCCACCCACCCGACGAACCGTCCGAGTGACCACTTCAGCGGCGTGCGCCCTCGCGAGGCTTGCTTCGGCTTCGGCGCGATGATGGCGTGGCTCTCCTCGATCAGGTGGGCGAGCATGGACCAGTCCAGGCTGCGGGTGTCGAGATAGACGCCGATCCACCCGTTCTTGCCGACGTAGGGTGGCACGAAGAACCGCGTCGGGTCGCCGGTCACGAGCATCTGCTGCACGCCGTCGGGTGCCTTGAGCCAGAGCGACGGCCGGTGTCCGGCGACATTTCCCTTCTGCATGGCGAAGATCCGATCGCGCACGCGCCAGGTCGGATCACCCCAAGCGATCTTCTCCGCGGTATCTGGCAGCGCGAGACAGAATTTCCGGAGCCGCTCGAGGCGGTCGGAGCGGACCGTGAGCTGGTTCATCGCGCGGCTCGCCCGCTCCGAACGAGCGCCGCGTGGTCGTTTTCGCTGAGTCGCCATACCCGTAGTCTCGCAAGCTGTCGCGCTGCGCGCGATAGCTTGCGTTCTCCAGGTCACGTTCTCGTGCCGAGCCTTGCGCCGGGCCGGTTGCGCGCCGAGACTCCCGCCACCCCACCTTCAGGAAAACCGATGCTGCACCTACCGATCGCCGTTTGTTGCGCTGCTTTGCTGTTCGCCACCCTGCCTGCACAACGAGAGGGCCGCGGGCCGCGCGAGCAGGGCGCCCCGAAGCTCGCGAACTTCACCGTGGAAGCGGGCGCGTTGAAGAGCGACAAGGTGCGCCAAGGCGAGGCCGGTTACACGATCTACCTGCCGAACGGCTACACCGACGAAGCCAACAAGGAGAAGAAGTATCCCTGGGTGGTCTGGCTGCCCGGCTTCGGCGGGCCCGACGAGTTCCAGAATCGCGGTGGCGCCAAGGTGCTCGACCGTCTGCGCGGCGAGGACAAGATCGCGCCGATGGCGTTCGTCGTGTTCCGCGGCGCGGGGCGACGCTCGGTCTACATGAACGGCGAGGCACAGAGCGACACCGAGGATCTGATCACCGGCGACTTCCTCGACCAGTTGCAGAAGAAGTATCGCCTCGCCACCGACAGCAAGCAGCGCGCCGTGATGGGCGTAAGCGCCGGCGGCTTCGGCGCCATGAAGATCGCGATGCGCCATCCCGACGTGTTCGGCGCGGTCGCCGTGCACTCGGCCGCGATCCTGCCGGCCGACCCGGACGACCTGGCCGGCATGAACGAAACGATCGTGCAGCGCCAGCTCCGCACCGGCATCGCGAAGGAGATCGGCGACCCGATCGACAAGGAGAAATGGGGCGCGCACATGCCGCTCGCGATCGTCGCGAAGAAGAAGCCCGAGGACATGAAGGGCCTGCAGATCTACTTCGACGCCGGCACCGACGACAGCTACGGCTTCTGCCCGCCGAACGAGCAGCTCAGCAAGCTGATGACCGAGCACGGTTGGAAGCACCTGTTCCGCAAGGTCGAGGGCGGGGGCCACGGGTGGGGGACTCCGTCGATGGACGAGTGCGTCGCGTCCTCGCTGCAGTTCGTCGGCGCCGCGGTGACGGGAAAGGATGCCGTGGACGCGATGTCGGCCGCCAAACCTGCCGAGGAGAAGAAGGAAGCGAAAGAGGCGGTCAAGTAGCCGCCCCGCGTTACGCCGTGGGGCCGCGGCCAGCCGGGAACAGTTCGCGCAGCGCGACCGTGAACCCCGGCAGCACGTCGTCACCCGTGAGATCTTCGTCAGCCTCGATCGCGCGCACGTCATCGCTGCTGCGGTAGACGGTCGCACGCTTGCCCACGGGATCGATTACCCAGACGAGGCGGGTGCCGTGTTCGAGCCAGCTCAGGGCCTTCTCGTGGACTTCGGTGTAGGTGTCGGTTGGCGACGTGACCTCGACGGCGAGGTCCGGTGGACCGGGGAAGTAGCCTGACGAGAACTCGCTCGGCAGTCGGTCCTGCCGCACGAACGCGAAGTCAGGAGCGCGCACGGTGTCGGGGTTGCGGGCGAGGATGAAACCGGTTTCGGCGCCGAAGGTCACGCCGAGATGGCTTTCCCGCACATAGTGGCCCAGGAACTGGGTGAGCAGGCTGGTGACCGCTCCGTGCCAGTATCCGGCCGGGCTCATACGCCGCAGCTCCCCGCGGACGAGCTCGGTCGGGCGGCCGGGCTCGTACAGCGAGAGCAGCTCGTCGGCGGTGATGGGCATGATCGACATGGTAACACTCGAGGCTCCTTTGCGGCGCACGCGCGCCGGAGCCTCTGTGCACTGAAGTCGCCAGCGGTTGCAGGAAACTCGTCTCAACTGCCTGCCGGGAACAGATCGCGCAGCGCGACGGTGAACCCCGGCAGTACGTCGCCACCCGTGAGTTCCTCGTCCGCCCCGAGCACGGTCATGTCGTCGCGGCCTCGGTAGACCGTCGCGTGCCTCGCCACGGGATCGATGACCCAGACGAGGCGGGTGCCGTGTTCGAGCCAGCTCAGGGCCTTCTGGTGGACTTCGGTGTAGGTGTCGGTTGGCGACGTGACCTCGACGGCGAGGTCCGGTGGACCGGGGAAGTACCCTGACGAGAACTCGCTCGGCAGTCGGTTCTGCTGCACGAACGCCACGTCGGGGGCGCGCACGGTGTCGGGGTTGCGGGCGAGGATGAAGCCGGTCTCGGCGCCGAATGTCTCTCCGAGGTTCCGTTCGCGCGCGTAAGGGCCGATGCGGCCGGCCAATCGGCCGATGACGGCTCCGTGCCGATAGCCCGCCGGGCTCAAACGTCGCAGCACCCCGCGCACGAGCTCGGTGGGGCGGCCGGGCTCGTACATCGAGAGCAGCTGCTCGGCAGTGGTGACGGTGCGACCGAACATGATCGACATGGTAACACTCGAGGCTCCGTTGCGGCGCGCACGCGCCACTGCCTCTGTGCACCGAAGTCGCCAACGGTTGCAGGAAAACGTCCTCAGCTGCTGCCCGGGAACAGATCGCGCAGCGGCACCGTGAACCCCGGCAGCACCTCGTCACCCGTGAGTTCGTCGTCGGGCCCGAGCAGTCGCACGTCCTCGCGGCTGTGGTAGACCGTCGCGCGCTTCGCCACGGGATCGACGACCCACACGAGACGAGTGCCGTGTTCGAGCCAGCTCAGGGCCTTCTCGTGGAATTCGCTGTATGTGTCGTTGGGCGAGGTGATCTCGACGGCGAGGTCGGGTGGACCTGGGAAGTAGCCCGGCGAGAACTCGCCCGGTAGTCGCTCCTGCCGAACGAACGCAACGTCGGGAGCGCGTACGGTGTCCGGGTTGCGCGCAAGGACGAAGCCGGTCTCTGCCATGTAGGCCCTGCCGAGCCGGTGCTCACGGACGTGCCGGCTGATGAGTTCGGCCAGCACCATGCCTACTCCACCGTGCCAGTGTCCGGCAGGGCTCATGCGTCGCAGTTCCCCGCGCACGAGCTCGTGGCGGAATCCCGGCTCTCGGATCGACAGCAGGTCTTCTGCGGTTGTGATGCTGGGATTCGGCATGATCGACATGGTACCACTCGAGGCTCCTGTGCGGCGCACACGCGCCGGAGTCTCTGTGCACCGAACCAGCCGCCGGTTGCAGAGAACCTCTCAACTGCCGTTCAGCGGCCGTGCGCCTCCTCGATGCGGCGCGTCCTGCTCATCGCCCAGCTGCAGATCGGGCAGGCCGCGGGCACGTGTTGCCTCGCCTTGCAGAAGCTGCGGCCGAAGTGGATCAGCTGCAGGTGCAGCTTGTTCCACTTCTCGCGCGGGAACGTGCGCATGAGGTCGCGTTCGGTCTGTTCGACGTTCGTGCCCGCGCTGAGACCCCAGCGCCAGGCAAGCCGGTGGATGTGCGTGTCGACGGGGAAGGCCGGCTCGCCGAACGCCTGGGCCATCACGACGCTTGCGGTCTTGTGGCCGACGCCGGGCAGTCGTTCGAGGTCGTCGAGGTTGCGCGGCACCTGACCGCCGTGTTCGGCGACGAGCAGCTGCGACAGCGCGCGGATCGCCTTGCTCTTCTGCGGCGACAGGCCGCATGGCCGGATGATCGAACGGATCGTCGCCGCGGGCAGGCGCTGCATCGAAGCAGGGGTCCTCGCGCGAGCAAACAGGACCGGCGTCACCTGGTTGACGCGGACGTCGGTGCACTGTGCCGACAGCAGCACCGAGATCAGCAGCGTGAACGGGTCTTCGTGCGCCAGTGGGATCGGCGGATCGGCGAAATGCTCGTCGAGGATCTGCTCGATGCGCTTTGCCTTGTCCTGCCGCTTCATCGCGGGAGCCCTGTCTAGCGCCCGTCGACCGTCGCCGCACGTCTTCTGGCTTCGCGAATCCTTCACGGACGCTTCGCACTCGGTTGATGGGCCAGCCTAGGGTGTCTGGAGTTCCCCTGCCATGCACGACATGAACTCTGGACTCCTCGCCTCGGACCACCGTTGCTCGGGCCGGCGCACCCGCAAGCACTCGGGCTGTCTGCAACGCCGAGCCGCATTGCTTCCGGCCGCGTGTCTCTTCTGGGCAGCGTGTCTGCTCTCGGAAGGCAGCCTTGCTGCGCAGACCGGCGAGGCGAGTGCCCCGAAAACTGTCGCCGCCGCGAACGTGCCTGCCGCCGCGAATGCGCCGTCGCTCGACGAGATGCGCCTCGCGATGAGCAAGTGGATCGAGACGCAGCAGATCATCGCGAAGGAACGCAAGGACTGGCAGCAGAGCAAGGAGATCCTCACGAGCAGGATCGAGCTCGTGAGGAAGGAGATCGCGACGCTCGAGCAGAAGATCGCCGACGCCAAGTCGAGCGCCGAAAAAGCACAGCAGAAGCGCGACGAGCTGCACGCGGTGAACGAAGTGCACAAGGCGATGAATGCGCAGCTCGTGGAGCGGGTGACAAGCATGGAAGGCGAGATCCGCCGCCTGCACGCGGCCCTGCCCGAGCCGGTCCAGGCCAAGGTGCAGCCGCTGTTCCACCGCATTCCTGCCGACCCGGCCAACACGCGCGTTTCCGCCGCGGAGCGCTTCCAGAACGTGCTCGGCATCCTGAGCGAGGTCAACAAGCAGAACAGCGACATCACGCTCACCTACGAGGTCCGCACGCTCCCGGGTGGCAAGCGCTCGGAAGTGCAGGCCCTCTACATCGGGCTCGGTCAGGCCTACTACGTGAACGCCGATGGCGATGCCGGCATCGGCCGTCCCAGCGCCGGGGGTTGGAAGTGGGAACCCTCGGCCGCCGTTTCGCGCGACCTCGTCATGGCCCTCGAGATCCTGCAGGGCAAGCACACACCGGCGTTCGTGCCGCTTCCCGTCGTAATCCAATGAGCGTCCTTCACACCGTCCTCTCCGTCGTCTGCCTCGCCGCGTGCGGTCTGGCCCAAGAGTCAGGCCAGGCACAACAACCAACCACCGGCGACACGGTGGCCCAGCTGTCGAGCACCGCGCAGCAGCAGCTCGGCAAGAGCATCGAGGAGCTCAGCGCGCTGCGCGCGCAGATCGAGAGCGACAAGCTGCCGCTCGCGCAGGATCTGACCGCGGTCGAGGAGAAGTTGACCTGGTTGCGGCGCGAACACGATCGCGTTGCGCGCCTCGTCGACGAGGGCAACCTCGAGGCCGCGAACCTCAAGGCCGAGACCAAGGCGCGCGACGACGAGCTCGCCTACACGAGCACGCTGCTCGACCAGTATGCGCGCGAGCTCGAATCGAAGGTCAACATCAGCGAGCTGCAATACTGCGGAACGGCGATCGACCTGGCCAAAGAAGCCGTCGAGAACAACGCGCTGTCGCGCGAGGAGAAGTTCACGCGCCAGCTCGATCTGGTCTCCGTCTCGATCAAGCGCGCGTTCGAGCTCATCGGCGGCCTTCGCTTCCCGGGCATCGGCGTCGACCTGCAGGGCAACGTGCACAACGGCCAGTTCGCGGTGATCGGCCCCGTGGCGTTGTTCCGCGCCGACTCCGGCGCTGCTGGGCTCGTGGTGCCGCAGGCCGGATCGACGCGGCCGTTGATCCGCCCGCTCGAAGGCGAGATCCAGCAGGGCCTCTCGTCGCTCGTGCAGAGCGGGGCCGGCACGATGCCGCTCGATCCGTCGCGCGGCGGCGCGCTGAAGGCGCTGATCCAGCGGACCAACCTGATCCACATCTTCGAGAAGGGCGGCCCCATCATGTGGCCCTTGCTGGTCGCTTCGGTGCTGGCGCTCGGCTGCGTGCTCGAGCGGCTGCTCTTCCTCGCCAACGAGCGCAGGAAGCGCAACCGCAAGGCGCTCGATCAGCTGTTCGCCGAGGTCCAACGCGGCCGGCTCGACAACGCGATCCGCATCGGCAAGGAGGCCAAGTTCTACGTCGTGCGCGCGCTCGGGTACGCGCTCTCGCACCGCGAACAGTCGCTGCCGAGCGCCCTGCTCTACGCGCAGGCGCAGGAGCTCAAGCGCTGGAAGCGCGGCCTTCCGATCCTCGACACGGTCATCACTCTCGCCCCGCTGCTCGGACTACTCGGCACCGTGACGGGCATGATGGGCTCGTTCTCGCTGATCGGCGGCGAGCTCAGCGCTCCGGGCGCGATCACGGGCGGCATCGCCGAAGCGCTCATCGCGACGGCATTCGGCCTCGGCATCGCGATCACGGCACTGCTGCCGTTCAACTTCCTGAACAGCAAGCTCGACGAAGCGAGCCACGAGATCGAGTCCGCGGGCACGCAGCTCGAGTTGCTCATGCAAGCGCGGGGGTCGGCGCCACCGGCGTCGAACCGCATTGGCACGGGCACGGGCACGGGAACGAGTAATGGCACGGACAACGGGTTCGAGGCCGCGGTCGCGGGGGTCTGACGAGGACACAACATGCACGGCACAGCCAGGGCGGGAATCAAGCGGGCGCGCATCGAGATCATTCCGCTGATCGACATCATCTTCTTCCTTCTCGCGACCTTCATCATGGTGTCGCTCTCGATGAGCAAGAACCAGGGCGTGCAGGTGGCGCTGCCCGCCGCTGCGAGCGCCACGTCTCTCGGCGACCAGAAGGAGCTCGACAAGGCAGTCACGCTGAGCGTCAACGGCAAGGGCGAGGTCTTCTACAACAAGGAGAAGATCGCGATGGCCCAGCTGCCGTTGAAGCTGCAGACGTTCAAGGCCACGTCGAAGGATCCCAAGGTCATCGTCAACGGTGACGCCAACGCGGATTGGAAGAACCTCGTCGCGGTGCTCGACGAGGTGCGCAAGATCGGCATCGTCAAGGTCGGCATCAACACCGACAAGAAGTGATCATGAGCAGGACCTTCCTCGGCATCCTGTGCGCGGTCGTGTTGCACGCCGCGTTCCTGCTGTTCGGCGGCTTGCTGCTGCCCGAAGCGGCGGCGAGCCACGCGAACGCGCAGGAGGTCGAGCTGCTCGACGAGGTCGCGGACGACACGAAGAAGGAGGAGCCGCCGCCCGAAGATCCACCCGAGGTCGAGACGAAGCCCGAGGACGTGCCCGACGCCGCAGAGGTGATCCGCAACCTCGAGCAGCCTGCCGCCGACGCGACGCCGGCGCTCGACGCCGCGAGTCTCTCGGCGATCGGCGATGCCCTGCTCGGCCAGGGTGGCGGCGCCGGCGACTTCGCGAGCGCTTTGAGCTTCGCCTCCGGTGGCCGCATCGGCGGGACCGGCAAGGGCGGCGCGCTCGACGCGACGATGGACCAGGCGTTCAGCCTTGCCGACCTCGATCAGAAACCGCGTGCCGCGTATCAGGCCGAGCCGATCTTCCCGAAGGAGATGCGCGGCAAGAAGGTCGAGGGCGTCGTCTCCGTGATCTTCGTCGTCGATGCCACGGGCAAGGTCGCCGACCCACGCGCCGAGAAGTCGACGCACCCGGCGTTCGACAAACCCGCCATCGACGCGGTCAAGCAATGGAGGTTCGAGCCTGGCGTCAAGGGTGGCAAGCGTGTGCCCTGCAAGATGCGCGTCTCGATCCGCTTTCCGAACTCATGAGGATCATGGGCCATCCATTCGTTTCGAAGCTCCTCCGACTCGGTTTCGTGCTGACCACCACGCAGCTCCTGCGTGCGCAGGGCGAGGTCGACAGCATCTGGCAGGACGCCGCGTTCCAGCGCAGTTTCGTGGGCGGCTACGGCATCAACGCCGAGATCGAGCCGCGCGTGACGAAGGACGAGGTCGCCGTGCTCGAGAAGGTACGCCCGATGATGGCCGAGGCACTCGCGAAGGCCGAGGAGGTGCTCAAGAAGCACATCACGGCCGAGAGCTCGGCGATGCTCGACTTCACGCTGGGCGGCATCCAGTTCCAGCAGGATCGCCTGCCCGAATCGCTCGAGAACCACCGTCTCGCGGTCGCGAAGTTCCCGAGCTTCCGCCGCGCGTGGCGCAACCTGGGCTTCATCCACAGCAGGCTCGGCAACCACGACGAGACGATCCGCAGCTTCACGAAGTTCGTCGAGCTCGGCGGCGGCGATGCCTACGCCTACGGGCTGCTCGGCTACGCGCACGCTCAGAAGCAGGACTACCAGCCGGCCGAGGCCGCGTTCCGCAACGCGCTGCTGCTGCAACCCGAGAACACGCAGTGGCGGCTCGGCCTCGTGCAGTGTGTGCTGAAGCAGCAGAAGTTCGAAGACGCGACGGCCCTGCTGAACGTGCTGATCGCGCGTTATCCCGAGAAGGCCGAGTTCTGGCTGTATCAGGCGCATGCGCTGATGGGGCTCAGGCAACCGCTGAAGGCCGCCGAGAACCTCGAAGTCGTCGAGCGCCTCGGCAAGGCGACGCTCGACAGTCTGTTCACGCTCGCGGACATCTACCTCACCGAAGGACTGCCGCACCTCGCGGCGCCCGCATACTTGCGGGCCATCGCCCGGGACGACCGGCAGCCGATCGCGCGGCCGATGCGCGCCGCCGAGAGCCTCGCCGCGCGTGGGCTGCTGCCGCAGGCGCGTATCGTCGCCCAGGCGATCCGCGAGAAGATGGCGAAGAACCTCGATGCGGCCGACCAACGCCGTCTGCTCAAGCTCGAAGCGCGCTTCTCGATGGCCGAGGGCGACGGCACGCCCGAGGTGGTGGCCTTGCTCGAGGAGATCGTCAAGCTCGATCCGCTCGACGGCGAAGCGCTCCTGCTGCTCGGCAAGCACTACGGCAAGAAGGGGCAGCCCGACCGCGCGATCTTCTACTACGAACGCGCGGCGAGCATCGAAGCGTTCGAGGTCGAAGCCAAGGTGCGGCACGCCCAGGTGCTCGTGGGGATGTCGCGGTGTGGCGAGGCGTTGCCGCTCCTGCGGCGCGCGCAGCAGGTGAAGCCGCGCGAGGAGATCGCGAGATATCTCGAACAGGTCGAACGCGTCGCGCGCACGCAGCGGTGAGAGAGCGCGACTGACCGCATCGAAGGCCGAGCCGCTGGCGCGCACAGGCTCAGGACGGCGGTGCGCGGTGGCCAGGCGGCAGTCGCGGCGCACTGCTTCCGTCGTGCTCTCGCCACGGGCCGCGACGACGCGCTCCGGTGGCAACTCGCCTACGCGGCGCTCGGTCTCGTGCAGCAAGAGAAGCGAGCCGGGCACCTCGGCTGTTCAGTGCGCGCCGTGTCCGACGCGGCGACGCCGACGCTGGAGGTGGTTGCCGTCGAGGGCGGCGGGTCCTGCCGAGGTCCAGGGAGTGCGCGTGGGCATGCGCGTAGCGCTGGTCAATGAGCAGCGAGCGACCGAGTCGGCGGTTGCTGCAGTCAGTGAGTCGGTCATCGTCGGCATGCCCGTTCGCCTGCTCGTGGTCGATGGCGAGAAGTCGAAACCCATCTGGGTCGCGGCGGGCGTGAAGGGCCCGTGACGGCAAGGAGGGAATGAACGAGCGCGCAGCATCGGTTCGTGGGTGTCCGTTGATCGATGACGCCCATGGCAGACCCCGTCGTCGCGCGTTCAGCTCTGCTGGAACCCGCCGTCGACGACGATCTCGGCGCCGACTACGTACGACGACGCGTCGCTCGACAGGAACAGCACGGCGTCCGCGATCTCCTCCGGCCGGCCGAAGCGCGCGAGCGTGACGCGCTTCTCGACCATCTGCTCGAACGCGCCGATCCCTTCCTCGGTCATGCCGATCTTGCCGAAGATCGGCGTGCGTACCGGGCCTGGGCTCACCGCGTTGACGCGGATGCCACGAGGGCCGAGCTCGCTCGACAGCGTGCGCGCCAGCGAACGCACCGCCGCCTTCGTCGCCCCGTAGACGCTCGTCGTCGCCATGCCGGAGGAGCCCGCGACCGAGGCGTTCAGCACGATCGTGCCGCCGGCGGACATCAGCGGCACCGCCTTCTGGACCGTGAAGTAGAGGCCCTTCACGTTGACGTCGAAGACCGCGTCGAAGAACGCCTCGTCGACCGCCTCCAGCGGGGCGAACCGCGCGATGCCGGCGTTCGCGAACAGTGCGTCGATGCGGTCGAAGCGGCGCTTTGTGGCCGTGAACAGCGCGTCGAGGTCGGTGAGTCGCGCGACGTCGCCGCGCACGCCGAGCACGTGGTCGGGGGCCTTCAGCTCGCGCAGAGCCGCGTCGAGCGAGGCCTGCGTGCGGCCCGTGATGACGACGTTTGCGCCTTCGTCGAGGAAACGCTTCGCGGTCGCGAAGCCGATGCCAGTCGAGCCGCCGGTGACGACGGCCACCTTGTTCTTCATGGTTTGCATGCGCGGCAGGAGCAACTGCCATGCCCCGGCCCGCTGCCGCCAGCACTGCACGTTGCTCGATCCTCTGTACTCCGTCCGCGGAACGCCCGCGCGTCGATCCGTTCGCGCGCTGGAACGCGGCCGCTGCGCTCATGGTTTCTTGCGCAACGCGAGCGACAGCACGAGGATCAGCGCGACGATGCCCACCGTGATGAACAACCATGGGGGAATGCCACTGGTGCTCGCCGCCGGGCTGCCGTCCGCGGCACTGTCGGCGGCATCCGCGGGGTCGTCGGGACCGGGCCCGACGTTGGCAACCTCGGCGGCGTCGGCAGCAGACCCTTCGCGTGGGTTCCATGCTGGCGTCGGTGCTGTCGCCGCCCGCGCGGCCCGTGCTTCGAGCGGCGTGATCGTGTTGTCGAGCGTGCCGGGGTAATTGCCGATGCCGACCGCCAGCTGCAGCGAGAAGTCGAGCGACTTGTGACCGGCCGTGAACGGCGTCGGATACTTCAAGTTGCGGTAGAAGGTCAGCTTCGTCGCCGGCGGTGCGTTCGCCGCAGGCAGCATGTCGCCCATCGGCCATTGCGAGGTCATGTGGCACGACATGCACGCCGAGCGCGGATTGTCGACGGGCCCGTTGGCGCGGTCCAACCAACCGAAGTGCGGCAGCTTCTTCGGCCCGTTCAGCAACGTCGGCGCGATCCACGATTGGCTCGGCCGTGTTCCCGTCTGGTAGGCGGCTTCGTCCAGCGCAGGGTCGTTGCCCCACGCCAGACACGCCGGCACCATCCTGGTCCACGGGCTGCCGGACCCGCTCGCGTCCTGGTAGACGAACGTGCCGAACACCCAACCGGTCTCGGCGCGGCTGTCCTTGACCGCGATGTCCATCTGCAGCAGCTTCACCTGGATCGGCTGACCATTGCGGTTGACGTTCGCCTGCCAACGCAGCGAGCGGCTCAGGTAAGGCACCTCGGCGACCTGCGCGCGCGTGAACAGGATCTTGAAGGCGACGGTGCCTTCCGCGAACTGCGCCTTGCCCGGATCGGTGCTGCCGGAACTGGCCCAGACCTGGCCGAGCGTGAACGCGCCGACCGGGTTGAAGAAGCCGGTTCCCCAGTTCTGCACCGCAGTCGCCTGCAGCGCGTGCAGCTCGCGCGGCCGCGACGTGCGTTCGCGTGTGAGACCGCGCACGAACTCGCGGCCGTTTGGCCCTTGGGCAAGGCCTGGCGCGTGGTACCACTTGCGCGCGGCGTTGTTCTGCACGACCCAGTCGGCGGCCTCCTGCCCTTCGAGGCAGTACACGAGCACAGCCTGCATGTAGGCGACCGGCGCCGTCTTGAAGTCGTGCTGCTTCCACGGTTGCGGCTCGTTCGGTGGAGGCGATGTCGGGTAGCTGTGACTCAGGGCGAACTTCATACCCGTGTAGCCAGCAGGGATCGTGTCGACGGTGTTGGCGAGCGGATCCTGCGCCATTGCGGACGCGACGATGGTGAACAACGCGGCGAATGCGCGCGACGAGTAGCGACGGTTCATGACTCCTCCTTGTCTCTCGACGAGATGCGCGCCGGGCTGGCACGCTTCCTTCTGCACTGAAGGGTAGCGCTTGGGGCGTCGGGAAGCGAAGTTGCTGTCTAGCGAGCGCGACGAGCGGCGGTGGGAGCGCGCAGGCCGCGTCCCACCGCCGGCTACGGCTCGTCCTTGCCGGCGACGAGCCCCTTCACCTGCTGGACCAGGTCGCCCGGGCCGAACACGAAGGTCGACTTGCTGCCCTCGAGGATCGCCTCGAGAGCCTCCAGCTCCTTCATGCGCAGCAGGATCGGGTGCTCGGCGAGCAGCTTCGCGGTGTTCGCCTGGCTCCGGGCCGCCGCGGTTTCCTCGCGACGGCGGATCAGGTTGGCTTCCGCCTGCTTCTGCGCCTCGATGACCTGGTTCAGGATCGTCTTCATCTCGCCCGGCAGCACGACGTCGCGGATGCCGACCGCCGCGATTGCAGTGCCGAACTCGGCCGCGCGCGCGGTGATCGCGGCACGGACCTCGGCGGCCACCTGGTCCTTGTCGGCCAGCAGCCGGTCGAGATCGCGGCCGCCCACGGCGGCGCGCAGCGCAAGCTGCGCTTCGCGGTAGACCGCACCGGCGACGTTGTCGACGACGCTCGTGGCGAGCACCGGATCGGTGACGCGCCACGACACGACGAGGTTGAGCCGCAGCGTGACCTTGTCCGCGGTCATGATCTCCTGACCCTGGACGTCGGCGATCTGCTCGCGCAGATCGACGGGCTTCCAGGTGACGAGCCCGCCGCGGCTCCAGAACGCGTTCCGCCCCGGTCCGTACGTGCCGAGCAGTTCGCCGCCGCGCCGCACGAGCAGGCGCTCGTGCGGCTCGACGTCGACCGCTGCCAGCTGCGACTTGGCGCCCGGAAACGCGAGCACCGCGTCGCGCTGGCCGTGTCGGAACTCGACGTCCGTGACGCTGAAGGTCTCGACCTTCAGCGTGTACGGCGTGTTCCAGTACGCGAAGCGCCCGGCGCCGACGAAGTCGAACAGCCGGCCGTCGCGCCACACGATCGCGCGCTCGTCTTCGGCGAGGTCGACGACGACGAGCCGATCGCGCAGCGACGGCTGGCGGACGAGCACGTCGAGCTGAGGGTGGTTGAAGCGCGTGTCGAGCGTGTCGACGCGCCGGATCGTGGTCCCGGGCAGGAAGCGCTCGGGAACGAACCACGAACCGGGCGCGAGGACGCGCCGCAGGTCGCCATGGCGGAACACGAGCCCGAGCTCGTGCTGACGGATGTAGGTGCGGATCATGGGATCCTCCGAGGAGGTCAGGAGTGATGTTGGAACGAAGTCGGGATGACTCCGGCGGCGCCGTTCCGATCGCTGCCGGAGGGGTTTGCGGGTCGCCCCGCGACGGTGCTTGGAATGTCGAAGTGATGTGGAGGTCGAGGTGAGTCGCCGGTGCCGCGCGCCGTGCCGTCCTGGCTCGCCACGGACCGCACGTTCCGCCGCAGGCCGGTGCTTGGCCGACGCTTGCCGCGCTGCCCTGGTCGCAGGCGCCACAGGCAGGTGAGAAAGCGTCATTGCCGCGCTGGACACAGCGGCGCAGACGTGCAGTGCAGAGTGGAGAGGAACAGTGCCAACCCGGTCAGTGCGGTTGGCCGACGGCAAAGGCGCGCGACACCGGCTATCACGCGTTGGTTGCTCCCAAGGAAGGAGCGACGTGCTTCTAGGCACGGGTCGAAGCGGGATTCGAACCCGCT
>DASRJH010000105.1:0-5263 GCA_035649575.1 Planctomycetota bacterium
GTCGCCTCCCGCGGCGCCTCCTGCTGCGCCTCCAGGCTGGGCAGCGACATCGCGGAGAGCCAACCCAGGGACAGCGCGCGCAACATCGTCGCGCCATGCTACCGCCGCGGCTCGGGCAATCAGGCTCGATCCACGACGGCCTCGCCGATCTCGCTGCGCTTTGGCAACCACAACACTGCAGCTGCCGACAGAACAGCGCAAGCGATCCCGACCCACAGCGCCGGCGCGAACGAACCTGCCGCGAGCGCGCCGCCGATCGCGGGCTTGGCCGGCAGCTGCACGGCGCGCGCGAGGGCATAGAACGAGGCCGCGGCCGTCGCGCGCAGGGCAACCGGATAGTGCTGCCCGAACAGCGCCCCGAAACACGACCACGTGCCTGCGCCGACCCCCATCGCCGCGACCGCGAACGTGAACGCGCCGAAGTCCGCAGCCGCGGTGTCGAGCCGTTGCAGCACGAGCCACTGGCCGAGCGCGAACACGAGACAGAAACCGACGAACATGCGGATCCGCCCGAGCCGCGCCGCGAGGAAGCCGAACAACACGTCGGCGACCACGTGCACGCTGTTCACCTGGATCTGGAACCAGCCGACCTCCGTCATCGACACGTGGTGCAACCGCACGAGCGCTCCGGGCAGCTCGGCGTAGACGCACCAGAACCCCGCCATGTGCAGCACCAACACGACGAGCAGCACGCAGCTCGCGCGGCGGTAGCTCGGCCCGAACAGCAACCACGCGGGCATCCGTTCCGCGGCCGACACAGCCCGGTCGGGCCCCGGCATCGCCGCGCGTGCCCACAAGCCGAGTGCTCCGAGCGCCGACGAGACGAGGAACACGGCGCGCCACCCGACCTCGGGCAGCGGTGCCAAGAAACAACCGACCGCCGCCGCGAGCGCCATCGCGACGGGGCTGCCCGCCTGCAGGATGCCGTGCACCCTGTCGCGCTGCGGGCCCGACCAGTATTCCGCGACGACCGCGTGACCGATGCCCCATTCGCCGCCGACGCCGAACCCCGTGACGACGCGCGCGAGCAGCAGCGACCAGAAGCCGCAGGCAAACCCGGTCAGCAGCGCACCCGCCGAGAACACGACGATGCTCGTCACCATCGCGGGCCGGCGCCCGATCCGATCGGCGAACCGGCCGAACACGAACCCACCGACCGCGGTCGCGAACAGCGACCAACCTTCGATCCACGCGACGGTCCCCGCGACGTCGAGCCCGAGCTCGCTGCCGATGTCGTGCTTGCAGAAGCTGAACAGGATCAGGTCGTAGAAATCGAAGACCCAGCCGAGCCAGCAAAACAGCAACACTTTGCCGCGGCCACGCTCGAAGAGACCGGCATCCGCCGGCGTCGCAGCAGCTGAGGGCATCGGCATCGCGGCGAGACCGTAGCACGCGCGTGCCACGCGATCCCGTGTGCACGCGCCTTCACTTCTTCGCGGTCGGATACTCGATGCGCAGGTTCTCGATCCAGACGACGCAGTCGTTCACGGCCATCAGCCAGCGGCCGTGCATGCCGCGCTCACCGCATGGCCACGTGCCGACCTCGGCTCCGCCGACCAGGACGCGCACCTGCGTCTTGCCGACCTCGACTGCCGCCTCGAACGGCTGCTTCGCGACGATCGGCGCGTTGCCCTCCTTGAGCATCTCCCAGTCGCCACCGGTCGCCCATCGCTTGACCTGGAACTTGCCGGGCCGGAAGAAGACGCCGATCATGCTCTTCTCGTCCCAGTCGAGCTGCAGGCGGCACGAGTCGTCACCGCACGGATGCAGCTCGAACGTGCCGCGCAGCGTGTAGTCGCTGCCCTTCTTCGGCAGCTGCACCGCATGGAAGGACGCCGTGTGGTCGTCGTTGCCGACCATCACGAGCCGATTGCCACGCAGAGCCGTCATCGGCAGGTTCTCCTTCCACATGGGCTTCACGTTCCCGCCCAGCTTGCTGAAGAGCGACTCGGTCTTGACCCAATCGCTGCCGAGCACGTTCTCGATCGCGGCAAACCGCGTATCGACGCGCGCGGTGACCTTGCGCGTCGTCTTGGCCAACAGCTTCTTGGCCCAGCCCGCGCCCGTGGTCGCCATCATCTGCGCCATCGTGCACTTGCGCTCCTCTTCGTCGTCGTAGTCGCGGCGCTTGGCCGGCACTTCGAAGTCGAGCACCATGCTCTTCAACTGAGGCGGCTGGCGTTCCTCGAGCAACTGGAAGTAGAACGAACGCCGCGTGTCGTAGGCGGGCTCGAGCCCGAACTTGTGCGAGGGATTCACCATGCTCTCGAGCACGCCGTAACCGAAGACCTCGGCGAGCCACGGGTCCTTCACTGCGGGCGGCGCAAACTGGGCCGCCGACAGCTGCGCGGCGCGCTGCACGATCGCCTGGCTCGTCGAGGACGGCAGCCCCACGATCTCCAACGCCTTCGCGGACAACGCCGGCCACAACAGCACGTGCGCTTCCTGCGCCTCGAGACGCGCAATCGACTCGATCGGCACGCCGCCCCCACCGTGTTGCTTCTCGACCGCGCGATACGCCGCGGCTTCGGCATACACGTGAATGGCCGGCGGCTTCTGCTCGCGCAGCGACAGCCATTCTGCGGCCTTGGCCCAGGCGCTCTCGGCAGCTGCGAGCGACTCGTCGGCGAGTTTTCCTGCGAGCGCCGGCGGCAGCGCGCCGGGATGCAGATGCACCACGAAGTGCGCTCCGGGTCGGACCAGCGGCGCCGGGCCCTGCGCGCGCACAACGGCCAGCAGAGATGCGGCGGCCACGGCCGCGATCGCAATCCTCGAGCAAGAACGCGTTCCCATGCATTCCATCGTAGCTGGCGGTTCCGGGGAGACCAACGGCGGCAGGCCTCGCGGCACCCCGAGTGGTATCGTGGGCGCCCGCATGTTCGTGCCCGTCCGCAGGAAGACCATCCCGGTTCGCATCGGTGCTACCACCGTCGGCGGCGACAACCCTGTCGCCGTGCAATCGATGACGAACTCCGACACGGCCGACGCCGCTGCGACCGCGGCGCAGGTCGCGGAGCTGTTCCTCGCCGGCAGCGAGCTCGTGCGCATCACGGTCAACAGCCAGGAAGCCGCGGCGGCCGTGCCCGAGATCCGCGCGCGTCTTTCGGACCAGGGGCTCGCGGTGCCGCTGATCGGCGACTTCCACTACAACGGCCACGTGCTGCTGCGCAAGTTCCCGCGCTGTGCTCAGGCCCTCGACAAGTATCGCATCAACCCCGGCAACGTCGGCAAGGGCGGCAACCACGACAAGAACTTCGCGACGATGGTCGCCTGCGCGGTCGAGTACAGGAAACCCGTGCGCATCGGCGTCAACGCCGGTTCGCTCGATCAGGAGCTGCTCAGCGAGCTCATGGAGGCGAACGCGAAGTCGTCGCTGCCGCAGGACGCGACGACCGTGTTCCTCGAAGCGATGGTGCAGAGTGCGCTGCGTTCGGCGGCAGCTGGCGAAGAGCTCGGCCTGCGCCGCGACCAGATCATGCTGAGCTGCAAGATCAGCAGGGTGCAGGAGCTCGTGCGCGTCTACACAGCACTCGCCGATCGCACCGACCACGCGTTGCACCTCGGCCTCACGGAAGCCGGTATGGGCATGAAGGGCATCGTCGGTTCGACGGCCGGGCTCGGCCTCTTGCTGCAGCAGGGCATCGGCGACACGATCCGCGTCTCGCTGACGCCCGAACCAGGGACCTCGCGCACGCAGGAGGTGCGCATAGCACAGCAGATCCTGCAGGCGCTCGACATCCGGCCGTTCCTGCCGCAGGTCACGGCTTGCCCTGGGTGCGGTCGCACGACGTCGAGCTACTTCCAGGAGCTGAGCCAGCAGGTCGAGAAGTTCCTGCACGCGCGCATGCCGGAGTGGAAGAAGACGAAGCCGCAGGCCGCGTCGCTGCAGGTCGCCGTGATGGGCTGCGTCGTGAACGGACCCGGCGAGAGCAAAGCCGCGCACCTCGGCATCTCGCTGCCGGGCACCGGTGAGGCGCCGCGCGCGCCGGTCTACGAGGACGGTGTGCAGGTCGGCACGCTCGAAGGCCCGACTCTGGCGCGGGACTTCCTGGCGCGCATCGAAGCCTACGTGGCGCGCATGCAGTGAGACGGCGCCGATGCCCTACGACCCCGCGCGACACGGTCCACACCGCATCGTCGGCCCGGGTTTCCACGGCAAGGTGCAGGCGCTCGTGAAGCAGGTGCCGGCCGGTCGCGTGACGACGTACGGCGATGTGGCCGAAGCGCTCGGCAGCCGCAACGTCGCGCGTCAGGTCGGGTTCGCGATGGCGGCGATCGACGACGATGGCGTGCCCTGGTGGCGCGTCGTCGCGGCCGGCGGCCGCCTCGCGGCCCGTTCGGTCCGGGCCCAGGTCCGAGCGCTGCGCGCGGAAGGCGTCGTGGTGAAGGCTCGGCGCGTGCAGGAGTTTGCCTCGCGCCGCTTCACGTTCGGCAGCAGTCGGCCGTAGCCGCCGAAGTGCAGGGGTGATGCTCAGTCTGTGATGACCTACCCGTGCGCCAGGACCCCACAAAGCAGGAACGCCGCCGCCGCCGTCAGTCGGGCGCGATTTCACGCGAGAATTGCGCCTCCGCATGCCACTACCGCAGTGGCATCCCATCACGACAGCCTGTTCCACCGCACGTTCGCCGATCCGGCCAATGCCGAGGCGATGTTCCGCTGTGCATTGCCCCCGGCACTCACGGCGGCGATCGAATGGAGCACACTGACCGAGTTGACCAGCAAGATCACCGACGACGAGCTGAGGAACCACTTCCCCGACCATCTGTTCTCGGTGCGACTGCGCGATCTCGATGTCCTGCTGTTCCTGCTGCCCGAGCACAAATCGGGGGAATACCGCGGCCTCGTGGTGCAGGAGCTGCGGTACTCGCTGAACATCTGGGCGAAGTGGGCCGACGAACACCCGGACGACGACGGGCTGCCGCCGATCATTCCGGTGCTGTTCCACCACGGCAACCAGCCCTGGCGCGGCCCCACGACGTTGCGAGGTCACTTCGACCTCGGTGGCCTCGCTGCGGTGCGAACAGAGGATCCCGAACTGGCAGCGATCATCGTAAGCGTCCGACGGCGTATCCCGGGCTCCCGGGCTGCCTGACGTGAGGAACTCGGCGGCGCGCTACGCGAGCACTGGCGCGCCGGCCGGCGAAGCGAAGTTCGCGGCCCAGTTGGCGGGAAGCAACTCGTCGATCCTGCTCGCAGGGTGCGTGGCAACACGCACGAGGACGTCAGCGAGGTAGGCGAGCATGTCGACTTTGGCCAGGCGGC
>DASRJH010000106.1:0-6621 GCA_035649575.1 Planctomycetota bacterium
TCGACGCGCGCACACCGCCCGGCGGCGCGCGCCCGTTCGCCGTCGCGACGTCGTGTGCGCTGCTCGGCTTGACGCGGCTCGACCTGCTCGTGCTGGCGGGCCCGGTGCTGCTCGCCAACCTGCGCGGCGAACGCCGCGTGCGCGCGGTGCTCGCCGCTGCCGCGGGCCTGCTGCCGCTCGGCGCGTGGAGCGCGTTCGCGGCGCTCTACTACGGGTCGCCGTTCCCGATCACCGCCTACGCGAAGGCGTTCGACAACGGAGTCGCAGCGAGTGAGCTGCTCGTGCAGGGCGCCTTCTACTTCGAGTTCTCGCTGCGCCACGACCCGCTGACGCTCGCGACGATCGTCGCCGGCGTGGTCGTCGGC
Organism: Planctomycetota bacterium; assembly: GCA_035649575.1. Classification (GTDB taxonomy): domain Bacteria; phylum Planctomycetota; class UBA1135; order UBA1135; family UBA2386; genus DASVAL01. The sequence continues at coordinate 366 of DASRJH010000106.1, forward strand.
GCAGCGTGGCGCGACCTGCGCGCGCGCCTGCTCGCCCTGGGCATCCTGTTGTACTGCGTCTACGTACTGCGCGTCGGCGGCGACTTCATGGCGGGTCGTTTCTTCGTACCGCCGTTCGTCGTCGCAGTGGCGGTGCTTGCGCGCGCGTTCGCACGGCTCGCGCCACGGTGGTCGTTCGCAGCGACCGCGGCTGCGCTCGGACTCGCGTTCGCGCCGGGCGCTCCCGACTGGTTGCACGCACCCGCGCAGGACACCGAGCCTCCGCTCGCGCACGGCATCATCGACGAACGGCGCTTCTACTACGTCAACTCTGGCCTGTTCAGTCCGAGCCTCGATGTAACGGAGCCCGGCCATGGCTCGCGGCGGCTGCGCGCCGATGGGCGCACGGCGCCGATCGTCATGAAGTGGGATGCCGTGGGTCGCTGTGCGTTCGCGGCCGGCGAGCTGTTCCACTTCGTCGACTGCTGGATCGTCGACCCGCTGCTGATGCGGCTGCCGGTGTGGAAGCCCGGCGAATGGCGCATCGGCCATTTCACGCGCCTCGTGCCCGACGGCTACCTCGAGTCGCTCGCGTCGGGCGAGGACCGCCTCGCGCATCCGGGACTGCGCGCCTTCTACAGCGACCTGCGCCTCGTGATGCGGGCGCCGCTCTGGCAACACGAGCGGCTCGCCGCGCTGTGGCGGCTGTGGACCGGCGCGCACGCAGACGACATCGCGCGCTTCGTCGCCGACGAATACCACAACCCGCCACGCCGCGCGGTGCGCCAGAGCGAGCTGCCGCGCGATGCGCGCGACGGCGAGTTCTGGTTCGACGACCCGCAGGCGATGGTCGTCGGGGCAGGCGGCCTGCGCATCGACTTCGACGGCCCCGTGGCTGCAGCGACGCTGCGCATCTCGCTCTCGCCGTGGACGAAGTACCGCCTCACGTTCCTCGCCGGCGAACGCGAGCTCGGCAGCATCGAGCTGCCAGGCGTTGTCGATCTCGGGCGCCCGCCGGCCGACGGCGGATTGCTGTCATACCTGCGGCGCGCGATAGGCCAGCACGTCTACGACGTTCCTGTGCCCGAGTGCGCACGCGGCTTCGATCGCTGCTTCGTCGACTGCGATCAGCTGCAGATTTTCGTCATCGCAGTCGGCGCCGTGCAGCCACTTTGACTCGCCACCGCCTCGATGCGGCTGCTGTCCAATCCCGGGCGGTTCGGCGGGCTCGAGCTCGAGCACTGACGCAGCTTCGCGGTCACCCACAGTGGTTTTCGACGCACGGCGACGGCGGTGGCAAGGCGCCGATCACGGGCGCTCAGATCTGCGCTCCTGCAGGCACTCGAAGCGGGTTCGGAAGTCGCGATCAACCAGGAACTGCATCGAGTATTCCTCTGCCCCAGGTTCGTCCCGCCAGCCGGCGCGGAGCTGCCGGCGCTAGCATCCCGCGACCAGGACAAGTCCATGCACCCTTTCCTCCGCCTCGCCGCCGCCGTTCCGTTCACCGCCTTCGCCGTCGCCCAGCAGAAGCCGCCGCCCCCCGCGGAAATCGACGCGCTGATCGCGAAGTTCTTCGCCGCCGACGACAAGACGAGCGAGGGCCACACCGAACGCGCCAGCATCCTCGACAAGCTCGCCGCCGTGCCGCCGCTCGACGCGGCGCAGACGACGGCGTGGCAGGGCAAGATCCAGAAGGCGTGGGGCAAAGGCAAGAAGCTCGAGAAGGCGGGCGACAACTGGTTCTGGCCCGAGGACAAGAAGAAGAAGACCGCCGCGCGCGGCCGCTACATCGTCGGCGGCGAGAACAAGAAGCCGAAGGGCCTGGCGATCAACATGCACGGCGGCGGCGCCGGCGCCGGCGATGCGGGCTCGGCAGCGGGCGCCTACGAAGGCACGCTCGCGAAGCTCGGGCTGTTGATGATCGCTCCCGAGGTGCTCGAGAAGACCGAGCACGGTTGGACCGACTCCGGGACCGAGGAGTTCGTGCTCGACCTGCTCGATGCCGCGCTGCGCACCTGGAAGGTCGACCCCGACAAGGTGTTCTTCGTCGGCCACTCGATGGGTGGCTACGGCAGCTGGACGCTCGGCGGCCACCACGCCGACCGTGTCGCCGCGATCGCGCCGAGCGCCGGCGCGCCGACGCCGGTCCGCACGGCCGCTGACGGACCGATCATCGACGTGAAGGAGGGCGTGATCCCGTCGCTGCGCAACGTGTTCGTGTCGATCTACCAGAGCCTCGACGACGTGCAGGTGCCGCCCGAACCGAACCAGGTCGCCGCGAAGTTGCTCGCGGAAGCGGCGAAGAAGTGGGGCGGCTTCGAGCACACGTATTGGGAAGTGAACGGCCGCGGCCACGCCGAACCGCCGGGTGGCTACGAAGCACAGCTCGACAAGGTCGTGAAGCGAACGCGCACCGCCGTGCCCGACCGCATCGTCTGGCAGCCGGTATTGGCGTGGAAGCGGCAGTTCCACTGGCTGTACTGGGACTCGCCGGTGGCGAACGCGATCGTCGTCGCCGATCTCGATCGCAAGGCCAACACGGTCGTGATCACCTGCGACAAGCCGACTACCGGGCTCCACGTGCTGCTCGACGCGCGCGTCTTGGACCTGGCGCGCGAGGTGGTCGTGACGGTCAACGGCGCCGAGACGTTCCGCGGCAAGGCCGTGCCGTCGCTGGGGACGCTGCTGCGCACCAGCGACCACCCCGATCCCGAGCTGCAGTTCATCGCCCAGGTCCCCGCGTTCGCGAAGACCGGCTGAGCCTTGTGGCGGCGATGATGGGCGACCACTTCGGGAGAGCTCCGCAATAGAATGCGGGGGCTACCGTAGCCGCGCGTTTCGCGCAGGATCCTGGCCATGGAATTGATGCTCATCCTGATCCCCATCTTCGTGTTCGTGCTGCTGAAGGTCGTGCTCGACCACCGCGCGCAGGCCCGGGCCGACCACGTGCGCCTGCTGGAGGAAGCGCTGAAGAACCCGAGCATCGATCGGCCGACGATCGAGTCGTTGACCTACCAGCTGACCGGGCATCGGCCGCGACCGGCGGGCAGCAAGTTCATGGCACTGGTGCTGGCCATCGGCTGGCTCGGTCTGTTCGTCGGCATCGGCCTGTGGATCGCCGGCGAGAACGGCGGTCCGCGTGGCATGACGGTGGCCGGCATGATCGTCACGCTCGCCGGCTTCGGCTTCGTCACCTACCCGTTCGCGCTGCGCGAGCTCGACGCACGACGCCAACCGCAGCGAGGTGAAGGATGAACGGCCGTGAGCTCGCCCTGATCTGCAGCGCCGCCTGCTGCGTCATCGCGTTCTTCGTGTTGCTGTCGACGCGCCACAAACGCCGCGACGACTTCCGCACGCGGCGGCTCGATCTGCTGGCGGAAGCACTGCGCGACCCCAACCTCGATGCCGGCACGCGCTCCGAACTGCTGCGGGCGCTGGCGCGCGAACACGGCGGGTTCTCGGCGTGGATCTGGCAGCGCCTGCAGCAACCGATGTTGTGGCGGGTGCTTTGGTTCGGCGGCGGTTGGATGACGATGCTGCTGGGCGGGACGGCGCTGGCGACATACGCGCTGCGGATGGGAATGGTGAGGTCGTACGATGTGCCGGCGATCGTGATGCTCACCGCGCTCGGCTTCGGCATGGTGACGCTGCCGATGGCGCTGCGCGAGCTGCTGCGCCGCGACGGGACGTTGCCGTCGCGCTGAACCTCCGGCAGCGACGTGCTGCACATGCACGGCGAACTGCTCCATTGCGTCGCTGAAGGTGATACGCACCTGATCGGCCGCTCACCGCGGCAGCAGAGTGTTCGCGCGCAGGAACGCCGCGACGAGCTCGGCCATGCGCCGGCTGCCGCGTTCGTTGAAATGGCAGTGGTCCAACGTGTCGTCGGCGGTGAACGCACCCGCCTCGAGCAGGCTCGCGGCGAACGGCACGCCGAGCTCGCGCGCGACGTCCGCGTTCACGCGGTTGTGCTCGTCGACGCCGAGGCGGAACGTCGCGTCGCTCGGCTTGCTCACGACGAAGTGCTGCGGCATCACGGCGACCTGGCGGCCCTGGCTGCGCACGAGCCGCACGAGCGTTCGCAGGTGGTCGCGGTAGACGCCGGCGCCGTTGCGAGCGAGCGCCGCCGCCCACGCCGCGGCGTCGGGGTAGGGGCGCGCGGTGAGGCCGCCGATACCGTTGCGCCGCAGCGGTTCCACGTACCGATGCAGATACCAGAGCCGGTAGCCGCCGGACCAACGCAGCCACGACACCGCGACGGGCAGCACCGAGCCGGCGCTGCGCCACGGCACACGGTAGTTCGAGTAATCGCGGGCCAGGTCGCCGAACAGCCTCGGATGCACGTCGTTGATGCCGACATACAATAGCACGAGGTCCGGCTCGAGCGCCGACAGCAACGTCACGTAGTGGATCGTGTTCTCGAGCAGCGTGTAGCCGCCGACGCCGCCGTTGACCACGTCGACGTCGGGACCGAGCTCGGCGCGCAGCTGCCGTTCGAGCGTCGCGACCCACGTGTCCTGTTCGTTCGCGAGCTGCTCGCCGTAGGTCGTGCTGCCGCCGAGCGCGAGCACGCGGAAGCGGACTTGCGGACGAGGCCGCAGCGGCTCCGTGCGACGGATCCGGTATGTGCGTTCGAACTGGCGCGCGACGCCGCTGGCGAAGTCGGGATTGAGCACGTAGTTCAGGTAGTGGTGCTCGGCGTATTGCACCGACTCGCCGTGGAACGAGCGGTCGGAGTCGCCGTCCAGCGCCGCACGCGCGAGTGCGACAAGCGCCTCGGAGGCGTCGCCCAGCCGGTGACGGAACAAAACGCCGGCGAGCAGGTCGACGACGATCGCGATCGCGGCGAACACGACCAGTGGTCGCGCCGCCAGCCGCAGCCGCCGCCAGCGGCCGGGCCGCGTGAGAACCCACAACGCGAGCCCCAGGGCGAAGGTGAAGTCGAGCAGCAGCAGCAGCAGGTGCGGCCACGGCGGCACCGGCCGGGCCAGCTCGGCCATGTACGTGCGCCCGTTCGTGTTCGGGTCGGAGCCGTCGCTGGTCGAGAACCGCAGCGCGTCGCGCCCGTGCGAGAACGCGCCGCCACCGCGTTCCCGGATCGTCGCGTGCAGCGTGTGCGCGGGACCGAGCGCGACCTGGTTCTCGAGCACGCGCAGCCGGGAGACGCCCGGCTCGTCGGCGTCGGATGGGACCGCCGCCGGCACCTGCGCCTGCCACGCCAATCCGCCGTCGGACGGGAACGGCCGCGCGAGGACGACCGTCTGCACGGTCCACGACCCTGCCGGCCACCACACGAACGCGGTCGCGTGGATCAGGCCGATCAGGGCGAGCACGACCGCGGCAACGGCGATCCGGACGAGCATCGAGCGACGAGCAATAGCCACTGCGAGAGCGGCGGTCGAACGCGCGCTCGAGATTCGTCCGGCCCCGCGCGGCGGACACCCGAACTCGACGCCGTGGTGAAACCCAGCGGGTTCGCGGGAATGTTCCGTGTTCGTCCGCCCCGCGGCGATGGGAAAGTAATGAACGGCGGCTGCGAGCGCAGCCGGCCGTTGCCGCGTCGATCGCGCGGCGTACCATCGGCACGATATGCGCGCTGTCGAGCCGGGCAACCGTAGCCACGACGCAGCCCGAGGTCTCGTGCTGTGGGCGTGACGGCGGACCCGCGCGTCCGCGGGGAGCGCTCCGCTACCTTCCGGCTCGAGTTCGCCGGCGCCGTTCTGTTCACCTTCTGGCCCGCGCTGCTCGGCACCTACGTCGCCGACGACCTGCGGCTGCTCGCGCACAACCCGGCCGTGCAGACGGGCGACTTCGGCGCGCTGCTCGTGCGGCCGATGTTCGGTGCCGAAGGTGGCTACTGGCGGCCTCTGACGATGCTCGCGCTGTGGCTCGGCAACACGATCGGTGGAGCCACCGGCGTGCATCTGCTCTCGCTCCTTCTGCACGTCGCGAACACGCTCGCCGTGCGCGCGCTGGCCGCGCGCTTCGTGCCGGGCACCGCCGCGGCGTGGACGGCGCTGCTGTTCGCCTTGCATCCGGCGCAGGTCGAGAGCGTCGCCTGGTGCGCGGCGATCAACGATCCACTGTGGGTCGCGTGCGCGCTGCAGGCGATGCTCGCGGCCGTTCGCTGGCGCGACGCCGGTGCACGCGGCCTGCCGTGGGCCGCGGCGGCGTGTGTGTTCGCCGCGCTGTGCGCGAAGGAGATCGGCGCCGCCGCGATCCCGCTCGCGCTCGCTGCGGTGTGGTGGGTGCCTGCCGCTGGCACCGTGGTCTCGCG
>DASRJH010000107.1:0-9804 GCA_035649575.1 Planctomycetota bacterium
CTCGTCCTGGATGCGCACGAGCGCGGTGTCCACCTTGCGCAGTTTCAGCGCCTGATAGTACTCCTCGGTCTGCGCCATCGGCGTGCGCAGGTCCAGCTCCCCGCAGATCAGCATCGTCGGTGTCGTCACGTTGCCGACGAGGCGCAGCGGCGAGCGGCGCCAGTGTTCCTCGATGCTCTGCCACGGCAGCTGCTCGAAGTTCGTGTACCAGTAGGGCCCGTCGGTGGTGCCCACGAAGCTGATCCAGTTCGTCACGGGGAACATCGACACCGCGGCGCGGAACCGGTTCGTCGACCCGACGATCCAGCACGTCAGCACGCCGCCGCCGCTGCCGCCGTAGACGAACAGGTTGTCGGTGTCGACACAGCCCTTCTGGATGACTGCGTCGACGCCCGCCATCAGGTCGTCGTAGTCCTTGCCCGGGTAGGCGTTGTCGATCGCGTTGCCGAAGGCCTTGCCGTAGCCGGTGCTGCCGCGCGGGTTCGTGTAGAGCACGAGGTAACCGTGCGCGGCGTGATTGTGCCGTTCGAAGTCGAAGTTCGCGCCATACATCGCGTGCGGGCCGCCGTGGATCTGCAGGATCAGCGCGTAGCGCTTCTGCGGGTCGAAGTCGGGTGGCTTCACGAGCCAGCCCTGGATGCGCATGTCGTCGGGGCCCTTCCACCAGAGCTCTTCGACTTCACCGAGCTTGCGGCCGTGCAGCACGTCGTCGTGCACGGCGGTGAGACCGGCCGTGCTCTGGCGCGTGCCCAGCGCGACGATGGTGCCGGGTTCGTGCGGCGTCGATCGCGTGCCGACGATCGTGCCGTCCAGGGCGACCGAACCGAGTTGGAACCACTGCGCGCCGTTCGTGAGTCGCGTGACGGCGCCGTCGAGCGTCGCGCTGCAGAGTTGCACCGAGCCCTGGTCTTCGATCGTGAAGTAGATCTGCTTGCTCTGGAAGTCCCATTGCAGGTTCTGCGGCTGGCGGTCGAGATCGGCCGTGAGCGCGCGCTTGCCGCTGCCGTCGTTCGCCATGAGCCAGAGCGGTGCGATGCTGTAGGTGTCTTTGTCCTTGTCACGGCTCGTGAACGCGATGAATCGGCCGTCGGGCGAAGGCATCGGCGATGAGTCGGGGCCGCGGCGCTCGGTCAGCTGGCGCACGGTGCAGGCGCCGTCGACTTCGACCGCGTAGATCTCGGACTCCTCGACCTCCCAGTCGGCATCCGCCGTGCGCAGCCCGGAGAAGACGAGCTCCTTGCCGTCGGCGGTCCACTGCGGATTCGTGTGGTCGAAGTCGCCTTTCGTGACCTGGCGCGGCGTGCCGCCCTGCTCGTCGACGACGAAGAGGTGGCTGTAGCCGGCGGGGCGGTACCCCTGCTGGTCGCGGCGGTAGGCGAGACGCGTGATGATCTTCGGTTCTTCGGCCCACTTCGCGCCCTTGGGTGCCTTCGGCATCGCGATCGGGAAGCCGTCCTTCTCGGGCACCTGCATCTGGAACGCGATGCGTTTGCCATCGGGGGACCAGCGCAGGTTGCTCGGCGTCTCGTTGCAGTGCGTCAGCTGCGTGGCCTCGCGCGTCGCGAGCCAGAGCACGAAGACCTGGCTGCCCTTCGGTTCGCCGTCGGCCGTGTAGCAGATCCGCGTGCCGTCGGGCGACCATTCGGCGCCGCTGCCCTTCTGCAGGAATCGCTGGCGCGAACCGTCGCTCTGCATGATCCAGAGCTCGCTCTGCATGCGGTCCTCGACCTGGTTCGTCCACTGCCGCGTGTAGACGATCTGCGAGCCGTCGCGCGAGAGCCGCGGACTCGAGACGTTCTCCCACTCGAGCAAGAGATCGAGGTCGAGCCGGTCCGTGGTCTTCTTGGCGGTGGGGGGCGTGGGCTCTTGCGCTGACAGTTCTCGAAGGGGCAGTGGAACCAGCGCGACGAGACAGGCGAAGAGGGAACAGGCGTTGAGCGGATGCATGGATACCTCCGGGGGGCGTGCATCATGCAGTCTCGCGGCGATCCGTGCGCAGGAATCGCGCCCGGGCTCAGGCCGGCAGCCGGGTGATCACCTCGGCGCCGGTCTCGTGGATGAAGATCGTGTGCTCGAACTGCGCGATGCGGACGCCGGGCCGCTCGCAGAGCGGCGGGTATTCGTCGAGCAGATCCTTCTTCAGCAGGAGCTTGAGGGCATCCTCTCCCTTCTGCAGCGAGCCGAGCCAGCGCACGAGGTCGCGCCGCGCGAACGGCAGCCCCTGGGTCGTCTCCATCGCGCGGCCGAGCTCGGCCGGAAGGTTGTCCTTGAGCCGCGTGTCCCGCTTCAGCATGAACACCTCGGACTTGCCGTCGACGTCGATCATGCCCTTGCCGTCGCTCGCGAACGGCTCGCAGGCGATCGTCATGTTGGGCCGCAGGCGGGCGGCCTTGGTGTCGGGGTAGTTGGGCACCGACGGCGCGCAGTGGATCGTGAAGCGCGCCACGCCGTGGCCGCAGAGGTTGCGCACCGGCTTGAAGCCCAGCGATTGGATCGTGTCCTCGACCTGCCGGCCGACCTCGGTCAGCGACGTGCCGGGCCCCATGACGGCGATCGCGTTCTCGAGCGCCATGCGGCTCGCCGCGAGCAACAGCGAGTTCTCGCCGTCGCGCAGGTCCACGGTCGTCGCGTTGTCCGTCACGTAGCCGTCGACGTGCGTGCCGCAGTCGAGCTTGACGATGTCGCCTGGCTGGATCGTCGTCGGATCGCCGGGCGGCGAACAGTAGTGCGCCGCTATGTGGTTGCGCGACGTCTGGGCCGGGAAGGCCGGCGACCCACCCATGTCGCGGATCACGGTCTCGACGGCGCGCTGGATGTCCTCGAGCCTGGCGCCCGGCACGATCATCTTCCGGCCATGCGCGAGTGCGGTCGCGGAGATGACGCCGGATCGGCGCAGCTTGTCGAGTTCGAGCTTCACTTGATCACGCCGAGCTGCCTGCCGACCTTGGCGAACGCGGCCACGGCGGTCTCGAGCTGCGGGATCTCGTGCGCAGCGCTGATTTGCACGCGGATCCGCGCCTTGCCCTTCGGCACGACCGGGTAGCTGAAGCCGATCACGTAGACGCCTTCCTGCAGCAGGCGCGCTGCCATGTCGACGGCCAGCTTCGCGTCGCCGAGCATGATCGGGCAGATCGGGTGTTCGCCGGGCACGATCGTGAACCCGGCCTTCGTCATGAGCTCGCGGAAGAACTTCGTGTTCCTCGCGAGCTTGTCGCGCAGCGCGGTCGTCTTCGAGAGGCGGTCGATGCACGCGATCGTCGCACCCACGATCGAGGGCGCCAGCGTGTTCGAGAACAGGTAGGGACGGCTGCGATTGCGCAGCAGGTCGATGATCTCCTTCCTGCCCGAAGTGAAGCCGCCCGCCGCGCCGCCGAGCGCCTTGCCGAACGTGCTCGTCGTCACGTCGATCCGCTTCTGCACGCCGTGATACTCGGCCGTGCCGCGTCCGGTCGGTCCGAAGAAGCCGGTCGCGTGGCTGTCGTCGACCACGACCATCGACCTGTACTGCTCGGCGAGCGCGCAGATCTCGGGCAGCTTGGCGACGTAGCCGTCCATCGAGAACACGCCGTCGGTCACGATCATGCGGCTGCGCGCGCTCGACGCGGTCTTCAAGTGCTGTTCGAGCTGCTGCATGTCGCCGTTCTCGTAGCGCAAGCGGTTCGCCTTGCTGAGCCGGACGCCGTCGATGATCGAAGCGTGGTTCAGGCTGTCGCTGATGATTGCGTCCTCTTCGCCCATCAGCGTCTCGAACAGACCGCCGTTCGCGTCGAAGCACGAGCCGTAGAGGATCGTGTCCTCGGTGCCGAGGAACGCCGAGACCTTCTTCTCGAGCGTCTTGTGCGCATCCTGCGTGCCGCAGATGAAACGCACGCTCGCGAGGCCGAGGCCGCACGTGTCGACCATGGCCTTCGCGGCGTTGCGCAGACCGTCGTCGTTCGCGAGACCGAGGTAGTTGTTGGCGCACAGGCACAACACCTGCTTGCCGTTCACGGTGATCAGAGCGCCTTGCGGGCTCTGCAGGATGCGTTCCTCCTTCCAGAGGCCGGCGGCGCGGATCTCGTCGAGTTCCTTTTGGAAGCGGGCGCGGTCTTGTTCGAACATGGCTTGTGCGGATCAGCGGCGGTCGTTCGGGTAGAGCACGACCTTCTGCTCCTGGCCTCTGCCGAAGCGTTCGAGGCCGACGCCGAATTGCTCGAGCGGCATCTCGGCGGTCACCAGATGCGAGATGTCCATTCCCTGACGCAGCAGGTCGAGCATCTGTTCCCAGGTGCGGAACATCTCGCGGCCGATCACGGCGTGCATCGTCAGGCCTTTGAAGATGAAGTTCTTGCTGAATCTCTCGATGCCGACGGTGTCGCCCTTGGGCAGGCCGAGGTTCACGACGTGGCCCGCGGCGCGCGTCATCGCGATCGCGTTGTTGATGCCGGTCGGGTGGCCCGAGATCTCGAGCGCCACGTCGACGCCGCCACGCGTCGCGTCGACCACGGTCTCGACGGGTGTGCCGCGCCCGTCTACGACGGTCACGCGGTCCTTCAGGCCGCGGCGCTTCACCCATTCGCGGGCTCGCGTGAGCGCGTGGTCGGCGACGTCGATCACGAACACGTGGCTCGCACCGACGAACGTCGTGACCTCGCCGCACATGGCGCCGATCGGTCCGAAGCCGACGATCGCGACCGTGCGGTCCTTGACCGGCACCTTGAGCGCCGTGTGCACGGCGTTGCCGAGCGGGTCGAGGATCGCCGCGACCTCGATCGGCAGGTCTTTCGGCAGCTTGACGACGTTGCCGGCCGACACCACGACGAACTCGGCGAACGCGCCGTTCAGGTTGATGCCGCGGATGCGAGCCAGCGCGCACGCGTGGAACGCGCCGCTCCGACACGCCGGGCACTCGCCGCAGATCTCGTGCATCTCCGCGCTCACGTAGGTGCCGAGCGGCAGCTTCGTCTCGTCGACGCCTGCGCCGAGCTTGTCCACGTAGCCGCAGAACTCGTGGCCGAGCGTGACCGGCGGCTTGATCAGCGAGTTCATCGACGGATCACCGCGACAGATGTGCACGTCGGTGCCGCAGATTCCGGACGCGGCGACGCGCAGCCGCACTTCCTTCGGACCCGGTTCGGGCACCGGCAGATCGGTGCGCAGCCGGTATTGGCCGGGGGCGGTGAGCTGAACGCCTTTCATCGACGCCATGCGAGTCGTTTGCCGCACGGTGGCGGCCGACGCATTCTGCGGCTAGAACCTGGGTTTGGCCACAGATGAGATCGCCGACCCTGTGCACCTTGCTGGCTGCAAGCTACGTTTGTCTGGGCTGCCACAGTAACCCACCGCCACCTCCGTTGCCGTCCGCGGCGCGTCGGGTGGTCCAACTCGGGCTCTGGCAGGTCTGGGAAGGGCCGACCGCGATCGGTTTCGTGCGGCACCTCGAGATCCGCGATCCGACCGGGCCGCTGCCGTTCTACCAGATCGAGGACCCGCAGGGCCGAGTGGTCGGACACGCCACGGAGCAGGGTCGGTTCAGCCGGCGCGTTCCGTTCCGGGAGAACGAAGAGGATCTCGGCGTCTGGCCGATGGCACGAGGCGTGCAGAAACTCTTCGAGCGAACCGAGCCGCTGGTGTTGAAGCCCGCGCCGGCCGAGGCCGACGCGCGGCGGGACCGGTAGCGACCTTGCTTCTGCCACGGGGAACCGTAACCGTCTCCGCATGACCGCACCCGCACCGCAGCCCTCCCCGCGACCCGTCGCCGACAGCAAGGTCGAGATGACGGAGATCGTCTTTCCGAATGATGGCAACCCGCTCGGCAACGCGATGGGTGGGCGCGTCATGGCCTGGATCGACATCTGCGCAGCGGTCGCCGCCGGACGCCACGCGCGCACGCCGGTCGTGACGGCGAGCGCCGACCAGATCGACTTCCTGAATCCGGTGCCGGTGGGGGCCGTGGTCGTGTTGCTCGCGTCCGTGAACTTCACCGGTCGCACGTCGATGGAGGTCGGCGTGAAGGTCTGGCAGGAGGATCGGCAGACGGGCACTCGCAAGCACGTCGCGTCGGCCTACCTGACGTTCGTGTCGCTCGATCCCGCGACGAGGCAGCCGCGGGCCGTGTCGCCCGTGGTGCCGCAGACCGCCGAAGAGAAGCGCCGGTTCGAGGCCGGCAAGCAGCGCCGCGCGCAGCGGCTGGCGACGCGCAAGTAGCGTCAGCGCGCCTTGCGCAGGTCGAGCACGAGTTCTTCGGGCTCGTCCTTGCCGACGGTCCAGCTCTTCGTCAGGTAGTGGTCGCCGGCCGGCGTCGCGACGCCTCGCATCGAGTATTGCAGTCCCGGGAAGAGCGGCATCAGGAACATGCCGTACCCATTGGTCGGCACCTCGAGCAGCTTGATGGCCTCGGCCAAGGACGCAGTTGCGGCGTTTCCGGCAAACACGTAGCACTCGACCTCGCCGAACGCGACGGGCATGCCGTCCTTGCCCACGACCCAGCCCGGCACCGTCGACACCTTCGCGAGCCGCATCACGATCGGCGTCTTGTCGCGCGCCGCGGTGACATCGGCCGCGACCGCGAACCCTTCGTCGGTCCACGCTGCGACGGTCACTCGCTGATCGGCCGGGATCAGCGCTGCGATGCGGCCCGAGCGGTCCGTGCAGAGTCCCGACAACGCGCGCTTGCAACCAAGCCGAGGGCGAGCGTGGTCGTTGCCAGGACCCGGGTCGACGAGGACCGCGAGGCGCGCCGCGTCGACCGGCGTTCCGTCCGGCGACAACACGTGCAGCTCGAGAGGCTGCAGCACGTCGAGATCCCACGCGATCTTCTCGCGCTGCTCGCCGGCCGCGATCACGCCGAGCAAGGCCATCGGATGCAGCGGTGCGCCGAGCTCGACGGGCCGGTGCAGCGAGTCCGCGGTGCCGATGACGATGACGCCTTCGTGGGGCACCCGCAGCACCTGGAGCCGCCCGCCGGCATCGGGCACCAGGTGACGCAGCGAATCGCCGAAGGCGCTCGGCATGTCGCCCACGGTGGCGCCCGGCGTGTTGCAGACGACGCGCGCTGCGAACGGTTGTTCGCCTCGCGACAGCCGTAGCTCGTGCTTTGCCCCCGGCTTCAGTGGCAGCGTCATCGCCGGCGGGTCCTTGGAGCCGTCGTGATCCGCCTTGATGTCCATGCGCGCGATGTTGCCCACCGGCACGAACCCCGGCGCCTGCACCGAGAACGCATAGTTGACCCACTGCAGCGTCTGGTTCGCGGCGATCGGCAGCGTCGTCACGGCTTCGCCGTTCTTGTCGGTGGTCGCCAGAGGCCACTCGTGAGTACGGCTTCCTTCCGGCAGGTCGGTCGTGCGCAGCGCGAGCACGGCTTCCGGCACGGGCTTGCCCGCTGCGTCGACGACCTTGAACCGCACCGCGTGCGGGCTCGGCAGCTTCATCGGTCTGGCTGGAGCCGTGGTCAGATCGACGGTGGCTGGCCATTGGAAGAACGGCAAGCCGTCGCACAGGACCTCGAGCCCGGCGCTTCGCCCCGGCATCGGCGGCAGCAGCCACGTGTCGCCCGACAGCGTCGTCTCGAACACGAAGCGCTGGTCCGTGCGCGACAACGCCCGTGCAATCACCTTGCCCTTCGCGCGCCACTCGTCGAGACCCAGGAACGATAGTTCGTACCGCGTGCGCGGCCCGTCGGCGATCAGCTCGAGCGGGCGTCCGGCGATCACGCGTTCGACGGGGAGCGACGCGCGGTAGCGGTTGTCGCCGAGCTCCTCGACCGCCCATGCCGTGTATTGCCGCCCCGCGAGCAGCTGTACCGTGAACCGTCCCTTCTCGTCCGTCGTCGCGGAAGGCTCGTCGGCGGTGCCGATGCGCTCGTCCTGCGGCAGCGGCCGCGACAGCAGGTGCACGGTTGCCGCAGGCCACGGCTTGCCGTCGAGCACCGCGCTGCCGCGCACGGGTTCGCGCTTCTCCTGCGCGCTGAGCGCGGCGGTAACGAAGGCGACGACGAGAAGTGCGAACCGCATGCGATGACCTCGCGCCGCAGTCTATCGCGATAGCGCTCGATCGCCGTCAGCGCAGCTCGAGGCGCAGCGGTTTGGCTTCCGCGGTGCCGACCGTGAACGTCGCGGCCGCGAACTCGCGCTTGTCGGCGACGACCGTCACGCGGTAGTCGCCCGGCAAGATGCACACTTCGCAGCTCGCGGACTCACCCCTGCGCAGCTCGGCTACGGTCGTCACGACGTGGTCGTTGCCGCGAAACACGTGCAGCCTGACCCATCCCGGCAATGGGTCGAGCACGGGCGGAGCGATCTCGAAGCCCTGCCGCACTCCGGGCGCGAGCTTCACGTTCAGTGTCGCGGTTTCGCCCACCTTCACGTCGAACGGTAGCGACTGGGCGGCGACCTTTTTGCCCGAGACGATGAGCCGGTGCGGACCCGGTGCGAGCATGGCGGACACGAGCGTGCCGTTGTTGTCCGTGAGAGCCGACCCCTCCTGCGTGACTTCGTCGCGGATCGAGAGATACACGCCCGTGCGGTCGCCTTCGACCTGCACCGTCGCCTTGCCGCCCACTTCCATCTGCACCTGCCCGAGGTCCCACGTCGCGTCGGCGGCGAGTTCGCGCGGCTCGCTCCGGAAGTTCGGGTGCTCGGACGAACGCGCGGTGACGACCCACGTGCCCGGCACGAGCGGGCCGAGCTCGAAGACGCCGTCGGGACCCGTCGGCCCGGTGCCCGACCCGTCGCGCGTGCTCGCTCCCTGCCGGTAGGCATCGACCATCACGTTCGGCAGCGGCTGGCCGTCCGGACCGAGCACCGTGCCGCGGATCTTGACCGTCGCCGGCAGCGCCTTGCGTACCTGCAGCTCGACGGGGCCGCGCGCCGGATCGATGTCCTTGCGCTGCAGCCCTTCGTAGCCTTGCACCTGCACGCTGACGGACAGCATCTTGCCCTCGGGGCAGTTGGGCACCGAGAAGCGACCCTCGGCGTCGGAGGAAGCGAAGTTCCACCAGCCAGGGCCCGAGCCAAAGCTCGTGAACTCGAGCATGGCCTTGCTGACGGGACCCTGCTCGTCGACGACGCGCCCGTGCAGTTCGAGGCCACGCGACAACTTGATGTCGCACGACGAAGTGCTTCCGGCCACCGCCTGCACGCGCTGCTCGCCCTTGCCGAAGTCGTCGTGCTCGGCCTTCAGCACGACTTCGCCTGCGGGCAGACCCGTCAATTCGAAGCGACCTTCCGGCGTCGTGATCGTGCGGTAGTGCGAGAGCTCGCGCCACTCGCCGACCTCGACCTCGACGCGCGCTGCGACCTCGCCTGCGGCATTGCGCACGGTGCCTTGGATCGTCGCTCCGTCCACGAGCGGGATCCGCAGCGGGACCGTGAGGTTCGCGGCGACTTCGCAGGTGCCCTGCCACGGCGCCTTGCCACGCGAGCGAGCGGAGACCGGCTGTTCGCCTGGCGGCAACCCGATCGCGGTGAAACGCCCGTCGCAATCGGTCCTGACCAGGGCCGGGATCGGCTCTGCACCGGCGCCAGACGCCACTATGCCGGAAGTGGAACCGCGGCCGATGCGCACGACGGCGTCGGCGATCGGCCGGTTCTGCGCATCGACGACGATGCCCGCGACCGAGCCGCTGGGCGGGCCGAGCTGAAGGCGCAGCTCGGCGCTGTTGCCTGCCTTGCCGGCGAGGAACTGCAGCGGCGAGCTGCTGTGGCCGGCGGCTCGCGCGCCGACAAGCGCCCTGTCGGGAGCCGCGCGCACGACGAATCTCCCATCGGCGCCCGCGATCGCCATGATTTCGGCGTCGGCGTCCGCGCGCGCGAGCGGCGCCACTTC
>DASRJH010000108.1:0-12310 GCA_035649575.1 Planctomycetota bacterium
CACTACAAGACCGACTGGTTCGGTGAACGGCTGCCCGTCGCCGACGACGACGAACCGTGCGCCGACCGCGCTCCGCTCGTGCAACCGCTGCTGCAGCTGCTCGCCGCGAGCGTCGAGCGCCGCACCGCGATCGTGAATCCGTTCGGCGCCGTGCTCACGCAGAACAAGCGCGCGCTCGCGTTCTGCTGGGAGGAGCTCGCGCGTTTCTCGCCCGCGAGCCAGGCCGCGATCCGCCGCTGGCTGCCGCGCACGCACCGACTCGAGGTCGTGCGCGAGGAGCTGTGGCAGCAGAAGGACCTCTGGGTGCTCAAGTCCGACTACGGCTGCGAAGGCGCGGAGGTCGTCGCCGGCGCGCACGTCGACCAGACGACGTGGGAACACACGCTCGCGCACGTGATCGCGCGGCGCTGGGTCGCGCAGCAGTACTTCGCGCCGCTGCCCGATGCGCGCGGCGACGTCGTGAACCACGGCGTCTACGTGATCGGCGGCGCGCCCGCGGGTGTGTTCGCTCGCGTGCACGCCGCGACGGCGCCGACCGACGCCGCGGCGCGCTGCGCCCCGGTGTTCGTGCGCACGGAGGAAGTGCCGTGACGGAAGGTGCGCGCAAACCGGGGTTCGAGCTGCAGGTCGGTTACGACCAGGAAGAGCTGCTCGGCGCGCGCTGGTGGCAGCAGGGCATGCGGGTGGCCGCAGCGCGGACCCGAGGCGCCACCGTCGACGAGTCGCGCCGCGCGGCGCTCAAGGCGCTGATCGTGGTCGGCGGCGCCGTGATCGTGGCGGGTGTCGTGGCCGGCGGCACGTGCTCGCGGCGGCGCACGGTCCAGGTGCAAGTCGCGCGCAACTCGATCGACCTGCAGCGCGAGCGCGGCCTCGCGGTCGGCGCCGAAAACACGGCGTTCGGATGGCCCGACGCGATCGGGACGACGTGCACGGGCGACCCGCTCGACCGCGAGACGATCGACAGCCTCGCTGCGAGCATGGGTCCGCACGACGCCGCGCTGCGCCCCGCGTATGTCCCCACGCTGTTCCAGTGCGTCGCGAACGCAGGCCAGTCGCCGTTCGTGCGCAGCCTCACGATGGTGCGCTCCGCGGCGATGGTCGCGGCGTTCGCGCAGGGCGAGGCGATCCGCGAGCTGTTCGAGTACGCCGAGCAGCCAGCGCGCTGGGCGCTCCTGATCGACCTGCCCGGCCCCGCGAGCGTCGCGTTCGCCGCGGGCCTGCAGCCGTTCGCCGACGCGGTGTTCGTGTTCGACAACTGGCCGCACCCGCGCGGCGTCGTGCCCGCGCACCTCACGCTCGCCGCCGCGGTGCATTACCGCCCGCGCTTCGCGCCCGACGCGCGACGCCGCGGCGCCCCCGCCGCGTTCGTGCTCGACCGCAACCGGCTCAACCCGTATCAGAACGAGCCCGACCGCTTCGACAACCGCTACGTCGCGCGCCTGCCCGACCCGCCGTTCCTGCGCGAGCGCGGCGTCGAACGCGTGCTCTACGTCGTGCCCGCGGGCGTCGAGAAGGAGCTCGACGACCTCAACGAACGCTTCGTTGCGTGGCGCGCGGCGGGCATCGAAATCAAGCTGCTGAGTCTCGGCGACGTGCAGCCCGAAGCGCCGCGGCCCGCGACGGTGGCCGACACGAAGCCTGCCCCGGCACCGCGCTACTACTGGCACGGCAGCCCCGCGTACCACTGGTGGTTCTGGAACCACTACGCCTGGGCGAGCCGGCCGTCGCCGATCGCGCCACAGCGCCCGCCGACGTCGTCGCTCGGCAGCGGCTACGCGCCGAGCCGCCGCACGACGTTGTTCGGCGGCGGCGCGCGCGTCGGGCAGACGAACGTGACGCGCAGCGAGCCCGACCGCAGCAGCGGCGGCGGCGGTTCCTGGGGCCGTTCGAGCGGCGGATTCGGAGGTTGACCATGAGCGGCGTTTTCTTCGCCCTGCAGGTCGCGGTGTTGTCGCCACCGCACGATCCGTGGCGCGCGCAGGTCGCGAGCGCGGTGCGCGAGCACACACGCGATCTACGCTTCGCCGACCAGCGTGTGCTCTGGGGCCGCGTCGCGAACCACCTGCTCGCGGCCGTCGACCGCGTGGCGCTGGGGTTCTGGGACTTCGTGCCGGACGGCGGCAGTGAATACGCGGACTGGGTGCGCGGCATCGAGGACGACACCGCCGAGGCGTGGGTGCCCGACGCCAGCGACGCGCGCATGGACCACGTGCTCGTGTCGGCGCTGTTCCTGCTGGCCGCGGACGGCGCCAGCGCGCAGACGGTCGGCGAACGCTGCGACCTGCCCGAAGACGAGTGGCGCACACGCGCGACGTGGCGCCACCTGTTCGCGACGCTGCCACTGCTCGATTTCGCGAGCGTGCGCAACGCCGCGCTCTACCTGACGCCGGGCGGCGACCGCGCGGCGTTCTCGCTGCGCGAGCTGCAGGGCGAGGGCTACGACTACCTGCTGCGCGTGGAGTGAACGGCCTCTGGCCATGACGGGTCCGGGCGGTCGGTGACGCTCGCGACGAGTGGCGTCCCTGCCGCGAACGAAGCACTGACGATCTGCGCGCGCGCGCAGACGAGGATCGAGAACAGTACGCTGATCGCCAGTGCGTCATGCCGGCTGACCACAGCCCCGCCGGCGCCGGCTCTACTTGTAGGCGATCGCCGCGCTGGCCGGACCCTGCAGCGGCAGCACCTCGGTGCGTTTGAAGCCCGCCTCCTTGCACCAGCCGGCGAAGTCGGCGCCGGTGAAGTCGAACGCCTCACCGAACTCGATCAGCATGTTGAGCGACATCATCAGGCCGAAGACGTTCTTGCGCCGCTCGTCGTCGATGAGGTTCTCGATCGCGACGAGCGCGCCGCCGGCCGGCAGTGCTTTGTAGGCGGCGCCAATCAGCTGCCGCTTCTTCTCCAGGTTCCAGTCGTGCAGGATCATCCCCATCGTCACGACGTCGGCGGCGGGGATCGGCTGCGCGAAGAAGTCGAGTGACCCAGTCTTGACGCGGTCGGCGACGCCGGCGCGCTCGATGGTCCGGCGCGCGATCGGCTCGACCATCGGCAGATCGTAGCTCGTGCAGCGCAGGTGCGGGTGCCGCTGCGCGCAGAGGATCGACAGCTGCCCGGTGGCGCCGCCGACGTCGGCCATGGTCTTGTAATGCTTGAAGTCGAACTTGGCGGCGAACGCCTGGAAGTTGGCGGCCGAGATGCCGGCCATCGCCTGCATGAACTGCTCGAGCCGGTCGGGCTGGCTGTACAACTCGGCGAACATCGCTTTGCCGGTGTGCTTGATCTCGTTCTGCGGGTTGCCGGTGCGCAGCCCCTCGGTGAGGTCGCCCCAGAAGCGATAGAGACGCGCCGAGCACATCTCGAGGAAACCGCCCATGTAGGTCGGCTGGTTGCGGTCGAGGAAGGCCGCCGCCTCCGCGCCATTTCGGTAGCGCGCCTGCGGGCCGTTGCCGTCGCGCTCGAGGAAACCGATCGCGACCAGGCCGTCGAAGAAGTCGAACCAGCCGCGCGGCGCCAGGTCGAGCGCCTTGCCGAGCTGCTCGGCGGTCATCGGTCCCTTGCCGAGCCGCGTGAACACGCCGAGCTCGATCGCGGACAGCAGCGTCTTCGCCGACCAGAACGACATCCCCACCTGCATGATGCGCGATGAATCCATGGTGTGCTCTCGGTTCCTTTGAGTCCCTCACGCGCATCGCGGGGCCCAAGCGCGGCGGGCGGGCGGCAATTGCTACGCGGCGACCATGACGCGGTCAAGCGCAGCAACTCTGACATCGTGTTCGGCCGCAACGACCCGATTCCGCCTTCACCCCGCCTCCACGCCACGCGTCATCGTCAACAGCTGCTCACGCACATACTCGGCGGTCACTTGCCTCCGGTCTTCGGTGCTTCCGTCTTCGGCGGCTCGTTCTTCGGCGCCGGCGGCTCGATCTGCTTCGTCGTCGAACGGGTCGACATCGTCATCGCGTCGCCCATCTTCATCGCCATGTCCGTAGCCATGTCGATGGGAATGCCGCTGCGCAGATCGATCTTGGCGAGCCCGGTGGCCTTGGTGATCTGCACCTTCATCCCGGGCATCAGCTTGCTCCCTGCTTCGTCCATCTCCATCTTCTGCTCGATCGTGGCGACGTTGTCCTTCACGTCGATCAGCTTGTTGGTGACTTTGGTCTTCATCGTGCCCATCTGGCCCATCGTCATCTCGCGCGTCGTCGTCCACGACTCGCCGATCGCGATCGGACCCGCGGGGAACGCCATGACGCTCTGCTCGAAACCCTCCTTCAGGTTCACGCCACCGCGTTCGAGGTCG
Organism: Planctomycetota bacterium; assembly: GCA_035649575.1. GTDB lineage: Bacteria > Planctomycetota > UBA1135 > UBA1135 > UBA2386 > DASVAL01. The sequence goes on from DASRJH010000108.1 coordinate 4,298, forward strand.
TCGGCGAGATCCTCCGGCATCGAGACGTCCTTCAGGTTGCTGCTTTCGTCCACCTTCACGGTGACCTTCTGCCCGACCAGCTTGCTCATCGACGCGAGCATGCCTGCCTTCGAGCCCTCGACATCGCTGTCGTAGTCGATCTTGGGCGTGTCGGACTTCACCTTCAGGCGCTTGTACGCGTGCTCGACCGCGGCGACCCCGTCCTTCACGTCGGAGATCTTGGCTTCGGTCCACATCTGGATGCTCATCGCCTGGTTCATCTTCTGCCCGCCCATGTCCATGTTCATGGTCATGTCTTGAGCCTGCAGCGTGTGCACGACGTGGCCGGGGACGAACTTCAACCGCAGAGTGACCTTGTCCTGCGCGAAGGCAGGGACGGCGATCAGAATGGACACGAACGCGGACGGAATCGAGCGCATGGAGTTCTCCTGTTGGTACCGTCGCTACGACGGGACGGCGATCATGGCGCGCGCAGGCTGCCGGCGCCACGTGATGGCGACTGGGGCGTAGTCAAGGCTGCAGTTCCGGACCGCCCGGAACCGACGCCGGCACGATCTCCCTTCCGGGAAAGTCAGACCTGTCCAGCCTCAACCACCTCGGTAGTCGCGATACTGCGATGACGCGACGGTCTCGAGCAGTCCGCCCGATTCGCGCAGCAGATTCCGAATCGCGTCGAGCGCCGCGACAGGCAGCGCGCTGCAGGCTCACCTTCCCGCGCAGGCAGACGAGCGCCTCGCGAGGTAGCATCGGGCCAGATGTTCACGCGCTCGAACGGCGGCAGGCAAACGATGTGGAGACTCCGCTGATCACGACGAGCGACAAGGACGGCAAGTGAACGTGATCGCGACGGCGCGCAGGCGATCCGTGGCACGGACCGTCGTGTTCCTCGGCGCCATCTTGGTGAGCATTGCGATCGCTGCGATCCTGTGCCATCGAGGTGAGCGGCCCGAGTCGCTCGCCGCCGACGGCGAGCGCCACGCGGCCGCGGACAGGGCTGCTGCTGTCGAGGCCGCGTCGTTGCCGGCGCCGACGCCGACGCCGACGATCGCGCGCGAGGCGGTGGCGCCCGCTGCGACCGGCGGGAGCCGGACCGTGCTTCGCGGGACCGTCCGCCTCGCCGGGATCGGCGCTCCGGTCCGCAGGGGCGCCCTGTTCGCGGAATACGTCGACTGCGTTGCCGCGGGCGTCGCTCCGGAGACGCTCGTCGGCCGCGACCCCGAGCAGCTGAACGAACACCGCGCCGACCGGCGCGCGCAGCTGACCGCGAACGGCGACTACGAGCTCGAGCTGCCCGGCCCGATCCTGCTGATCCGGATCGTGATCGAACCACCCAAAGGGGCCGAGCTGGCCGGGTCGCGCGAGTCGGTCTGCTTCGGCGGCTTCGAGCTCCTCGAAGTGCCGATCGGCGAGGCGATCACGGCCGTCTGGCAGCGCGACTTCGAGGTCAGCGCGGGCGGCAGACTGGTCGGCTTCACCGTCGAGGCCGGTTCCGGCGCGCCGGTCCCGGGGGCGCTGGTGCGCACCGCCTTCGCGTACATGTTCGACCAGCAGGGTGCGCACAGCGACGCGCGGGGTGCCTTCGCGATCACGGGGTTGCCGGCAGAACCCACCTTCCCGGACGCCAAGCTGAAGGTCCGGGTCTCGTGCACGGGCTTCCTCGACCGCGAGCTGCTGGTGCAACCTGCGGTGAACGGACCGACCGAGGTTCTGGTCGAGCTGGAGCGCGCAGTCATCGTCAGCGGCCGCGTGGTCGATCCGGAAGGGCACGGCGTCTCCCACGCCACTGTCGACGCCGTGGCGTTCGCCGGCGGACCCACTCCGTTCGGCCAGCCGCTGGCCCTGGTCCAGTCCATGCAGACCGTCGACGACGGCTCGTTCACGTTCTCGCTGCCGCCGGTGGCGCGCCTGTGCCTGCGCGCCGAGGGCAGCTATCGGGTGTCGGCCGAATCCGAGCAGTGGACGAGCGGCGTCGGCCGCCTCGCCCTGGAGTCGCTGCGCGACCGGGGCGAACTCCGCCTCGAGCTGCGTTCGCAGACGTCGTTGCGCGTGCGCGCGACCTTGCCCGACGGCTCGGTGGTGCCCCAGGGCGACGTCGTCGTGCTGGTCGAGGACGACGAGGGCTGGCGGCGCTTCGGGGCATTCTTCACGGCGTCGGCAGCGGTCGAGCACACGATCCACGTGCTGGCGCCGCCACCAGGAACCAGGGGCATGCTGCTGGGCCGCCACGTCAATGGACTCGGGCAGCCGCAGGAGGATCGGCGGGCGTTCCGGGGCAGCGCGACGTGCATGTCGACGCGCACCGACGGCAAATGCACCGAGATCGCGGTCGCGCTCGAGCCCTGGCAGCCCGAAGTGCCGCCGGCGCTGCCGCCCGAGACGAGCGGCGAAAAGGTGATGTTCGCCGGCGCGGACGCTCCGGGCGAGCACGCCTGCTTCTTCCGCGACCTGACCTTCCTCGACGACGCCACCGGCGAGCCGCTCGCGAACCGCGGCTACTCCGTCAGCATCGGCCTCTCAGGCATCGGCGGGCAGACGTCCAGCCGGGGCCGGGTCCGGCTCGCAGTAGGGGCAGGCACGGTCGACATGACGGTCCGCGTCGACGGCTGTCAGCCGCAGTCGTTTCGCATCGCGAATCCTGCCACGGGCTACGCCGCCATCGACGTGCGGCTGCGGCCGACGACGGCAGAGCGCCGCTGACCGATAGCGCCCTCCCCGGCGTGCTGCCGGCACAGCGCGCGATGGCTACAGGACGCCGATCGTCAGGGCGAGCGCGTTGGTGCTGGTGACGGCCACGATGTTGCCAAGGGCGTCGAGCTCCAGCGGGACGATCTGTTGGTGCAGCACTTGCCCGAAGAGCGCGGCGAGGTCGGGAATCGCGAACTGCGTCTGCACGCTGCCCACCACCGGGAAGTAGACGCTGAGCAGATCCGGGCTGACGAGCAAACTGCAACCCGACACGCCTTGCGGCAGGATCGACGGCAGGGAGATCGCCGCCGGACCCAGGCCGCGCACTTCGATCGCCAACGCGTTGGCCGGCAAGCCGGTCGCGACGGAACGGAACATCGAGCCAATCCACGGCCGCGTCGCGGCGGTGAGCAGCGGCGAGCTCGCGGTGCCGGCGCAGCCGGGACCACTGCTGGCAGCGGTGGCCGGACAGGTCGTCGCGCGCTGCGCCAAGTAGGCAGCGACTGCCCCGTCGACGACGGTGAACTCGCCGCCCGCGCAGACGGTTCCATTCGGCAACACGGCCAACGCGTAGACCGGGCGATCCATGCCCGAACCGAGAGGCAACCAGTTCGCGCCATCCCAGCGCGCGATGCAGTTCGCGCTCACGCCGCCGGACGCGGAGAACCAACCGCCGGCGACGACGTCGCCATTTGGCAGCGCAGCCAGCGCGACGACATCAGTGTTCAACCCCGCGCCGAGTGCCGACCAGCTCGTACCGTCCCAGCGTGCAATGCAGTTGGCGTTCGCGGTGCCGGCCATTGTGAACCTGCCGCCGGCGACGAGGTCGCCGTTCGGCAGGGTCGTCAAGGCAGTCACGGCGTCGTTCATGCCCGCGCCGAGCGCGGACCAGTTCGTGCCGTTCCAACGTGCAATCCGGTTGGCGTTTGTGCCGCCGGCAATCGTGAACAAACCGCCGGCCACGACGTCGCCGTTGGCGAGCGTCGTCAAGGCCAGCACGCTGCCGCTGAGCCCGGTGCCGAGCGCCGACCAAGCGACGCCGTTCCAGCGTCCGACGTAGCTGCCAGCGCCGGCGACGACGTCGCCATTGGGCAGGGTCGTCAGCGCCTCCACGACGCCGAGGCCCGGGCCGAGGGGCAACCAGGTCGTGCCGTTCCAGCGCGCGATGCCGTTGACGTAGCTGCCGCCGGCCCCGGCGAACACGCCGCCCGCGACCAAGTCCCCGTTGGGCAGCGAAGCCAGCTCCAACACACCGCCGTTCATGCCCGCGCCGAGAGCCGACCACGACGTGCCGTCCCAGCGCGCGATCCGACTGGCATTCACACCGCCTGCCGTCGTGAAGCTGCCGGCGACCGCCAGATCACCGTTGGGCAGTGACAACAGGGCGCGCACATGGTGGTTGATTCCGACTCCCACCGCCGACCAGGACGTGCCATTCCACGATGCGAGGAACGAGGCACCGCTGGCGATGCTGAAGTTGCCCCCCGCCAGCAGATTGCCGTTGGGCAGTGACAACAGCGTGCGCACGTCCATGGTCAGGCCCGAACCCAGACCTTGCCAGCCCACGCCGTTCCAGCGTGCGATGCAGTTGACGGGCGCCCCGCCCGCCATCGTGAAGTAGCCCGCGGCGATCAGATCGCCGTTCGGCAGTGCCGTCAGCGCCTGCACGTAGGCGTTCACTCCCGCGCCGAGGGGCGACCAGGTGGTGCCGTCCCAGCGCGCGATGGAGTTGGCGCTCGCGCCGCCCGCCGTGAAGAAGTAGCCGCCAGCTATGAGGTCCCCGTTCGGCAGAGTCGTGAGCGCGTACACGGACGGGCCCATAGAGGTGGGGCCGGTTATCCCCGGGCCGAGCGCCGACCAGTTCGTGCCGTTCCAGCGCGCTACGCTGTTCGCAGGGACGCCGCCGGCAGAGGTGAAGCTGCCGCCGACCAGCAGGTCGCCATTCGGCAGGGCGAGCAGTGCATTCACGACGGGCCACGCGCGGCCGTCGACACCGGGGCCGAGCGGCGACCAGTTGCTGCCGTCCCAGCGCGCGATGTAGTTGGATGGCTGTCCGCCCGCCATGGTGAAGAACCCGCCGGCGATCAGATCGCCGTTCGGCAACACGGCCAGCGCGTTGACCCCCAAGCCGCCGGTGAGGCCCTGTCCCAGCGCCGACCAGCTCGTGCCATCCCAGCGCGCGATGTAGTTGGCTCCCACGCCGCCTGCCGTCGTGAACGACCCGCCCGCGACGAGATCGCCGTTCGGCAGCGCCACCAGAGCCCACACGTCGCCACCGATCCCCGAGCCGAGCGCGCCCCAGGCACCGGTCGCCGGGTCGTAGGTCGCGATGTGGTTCGCGAGTGCCGTGCCCGCGATCGTGAATTGCCCGGCGACCACGGCCACCGGCGCCATGGGGCCCGGGCCATCGGCATCCCACTGGCAGACTGCACGCACCATCCCGTTGGTGCCGAGCATTCCAGGCCCAGGCAACCACACGTTCGAGCACTGCGCCATGGCGCCACTCGCCGCGGCGCCGGCCGACAGCACGAGTAAACAACGGGACAGCGCGGACCACGTGCCAGCGAAGGAGATCATCCCCCGTCATCGACTGCCTCGGGGTCGTCGCTGAACGCGAGGCAGCCGCCCGAGCTGGCCCGCCTCACTAGATCCCGAGCGCCCGTCGAATCTCGTCGCCGCGCCGCTTGACGACCTCGGTTCCGTGCGCCATCGCGCGCCGCATCTTCTCGGGCTCGAACTCGAGCGAGTCCATGTCGAGCTCGGTGTCCGGTGTGATCAGGAGCAGCGGCGCGTCCACCTTGCCCTTCAGCTTGCTGCGGACCTCGTCGGGAATGCCGGCGAGGATCTCCGACAGCTCGATCTTCTTCCGCTTCGCATTCTCGACGATGCGCAGGATCGCGTTGTACAGCTGCGCACCCATGTAGTCGTCGGTGCTGACCTCGTGATCGAAGACTTGGATCGTGCGACCGAGGATCTTGGTGATCTTGTCGATCGGGTGCCCCTCGCGCTGCATCGTCGTGGGCGACGTCGCCACGGCGATGATCAAGTCGTACTCGACGTCGGCCGCGAACAGGGCGCGCAGCGGCAGATACTCGCGGACGCCGCCGTCGACGAATTGGTGCATCTCGCCGCCGACCGGCAGGTCGACCGGGTCCATCAGGACGGGCATGTTCGCGGACGCGAGCAGCGCGTCGGCCAGCACCGCGGGCGGGTGCGTGCGATTGTCGAACCAGCGGAGCGCCCCGGTCTGCAGGTCGACTGCGTTGTAGATCAGCAGCGTCTTCGACGCCTTCACCTTCGCGAAGTCCGTGTTGTTCGCGATGGTCTCCCGCAGCGCCTTCGTGTCGAAGATCGACCGGCCGCCGAGCACCGCGGCGGCGAACAGCACCGCCTCGGTGCCGAGCACGCTCGCGACGAGCGCGTGGTTGGGGTTGACGATGTTCTTCGTCTGCACGGACGAGTAGATCGTGACGAGCTTCGCGAGCTCGTTCGTCGCGATCAGCGTCCCCACCAACGAGCCCGTGCTCGTGCCCGAGATGACGGGATACGGGAACGGATCGAACAGCTGGTCGAGCGCGCGCAGCACGCCGACCGTGAACGCACCCTTCGCGCCGCCGCCGCTGAGGGCCAACGCGATCCTGGGCTTCGTGCTCATGGCTGCCCCAGTGAGAACTTGCTCGCTGCCTTGCGCGTGCCGGCGACGAACGCGCCCTCGTGAGGTGCCGGCTCGGCCGGCGGCTTCCAGCTGCCATCGGCGAGCGCCTTCGCAAACACCTTCTGGTCGAGGAACTGCTCGCCCTTCGCGACGAGCAGAGGACTCGCGCGCCACGCATGGTTCAGGTCGGCGCGCGTCGCGGCATTCTGCGTCGCGTCCACGAAGTCCCCGAACGCCGCGCGGTCCGCGGCCCCGAAGAACGTCGTGAACGCGCTGGTCGCGTGGACCTCGACGACGTCCGCGTTGGACAGGTCGACGGCCGGGAGCCCCCCTCCCGGCGACGCACAACCTGCAACGACGAAGGCCGTGAGGGACAGACGAAGCGCGATTGCCGCGCGATGACTCGCCAATGCTCGCATCGGGCACCTCTCGAGAAGGACGATCGCCTGGCGGACCGTGGTCAAGACGTCGCCGGGGTCCCGAATCCACGGACGCCGGCCTCCTGGCTGCAAGACTAACGCCCCCGCCGATCCGAGCCGAGTCTCACGCGGAGTGATCCTCGACCGCCGCGCCAGGAACCCGCGCCCCTTGCACCAGAACGCCGCCACGTCGTGCTTGCACCGCGCGCAATGCACCCGCGCAAACCCGTGCCCGCCATCAGTTCTTCAGCGCAGCACGAGCGTTAGCTCCGCTGCGACTGTGCGCGTTCGGGTGAGGTGCGTGTAGTAGCCCATCGGCAGGTCCTGACCGGGTTCGTAGTCCGCGGGCATCAGCTCGGCTTCGTACTTCGCGCGCAGTCTGTAGGTGCCCGCGCGCTCGAGCACTCGCCAGTGAGCGAGGTCCAACTCGAGGGTCCACGCTTGCCCCGGCGCGAGTCTGCGGTAGACACCCATGCCGCCGAAGTCGTGGATCTCTCGCGTCGGCAGACGCTCCCCTTCGCGCTCGATCTCGAACGTGAAGCGATTGTCGCGTCCGAGCTCGTTGCGGCCGCGCCCACCGTCGTGGAACCACAGCGCCACGGGGCCCGTGTTCGTCAGCAGAAAGCGCATCGGCAGGTGCGCGGCGCCCGCGGTCGGCTCCCCGACCGGTTGGAGCTGGCCCGTGAGCTCGCCGCGCCAGACCTCTCGTTCCTGCGCAGGGATGCCGAGCCCGGAGGCCACGGCGCGCGCCTGTTCCGATGTCGCGCGGAAGGTGACGCTGCTCCCGCCGTCGTTGGTGCCGAAGGAGCTGCCGGCGAGGCGCAGATCCGCGAGCGCCAGCACGATCGTGTGCGGGTGTCCCGAGTCGATCGGCGACTTCGTGGCGAGCGTGACGTTGAACTGCGCATTCGCGTCGTCGATCGCGAGCACGTTCGCGTCGTGGAAGTCCGTCTCGGTCTCGTCGACGAGCAGGCGCACGGGAGCGGACACGGGCGCGATCGGGGCCGCGGTTGCCGCGCAGGAACCCGGCAGCAGGAACAGCAGGAGAGGAAGGATCTTCATGGTGAGCCTGAAGACGTTCGGACGGTGAATCGGTTTCGACCTCGTACGCAACAGGCGGTCTCACCGCCGGCCATGCTACACGGCTGGTTCGTGCACCGGCGCGTGGTGGCCTACCCGCTGCAGGTGCAGCTGACCGCGTTCTCGCTGCGACTCGGGGACTGATCCACTGGCGCGGGTCAGGTCCCCGACAGC
>DASRJH010000109.1:0-3273 GCA_035649575.1 Planctomycetota bacterium
CTCGTCGGCAACGTGACGACACCGACGATGCTGATCTGCGGGGAGCTGGACCTGCGCACGCCGATGGCGCAGACCGAGGAGTACTATCAGGCGCTGAAACTGCGCAAGGTGGACACCGCGCTCGTGCGCATCCAGGACGAGTATCACGGTGCCGCGGGCCGCCACGTCAGCAACCGGCTGCGGCGCATCCTCTACGTGCGCACCTGGTTCGACCAGCACAAGAAGAAGGACGAACGGGCGGCAGAGGCTTCCCTGAGCAAGTAGCTGTCCCAGTCTGGAGCGGCGGGGCGTTCATGCCATCGCGGGTTCCGCCGACCTGCTTGCGCTCGCGCGCCCGCTGTGGGGATGGCGCCGCAAAGCGCGTTGCCTGCGCCCTAGCCCCGGAGGCTGTCAAGTGAAACGCCTGATCTTCGTGCTGAGTCTGTTCGCTTCCATTGTCTGTGCCCAAGAACCCGAGCGGCCGATGCGGCGCGAGGCCCCTCCCGAACGCTCCGAACAGCGCCGCGAAGAGATGCGCGAGTGGCTGCGCGAGGCACCCCCCGAGGTCCGCGAGCACATGCGGGAGAGGCTCCGCGAGGCCCGACGGGAACGGATGGAGGGACGGGGCGAAGGGGAACGCCCGCGCGAGCTGCGACGCGCGCCGGGCCAAGGCCAGGGCCCGGAACACCTGAGGCCACCCGGCCGACCCGAACAAGGGCAGCGCGGACCCGGGGAACGGCGACAGGGACGCGAGCAAGAGCCGCGCCAACGCGGCGGCATGGCAGGCCCACGCGGCCGCGCCCACATGCTGCGCATGCAGATCCTGCGCCACCACCTGCGCCACCTGCGCGAACTGGAGGGAAGGCCCGGCCAGCACCGCAATCGCGCCGGAGAACAGGGAACTCGGGATGAGGGCCCGCGGCGATTTGGCCCCGGGGAACGGCCGCCGCGGCCGGACCGCTTCGAAGGTGAGGGGCACCGTCGCGGCATCCGCGTCTGAGCGACCAGGCGGACTCCCGGAACCCGCGTCACTCGCCCATCAGCGTTCCGGAACGTGGTCTGCGCTCTCGAAACGTCCGAAGCGCAGGGCCAGCGTCGGCAGCAACAGAAGGTTCAGGATGGTCGAGGGCGCGAGGCCGCCGAGGATCACGATGGCCATCGGCCCCTCGATCTCGCGACCGGCGCTGCCGCTGCCGAGCGCGATCGGCAGGAGCCCGAGGCTCGTCACCAGCGCCGGCAGCAGGATGGGCAACAACCGCTCGGTGGCACCGCGCACGACCGTGTCCGGACCGAATGGCAGGCGTTCGATCGCCACCAGGTGGCGCAGATGCGAGAGCAGCATGATCGAGTTGCGGATGGTCAGACCGAACAACGTCACGAAGCCGACCAGCGACCCCATCGACAGCGTGCCGCCGGTCGCAATCGCCGCGAACACACCGCCGACGAACGCCAGCGGCAGGTTCGACAGCACGACCAGCAGGTTGCGTGCGCTGCCGAACGCGCCCCAGAGCAGGAGCAGCACACCGAGCCCGGCGAACATGCTGTGCACCGCGAGCTCCCTCGCCGCTTCGCGCTGCTGCTCGGCAGCACCGCTCCAGACGACGTAGCTCGACGGCGGCAGGGCGACCGCGCGTGCCACGTGCGCCTTCGCTACGGCGACGAACGACGCGACGTCGCGTCCCGCGACGTTGCAGGTGACCGTCTGACGCCGTCGCCCGCCTTCGCGCAGCAGCATGTACCGGCCGCTCGTCAGCCGGACGTCAGTGAGCTCGCGCAAGTTGACCAGCGTGCCGTCGGGCGCGCGCAGAGGCAGCATCGCAACGCCCTCCGGGTCGGTCCGCCGGGCCTCCGGCAGGATTGCGACCACGTCGTAGGTGCGCGGGCCATCGTGCACCTGCGCGAGCCGGCGGCCCTGGTAGGCCGTCTGCACCGCCTCGAGCACCTGCAGCGGCGTGAACCCAGACGCGACGAGCCGGTCGCGGCGCAGTTCGACTTCGAGTGACGGCATGCCCGCCAGCGCCCCTCGCTGCACGTCGATCGCCCCCGGCACCGACGCCAGCGCGCGGGCGATCTCGGTCGCCTTCGCGTCCAGCACGTCGAGGTCGTCGCCGAACACGCTGACGACGACCTCGGCCGTCTCCCCGCTGATGGTCTCGCCGATCCGGTCGCCGAGGAAGGTCAGCAGCTCGTACTGGATGCCCGGCACCTGGTCGAGCACTCCACGGATCTCGTCGGCGACGCCCTCCTCGACCGCTGGCGGCAGGCGCTTCAGCTCGATGTGGAACTCGCTGCGGTGCGGGCCCCACGGATCCTCGCTGAGCTCGGTGCGGCCGATCTGCTGGTTGATGGTGTCGATGTGGGGGTTCGCGAGCAGGGACTCGCTGACGTGAGCGCCGATGCGCTTCAGGGCCTCGATCGATCCGCCGGGTGCCAGCGAGACCTGCAGCACGAAGTGACCCTCGCGGAACTGTGGCAGGAACTCTCGGCCGAGTAGCGGCGTCGCGCCGACCGCTGCACCGAGCAGCAGCAGCGCGCCGAGGCTGACCAACCACGGGTGGGCGACGACGCGCCGCAGCAGCGCTGCGTAACAGCGCTGCATCGCCCGCACCAGCGGCGGCGCGTCGGGGCGAACGCGGCCCGGCCGTCCGAACAGCACCAGCGCCAGGGCCGGCGTCACAGTGATCGCCACGACCAACGAGGCGAGCACCGCGAAGATGTAGGCGATGCCGAGTGGCGCGAAGAAGCGCCCCTGGAGCCCGGACATCGTCAGTACGGGAACGAACACCAGCACGACCACGAAGGTCGCGTAGATCACCGAGCCGCGCACCTCGATCGATGCGTCGAGCACCACGCGGAACAACGAACGCTGCGCCGCGGTGTTCAGCCGGACTCGCCGCACGATGTTCTCGACGTCGATGATCGCGTCGTCGACGACTTCGCCGACGGCGATCGCGAGCCCGCCGAGCGTCATCGTGTTCAACGTCAGACCGAGTTGCTGCAGCGCGGCAATGGAGCCGAGCAGCGACAATGGGATCGCGGTCAGCGAGATGAACACTGCCCGCACGTCGAGCAGGAACAGCAGCAGCACCGCCGCGACCAGCACTGCGCCGAGCAGCAGGGAGTGACCCAGGTTCGCGAGCGCCACCTCGATGAAGTTCGCCGGCCGGTGGATGCGCGGATAGAGCTCGATCCCCGCGTCGCGGATCGCCGGCTCGAGCTCGGCGAGCGCGGCTTCGACGGCGCGCGTGGCATCGAGGGTGTTCGCGCCATACTGGGAGCTCAGTTTGACCAACA
>DASRJH010000110.1:0-4382 GCA_035649575.1 Planctomycetota bacterium
CCGCGGCGGCCGCCCCGGCGCTGCGAGCGCGGCTCGCCGAGCTGCATCCGTATCGGGTGCCCGAGGTGCTCGAACTCGCCGTGTCGGGCGGCCTGCCGAGCTACCTGGAGTGGCTCACCGCTTCCGTGACCCCGCCCAGAGGCTGATCGCGGAGACCCGGTGCAGGACCTGAGCGAGCCACGGCCGACGACGCACAGCGAAGTGCACGTGCGGCGTTTGCTGCTCGCGGTCTGCATCGGTGCTCTGTGTTGGTGGCTCGGGCGGTTCCTGCCGTTCCCGACGGGCAAGGATCCGACCGCGGCGTGCCGGCTCTTGTTCGTCGCGGGGCTCACGGCCTCGTGCTGGCTGCTCGCCGCGATGCCGATCGCCGCCGCTTCGCTACTGCCGCTGGCCCTGCTGCCGCTGCTCGGCGTCGAGTCGACCGCGAAGCTGACTGCCGGTTACGGCGATCCGATCCTGTGGCTGTTCGGCGGCGGCTTCGTGCTCGCGATGGCCGTGGAGCGCTGCTCGCTGCACCGGCGCCTCGCACTGCGCGCCGTCGCGATGCTGGGACCCTATCCACGTCGTCTCGTGCTGGGCTTCTTCCTGGTCGCGACCTGCATCTCGATGTGGATCAACAATACGTCGGTCGCGCTGCTCTTGCTGCCGATCGGCACGGCGCTCGTGAGCCGCATGAAAGCGCTCGGCGAACTGGCGCCGCGTGCGCAATCCAACTTCGGGGCAGGCATCATGTGCGCGATCGCGTTCGGAGCCTCGATCGGCGGCATGGGGACGCCGATCGGGACCGCACCGAACGCCATCTTCTTCGCGGCCTACGATCCGCTCGTGCAGGCAGGTGCGCGCCCGGTCTCGTTCCTGACCTGGACGCTCGCGTTTGCGCCATGCACGTTGTTGCTGGCACTGCTCTCCAGCTTCGTGGTCGTGCGCTTCGCGTTGCCGTTGCCGGGCCAGCGACTCGGGCAGGGCGACGAACTGCTGCGCGAGGCGCGCGAGCTCGGGCGCTGGAGCAAGGCCGAGAAACGCACCGCGGCGCTGTTCGGTTTCGCCGTACTGCTCTGGATCACGCGCGCCGACATGCACCTCGGCGCCGGCGAGGTCTTGCACGGCTGGGCGGACTGGCTCGTGCCGGCCGGCGAGAGCGACCGCTACGTGTCGGATGGCACGGTGGCCGTGTTGGTCGCGATCCTCGCGTTCCTGATCCCGTCGGGCAGCGCCGACGGCAGGCGTCTCGTCGATTGGGAGACTGTGCGACAGATGCCGTTCGATCTTCTTCTGCTGCTCGGCGGCGGCATCGCGATGGCCGCGGCGTTCGGACCCACTGGCCTGTCGGCTGCCTTCGGCGAGCTGCTGCGGCCGTGGATCGGGGCCACGCACCCGGCGCTGCTGCTGCTCTGCCTGATCCTCGCGATCACGTTGCTGTCGGAGTTCGCGAGCAACACGGCGGTCGCAACGATGTTGATGCCGATCCTGCGCGATGGCGCAGTGGGCGCGCGCATCGACCCGCTCGTGCTGATGCTGCCCGCCGTGCTCGCGTCGTCGTGCGGCTTCATGCTGCCGATCGCGACACCGCCGAACACGATCGTGTTCGCGTCGCGGCAGATCACGTTCGGCCAGATGGCGCGCGCCGGAGTGTGCATCGATCTGCTCGCGGCGATCGTGCTCGTGCCCGTGTTGTGGTGGTGGGCGTTCCCGCTGCTCGGAGTCGATCCCGCAGCCTTGGCCGCGGGCGCGCGAGGTGGCAAGTGAACGGCGCGCGAGGCCGCAGAGCGGGTTGGATCTGCACCTGGCTCGGCGCGTTCTTCCTGTTCGCCGCGGTGGCGCACGGCAACTTCGAGACGGCCGACGCGGCCTTCACGATGCACGCAGCGCGAGCGCTCTGGAAACGCGGCGACAGCGGCCTCTTGACCACCGAACAGGGCGGCGAGCTGCTCGGCGAATGCGTGGGTGCCGAGTCGATCGGCAAGACTGGGAATCACGGGCGCATCGGCACGAACGGCCGCGCCTACGTGTGGTTTCCAATGGGCCACGTTTGGCTCATGGTGCCGTTCGTGGTGGCCGGCGAGTGGTTGAACCGGTGTTTCCCGGCGGCCGAGGCGCGCTTCCGCGACACCGTCGCGCCGGGCGTCCCGGACTCCGACGTGGGCCGCCTTTTTCACTACCTGTTGGGCAACCCGGTGCTGACGCAGGGCCTGATCTCGCTGCTGCTGCCCGCGTCGTGCGCGGCGACTTCAGTGCTGCTGCTGTTCCTGCTCTCGCGCGCGCTGGGCGCCACGCCGCGCGACGCTGCGATCACGACGGGGGCCATCGCGCTCGCGACGCAGTTCTTCGCACTGGGGCGCGAGACGCTGTCGGATGGGCCGGGGCTGTGTGCATTGCTCGCAATGCTGTGGGTCGTCGTGCGCGTGCATCTGGGCACGACGCCGCGCTGGCTGCCGTTGTTCGGCGGCATGGCGGCGGGCGCCACGGTGTTGCTGCGCTACGGGCACGCGCTGCTCCTGCTGCCATGTGCGCTCGCGATCGCGCTCGCGTGCAAGCGTCGCAGATCCTGGTCGGAGCTGCTGTGGTTGCTGGCCGGTGGCCTGCCGTTCGCGTGTCTCTTCTTCGGCGTCAACATGGCGCGGTTCGGCAACCCGCTGATCACGGGCTACCCCGATGCCGCCGATTGGTTGCAGCAACCGATCTGGCTCGGTCTGTGCAAGCTGCTCGTGTCGGCGGGGCGCGGGATCCTGTGGTTGTCCCCGGTGTTGTGGCTCGCGTTGCCGATGGCGCTGCGGGCGCAGCGCACGCCGCAGCTGCGCTGGCTCGCATGGGTCCTGTTCGCGATCCCCATGCTGCTGTTCGCCAGTGCCAACGGCTGGCAGGGTGGGCAGTGTTGGGGGTCGCGCTATGTGACGCCGGGCGTCGTCGTGCTGCTCGCGCTCGTGCTGCCGCAGGCGAAGCCGTGGCTGTCTTGGCCACGCACCTGGTGGCTGCTCTGCCTGTTCGGCGTGTTCGCGAACATCACGAGCGTGGTCGCGCCCGTGCGCGGGGTCATCCAGCTCGCGGCGCAGGCCGTGAACGCGGAGATCCGACACGAAGTCCTCGCCGGTCGCATGAGGCCCGAGCTGGCCGCGCGCCTGGACGCCGCCGACATCCTCTCGTGGCGGCCGCGCTTCTCACCGCTGCACGCGAACTGGTCCTACGCGTGGCGCTCGCATACCGGCGGCTTCGAGGACGAGCAGGGTGCGCCGCGCGACGGCAGTGCGAACACGATCGAGCCGCTGTTCGGCATCGCTGCTGCCGAGCCCGGGCAGGGCAACGCGCCGGCGCGGTGGGAGGACCGCTGTGGCCGGCACCTGTGGTGGCGATTCTGGGCGGACCTCGGCGGGGTGTCGTCGTGGCTGTTCGCGGTGCCCGCGCTCGCCCTGGCTCTCTTGCTGTCGTTCACGGGTTGGCGGCGATTGCTGGCCACCGGCAGCGAGGTCTGAGCGGCGCTGGCCGGACGGCGCGCACTTCCTGCCATCGCGGTAAAGCCCGTGACACCGGCGGTTCGATAGACCAGCGGAGAACCCCGCATGAACCCGCTCCCGCTGCTCTGCCTGTTGTGCCAGGATCCCGCTCCGGTTGCGAGCCCCGCGACTCCACGCGCCCTGGACGTCATCGAACTCAAGAACGGCGACCAGCTCGAAGGTCGCATCACGGCGGAGGTCGACGGTTACGTCGAGATCACGCTGGGGCCCGGAGAGACGGTCGGCATCAGCCGCGCCCAGGTGAAGAGCATCCTGCGCGGCGGCGGACCGCTGATCCCGGCGCTCTCCGGGACCGTCCGTGAGTCGAGCGAGTGGTTCGTGCTCTACGATGCCCATGGCGACGCCGTCGGCTGGTTGCACACCGCGGTCCAGGCTCGCGGCGACGGCGGCCTCACGGCGAGCGAGGAATACGAGTTCGTGGAAGGGCGCCGCCGCTACCAGATCACCTCCATGTGCGTGGCTGGCGCGGGTCTCGTGCCGGTCAGCAGCTACTTCCGCGAACGCATCAGCGACCCGATGTTGTCGGCCGTGATGTCGCCTGCCGCCGCGGCTCATTCCGAACGCATCGTCGAGGAACGCATCGTCGAGGCGAAGGCCAGCGGCGACCGTCTCTTCGTCCAGCGACTCGATCGCGCGGGACGCCACGAACGTCAGCTCGAGTGGACCGCGGGGGCGACGTTCCCACTCCTCGCGCGCACGCTCGCGCGGCACACGGGCCAGGCCGTCGTGGCAACACAGGCGTTCGATCCGGCGATCGAAGAGCTCGTGACCTGCAACTTCTCGGGCGCGCGGCAACGCCTCGTGACGTTGGACGGCAGCGCAACCCAGGTCACCGAGATCGCGGAGACGACCGCGACGAGCCGCAACAGCACG
>DASRJH010000111.1:0-10798 GCA_035649575.1 Planctomycetota bacterium
CGTCGCCGGCTGCAGGTCATCGCGCAAAGACCGCATCACGTCGCCGACATCGGCCAGCGCCACGGCCGGCGGCTTCGCGAACTTGCGGCCCGTCGCGCGCTCGACCGCGGGCACCGCGCGCGCGACGAGCGCCCGCAGCCCCGCGTCGTCGATCTGCAGACGCGGTTTGTTGTCCTGCGCCGGCAACAGTGTGGTCGCGAGCATCGCGGACAGCCAGGACTTGCGGCGGAGCAGCATCCGCACAGGCTATCCGGATCGATCGCCGGGGTCAGGGCTACCGATGCGAGCCTCTAGGCATCTGCGACACCACACCGCGTACGGCCCGGCACGACCACTGGATGGCGCGCGAACCCCCGGCTCCGAACTCATGGATGCCCGTGGAACGCTTCCTGGAGGATCTGCCGCAACGAATCCATGTTTGCAGGCACGTTCCGCAGCTTCTCTATGACCGCTTTGTCGACCTCTCCATTGATATGGGCCAAGTTGTAGTCCTTGTATTCTCGATGGCCATTTGGCGGTGCGAACCGTCGTCGGTAGATGTCAGATGTATAGACAAACACGGGCAAGACCGCCGCCCAGAACCGCTTCTCGTCATCATCCTTCGCGAACTGAGTCGCCACATGTGCAAAGGCGGCAAAGCTGAAGTAGTACGCGGAGTTCGGCCAGAGAATCGCTGATTCCGGTAGCCCCTGACCGTTCGGTTTGCCCAACTGCCCGTTGGCAAATGCCTCGAAGGCTGTCCTGAAATCCTCGTCGACAACTCCACCCGGCTTCAGCACCGGGTGATGGAAGTACCGCTCGAACCCATACTCCATGACTGCCTTCAGGTACTGCGACATGGCAGCAGCCCATTCCGTAGGACGGAACTTGTAGTCCTTTGGGCTGTCCCCCAGGTCGCGCTCGGGCTCACCCCGTGCCATTTGCTTCGTCCACAATTTGAGTTCGTATCCGAGGGTTCTCGGATGCAGAGCCTCGAGGACCACATCGCGCTCGCGCACCTTGATCTTCTTGGGAAGAAGAGTCCCACCATTCGAAGGGGCGCGCGGCAGACACGTGATATCGGTCCATTCGTCCACTTGCAGGAAGAAGAGACGATGCGGACTGAGCGGGTCATTCTCGTCAGCCAACACTTCTTTGCGCCGCTCGCGGATTCCCGCGAGTGTTGTTTTGGTCTTGTCGACAGGTGGGCGCGGTTCGCTGATTCGCGCATCTGTTGTCCTTGCACGATCGACGGCGATCGCATCCAGGGCATGCGCATCACCGCCATCCATACTCTTCGTCTTGCGCCTCTCTGCGGGTCGTGCGCGGCGTTCGAGCAGGATCCAATTGTGGATCCCCACGGGCTCTCCCACGAAGTCGACCCGAAGTTCCAGCGTATCTCCAGGAGTCAGATCGCCATCAATCTTGATCTCCAGGGATCTTTCTGCAACCACAGACAGGTCGCCGCGCTCATTGCGTATCCACAACCCCACAGGTTTTGCCTGCGGCGCCGACGGCTTGACGGAGGCCCCCACGACGACAGACCGTGTCCGCTCGAGGTTGATGGCCAGTGCCGTCTTGCCTGGTGGCAGGACCTTTGGCAGCGTTAGCGAGAAGGTCTGGAAGTCGATGTCTTGCATGTTACTCGACGTGAGCCTCTATGTTGATGAGCACATCCCAAGTTCCGCCGCCTGGGACTTTGTAATTCGGGTCCTCTAGCTCCATCAGGACGGGATAACAGCCGTCGGGTGGCTCGATCCAGACCCTCAGGTCCTTGTCCCAGCACGAAGGCGTAGCCTTGGTCGAAACCAGGTCGGGGCTATCGGCGGCTCGCATGCGCCGGCCGTTGCGCTGGCCGTTGCGCAGCCGCTTGTAACGCCCCGTTATCCACTTCACGAGTTGTCCTGCCTCTTTTCCTTCGTCAAGAGTGACCGACCGTCCCGCTGCGTCCCTGACGAGTCGATGCATGATATCGGGGATCACTATGCCAGGGTGGTGGTTGACGTCAGTCAATGGCAGGGGACGGAATTTGCCCTTCGGCCTGACGAAGACATACAGATCTACCTTGCCTCTCAACTTCATGCGCTTCGGTGCCATACGGTCCTCCTTTGGATGTTGCCCCAATCAGTCAGTTACGGTCGGTCGCTGCGGGCGCAGCGAAAGCCGCGATAGTAGTTTGCATAGGTGCCTTCGATCCCCCAATGCTCGTGGCTGGTCAGTGTAATGTGGCGGGCCTCTGAAGCCCAGTAGCCTCCGAGCACCCAGCGACGGGATGCCTGCGGACGCAACGCCCCGTCAATCAGCTCCGCGGCTACGCTCTCCGTCCACTCAGTGAGGTTGCCCAGCATGTGGAACAGATGATTCGGCGTGTTGGCCTCGGCGTCGCTGCGCACGGGCCGTGCGAGCCGGGACCAGGCGACAAACGCGGCCTCCTGATTCGGAGCCGGTGCGTAGGGGCCGCGGGTGTTGCCGCGATACCCGGGCTGCCCCCATGGGAATTCACCGCCCTCGGGACCGCGCGCGGCGAGCTCCCACTCGGCGTGCGTCGGCAGCCGTTTGCCGGCCCACTCGGCGTACGCGCGCGCATCGAGCCAGCTCGCGTAGGGCACAGGGTAGTCTTCGTATTGAGTCGGCGGCTCGCCCAGCCATTGCCAGAACGCATGCCGAGGATGGCCGGTCGCGCGCAGGAAGGCGCGGTACTCGGCAACCGAGACCTCGGCCTCGTCCATCCAGAACGTGGCGACCGGCATCGCCTGCCCATTGTGCGGACAAGGGGAGTGTTCGCCCTGCAGGCGCAGCGTGGCGGCGTCGATCCGGACCATCTGCGCAGTCGGATCCTCGATGTGCCGAATGACCGCGTCGATCACCGTCTCGGCGGGACGGCGCCACAGCATCCGCGAGAACTCGTGGAATCGTCCGCCATCGAGCAGCACCACGATCCGCAGGTAGCCAGGGGGGACTGGTTGCTTCTCCAAGGGCAGGGAGCCGAGCTCGAAGCCCTGGGTGCCCGGCTGGCCGGTGACCTGATCGATCTGGTAGTAGACGACGCGGCCAGGCAGCGTGCGTCCGGCTTCGTCGCGCGCCCGTACCGTCAGCAGCGGATACAGCGCGCTCGGTTCGACGCGCGCACGCGCTTCGTGGTCCTCCGGGAAGAGGAACGCCAGGTCCTGCCAACGCGAGAGGCCGGCGAGGATCTGGTCGTAGCGAACGGCTCCCGCGTGTTGATCCAACCCGTCGCCGATTCCGGTCAGCACGAGCTGTTCGCCTTCGCGGCGCCAGATGTCCCTGAGCTGGACGAGGCGTCCGGACAGTCGCTCGGCCAGACGCCGGTCGTCGGTCGTGCCCTCGCTGGTCAGGGTGGCAATGTTCCGGCGGGCGGCCGCGAGCCGCTCGACCGATAGCCGCGACCAATCCGGTAGATCCTGCAACTCGTGCAGCGGTGCACGCAGCCGCGCGAGCTCACTGGCTGCCTGCGCTTGACGCCCGGCGAAGGCGGACAGGCCGGCCACTGCGACGAGCGAGGCCGCCAGGACGAGCTTGAGCCGGTGGCGCTTCGCGAAACGCGCAAGCCGCTGCCAGGGACCGAGTGGTCTCGCGTGCACCGGCGCCGCGAGCGTCAGGATCGCATTGAGGTCCTCGACCAGTTGCGCGGCCGAGGCGTATCGGGCAGCGCGGTCCTTCGCCATCGCCTGCGCGCAGACAGCCTCGATGTCGCGCGATACGCGTGGGTAGATGCTGCGGATCGGCCGGGGCTCGTAGTTGATGATCGCGTTGAGCACCTGCGCCGAGGTTCGACCCTTGAACGGTCTCTCGAGCGTCAGCAGCTCGTAGAGCACGACGCCGAGCGAGTACAGGTCGGTGCGGTGATCGACGAGGTGCCGCCGCATCAGTGCCTGTTCGGGGCTCATGTAGTGCGGCGTGCCCTGCAGCTCGCCAGAGTGCGAGATGGAGCCCTGGGTCTCGTCGCGCGCGAGACCGAAGTCGACGATCTGTATGCGTCCGTCGCGGCGCAGCAGCAGATTGTGTGGCTTGATGTCGCGATGGACGACGCTCTGTGTGTGTGCGTATTGCAGCGCGAGCGCGATATCGCGGCACAGACGCACGGCGGCGACCACGTAGTCGCTCGTGCCGTACTGCGGCAGCAGCGTGGCGTCCTTCGTGTGATCGCGCTGCATGTCGAGCTCGTGCGCCAGATCGTGGCCGGGCACGTACTCCATCGCGAAGTAGTGCGTGCCGTTCAGCTGCCCGTCGATGTAGATCGGAACGATGCCGGGATGCTGCAACCTGGCCGCTGCCTTGGCCTCCCGATGGAAGCGCTCGATCTGCCGCGTCGTCGTGGTGAGGTTCTCGACCATCGCTTTCAAAGCGACCACGCGCGTGAGGCGACGCTGCCACGCGAGGTAGACGACGCCCATGCCACCGCGGCCGAGCTCGGCAATGATCTCGAAGTCGTCGATGCTGTGACCGGCGGCGATCGTCGACTGCAGGGCCGAAGGAGCCTGCAGAGCGCCGCTGCCCGGGGGCTCGAGGAACTCGTCATCGGCGTTGGCGAACGTACGCTTGGCCCCGAGTGCGCGTGCCTGGTCGGAGAGGAAGTACTCCTCGAGTTGGCGCCGCAGAGCGTCGTTGCCGCCGCACACCTGGTCGAGATAGGCGGCGCGCTGCTCTGGCTCCAATCGCGCCGCATGTCGCAGCCAGCCCCTGATCTCGGACCAGCCCGGTTCAGCCATGGCCGATGTCCTCGCGCAGCCATTCGCGCGCCGCGGCCCATTCGCGCTCGACAGTGCGCACCGAAACATTGAGCAGCTCGGCGACCTCCGCGAGCGTGCGCCCGCCGAAGAAGCGCAGCTCGACGATCTCGACCTTGAGCGGGTCACGGCTCCGCAATCGTTCGAGCGACTCGCCGAGTGCGCTCAACCCATGTGCACGGCGTTCGTACTCGTCGGTGAGCGAGTCGAGCACGCTCGGCTCCGCGAGCGTCCGAGGTTGCGATGCCCGGCGACGCGCATGGTCGATCAAGACCGTGCGCAGTGCCACCGACGCGACCTTGAAGAAGTGCGTGCGGTTCTCCCACTGCCGAAGGGCACCCGAGAACAGCTTGACGAACACCTCGTCCGCGAGCGCAGTCGCCCGCAATGAAGCATCGGCCGGCTGTCCGCGCAGCCGGCATTGTGCGAGCGCGTGGAGGCGGTCGTAGACCTGCGCGGCAATCGCCTCGATTACCGCGGGCTCTTCTCCATTCGCATACCGGCGCAACAGGACGGTCAAGTCCGGCAGCAAATCGGGCGAATCGGGATCCGGCTTTGCATTCGCTTTCCCCACATCCGGATCATGCCGCTGATTGTGGGCGTGGGCAAGGGGACCGAGCGCCGACGAGGAACATAGCTGCCCAGCAATCATGCTCCATTCAGAACGACGGTTCCGCGGGGCGATCCGCCAGAAATGTGGCGCGTATGGGGTTCCTGCCCGGGTTCGCGAACGCGAGCCTCGCGAGAGCCTGATCCGCGGTCCCGATGCGCGGCGCCAGGATCAGGTCCGCAGCCGGATCAGCCCACCGCGCGGCAGGTGGTACGCCGGCGCATACGGGATCGACCCGAGCGGCAGCGTGATGCCCTGCACGTAGAACTCGAGGCCCGCGAGACCCGGCAGGTTCGGGATCGGCACCGTGGTCTGGCTCTGGAAGACGACCATGCCCGGCAGCACGATCAGCGTCCCCGGATCGCCGTAGAAGCGGAACGGCTCCTGCGTCGTGTACGGCCGCGGATAGCTGAGCACGATGTCCCAGATCAGGCCGAAACCCGACGGCAGATCCGCCGCGAACGTCACGCCGGCGCCGACCTGCGGCTCCGGCGGCGTCACGGTCGTGCGCCCGAGGAACGGACCGCCCGCCACCTGCGTCTCGGTGACGAAGCCGGTCAGCGCGCTGCTGCCGGTGCGCCAGCAGCCCTGCAGCGTGACGGGCGCGAGGAACGACGAGCCCGTGACCGGCGTGTTGGCGAGCTCGCTGCTGCGCACCACGACCGGCGAACGCGCGGTCACCGGCACGACGATCGTGCAGTTGTCGTACTGGTTCCACAGCAGGTTCGGCAAGGCGCCGTCGACGTCGAAGGTGATCGTGCCGTTCTCGTAGCGGTTGTTCTGCTGCCACATGCGCGGCGTCTGCAGATTGGTCGCGATCGAGACGTCGCCGACGAACCGCATCTCGCTGCCGTGGATGTCGAACGTCGCGGTGCGTGGCCAACACCAGAACGCCTTCCGGCCCGCACCGGCGACGAAGTCGCTGTGGTGGTGATGCACCATCGTCAGGCCCGGCGCGTTGCCCTCGATGTCGAGCACGTCGCCGGTGCAGGTGATCTGCGAGTGCACGATCCGGAACATGAACTGCTGCGCCGCCGTCGGCGAGACTCGTTGCTCGGCCAGCGTCGCGCCGTTCGCGAAGTGGCTGCGGAACAGGTTGAACATCGACATGTTGAGCCCGCCGGTCCCGTTCTCGAGCACGCGGCAGCCCAGCACCACGCCGTCGAAGTCGATGCGTTCGGCCTCGACCATCACCATGCCGCCGGCGGTCTGGTCGTCGAGCAGGAAGGCGAGCGGCATGTTCGCGAACGACGTGTCCTCGACCATCACCATCGACTCGTCGGTGCCCGTACCGTGCACGCGCACGGCCGCGACGGTCTGGCCGGTGAACTCGCACTCCATGACCTCCGCCATGTGCGCGGCGGGCGCTGCCGGTTGCGGCATGCGCGCGTCGACGCCGACCTGACCGCCGACGACGCGCAGCCCGTGCAGCATCGCGCCGTAGTAGCGGAACGTGAACACGCGCGGCAACGCGCCGCCCTGGATCACGGGTCTCGGGTTGCCGGGCATCGTCATGCCCATGATCTCGACGTGCTGGTGCACGCCAGTCGGCCCGACCAGGTCCGTGAGCGGCGCCTGCAGCGTGATCGACGGCGTGACCGCGGCGTCGATCAGGATCGTCGCGACGAGACCCGTGCCGGCGAGGCACGCCTGCTCGGCCGGCGACA
This sequence comes from Planctomycetota bacterium, assembly GCA_035649575.1. GTDB lineage: Bacteria > Planctomycetota > UBA1135 > UBA1135 > UBA2386 > DASVAL01. The sequence continues at coordinate 7,005 of DASRJH010000111.1, forward strand.
ACTGGCTCGCGGTCAAGGTGCCGTTCGCGAGGCGGATCGCTTCGTCGAGCGACAACACCGCGTCGCCGAGCGTGCCGTGCGACAGCGGGTCGGTGACGCTGGCGGTGATGCCTGGGCCTTGCGCCAGGAGGAAAGGGAAGAGCAGCGTGAACAGCATGGTGAAATCAAGGGCAGAGCGGGTGGTCCAGTCTAGCGCCATCGGCCGACAGGTTGCCGGCTCGTCGAAGTAACAACTGCGCGGCCGCGGGTTGCTACGGTCCCGCGGCCTTCTACAGTGTTCCTGCCCGCCCCCGCCGACCCGCCCCATTCGCCGGCCTTCTCCCATGCCAAGGTTCCTGCGTTCGCTCGTCGTCCTGTTCACCGCCCCTGTGCTCGCGCAGGGCTTCAACTGCCAGTTCCTCGCGAACCACGACCTGCACGCGCCATACAGCGGAATGTGGGGCTACGTCGCGCCGAACAACAAGGAGTACGCGCTGCTCGGCACCACGACCGGCATCGCGGTGATCGACTGCACGGTCGGCCAAGCGCCGGTCGAACGCGCCTACTTCCCGTGGGCCGCCTCGACCTGGCGCGAGGTGCGCACCTACAGCACCTACGCCTATGTCACCACCGAGGACGCGGCCGGGTTCATGGTCATCGACCTCACGAACGCCGATGCGCCGGTCAACCTCGGCATCGTCGGCGCTGCGAACTTCGGCAACGCCCACAACCTCGGCGTCGACATGGGCACCGGCCGCATCTACATCGTCGGCACCAACAACGGCGTCGCGGTCTACGACGGCGCCGCGAACCCCGCCAACCCGCCGTTCATCGGCTTCGCGGCGCTGGGCGGCACCAGCAACTACTTCCACGACCTGACGATCCAGAACGGGTATGGCTACGGCGCGATGATCTACAACGGGATCTTCCGCATCTGGGACGTCACGACGTGGCCGCCGACGACCTTGAGCGACTCGCTGACGCCCTCGGCGTTCACGCACAACATCTGGCCGACCGCGAACGGCAACATCTGCGTGACGACCGACGAACGCGACGGCAGCCTGCTGCGGTTCTACGACACCACGAACAAGAGCGCGCCGGTGCCGCGCGGGCAGATGACGATGAACTCGGCGTCGATCCCGCACAACTCGTACATCATCGGCAACGTCGCGCACACGGCGTGGTACACCGAGGGCTACCAGGCGGTCGACTTCAGCGATCCGACGACGCCGATCGTGGTCGCGTCGTACGACACCTACCCTGGCCCCACGGGCGGCTTCAGCGGCGCCTGGGGCTGCTTCCCGTTCCTGCCGTCGGGCAACGTCTACATCAGCGACCGTTCGACCGGGCTCTACGTGCTGAAGCCGACCCTGACCGATCTCGCGATCGCGCACACGCCGCTCTCCGACACCACGAACGAGGACGGTCCGTACACGGTCACCGCGAACGTGACCAGCAGCCATGCGATCCAGTCGGCAACGCTGCGCTACCGCGTCAACGGCGGTCTCGAACAATCGGTCGCGATGACGCCGACCGCGGTGCCCGGCCAGTACGAGGGCGGCATCCCGGGCCAGAACGCGGTCGCCGGGATCGAGTATCACGTCGACGTGGTCGACGCGAAGGCCGCGCGGCGCAGCCCGCGCATCGGCGAGAACCGCTTCCTCGTCGGCACGCGGGTGTCGCGCTGGCTCGACGACTTCGAGGGCGCGAACACCTGGACGACCGGTGGCACCGCCAGCGACTGGCAGCTCGGCGCGCCACGCGGCCGCGCCGGCTTCTCGTCGGCCATGGGCTGGCAGGACCCGCTGCTGCCGACGTCGGGCAACAACGTGCGCGGCAACGACCTCGGCGGCACCGGCTTCAACGGCGCCTACGCCAACAGCCAGAACAGCTTTGCGCAGTCGGCGGCGATCCCGACCAACGGCGTGCAGGGCCTGCGACTGCGCTTCCGCCGCTTCCTGTCGCTCGTGTCGACTGACACGGCGCGGCTGCTCGTGAACGGCACGGTGATCTGGAGCACGTCGGCGGCGCTCTACGACACGCAGTGGCAGTGGATCGAGCACGACATCTCGGCGCTGGCGAACCCCGCGAGCCAGGTCGTGATCCGCTTCGAGCTCGTGTCCAACACCACCAACGCCGCCGGCGGCTGGCAGATCGACGACGTCGAGCTGTTCACGCTGCACGACGCCGCGCCGGCGAACATCTACGGCGTGGGCACACCCGGCACCGGCGCGGTCGTGCCGGCGCTCGGCATCTCGGCGCCTGCCCTGCTCGGCACGACGACGAACCTGCTCGGCAGCGCGATGTTCCCGAGCAGCGCGGCGATCCTGATCCTGAACACGCAGCCCGCCAACGCGCCCGTGCTGGGCATCCAGCTGCTCGTGGACCCGACGGGCGCGGCGATGCTCGCCGAGCTGATCTCGGGAAGCGGCACGGCTTCGTGGGCGTTCGCGGTGCCGCCGAGCCCGACGCTCGACAACATCTACCTGTATGCGCAGGTCGCCCCCATCGACCCCGGCTCGCCGGGCGGCTTGTTCTCGGCCAGTCCGGGTCTGCGGTTCCGGACCTGCATCTCGGCGCCGTGAACGATGTGGGTCGCCGCGACAGCTCTGGGTCTGTGCGCCGCCGCGCGTGACCTGCCGCCACCAGCAGCGTGGCACGCGGTGGCGTTCATCAACGATCCGCTGTCGCACGGCCTGCTCGGCGACTCGTTGCTGTCGCTGAACGAAGCGATCCTGCTGCACAACCACCAGCTCGCGTTCGCGGCGCTGTCGCCGGCCGAGCAGGCCCAGCTGAGCCTGATTCCGGGCACCGGCACCACCACCGACGTGACCTGGATCGACATCGACGCCTCGAACACTCCGGTCATCACGATCGAGCAGGACCTCGCGCCGGTGCTCGACACGACGTTCGGCCTCTTGATCAAGGGCTTCGGCGGCCGGCCCGTGCTCGACTTCACCGGGCCCGGGATCACGCAGGGCCTGGTGTCGCCGTCGAACTCGCTCGTGCTGCAGGATCTCGTGCTGCTCGGCGGACCGTTCGGCGCCGACGTCACGCAGACCGACGTCAGCGGGCAGGCCGGAATGGTGCTGACGAACGTGCGCTTCGAAGGCCAGGCGACCTTCGGGCTGCGCGTCACCGCGACGACGCCGAACGCCGTCGGCCGCGTGATCCTCGAGAACTGCGAGTTCGTCGGCTGCCCGAACGCGATCGTGCACGACGAGTCGGGCAGCGGGCGCACGACGATCGTCGAGATGCACGGGCTGTTCGTGCGCGGCGCGAACGTCGGCATCGACGCGACGCTCGGCGCGGGCGGCAGCACACGCTACACGTTCGATCACATGGACGTCGAGGCGACCGCGATCGGGCTGCGGCTCTCGCGTCCGGCGGGCGCCAACCGGCAAGCACTGATCGAGGGCGACTACGTGCGCATCCGCGCCGCCGACGGTGCGCTGCTCGCATGCGATCCGAGCGCGATGACGTGGGCCGTGCTGCGCTTGTGGGACGTGCAGGCCGCCGCCGGCCGCGTGGCGCTGCGGCTCGGCAACCCCGGCGACGCGTGGTTCGGCGAAGTCCAGGACCTCGCGAGCACCGGCGACGTCGAGCTGGGCGCAGGTGGTGCCGCCGGGCAGCCGATCACCCTCGCGAACTGGCGCTGCAAGAGCGGCAACGTCACGCTCGCCACGAGCCTCGCGCAGACGGTGACCTGCAGCGAGTCGCGGTTCGACAACTGCGCCGTCGTCGCGGGTGGCTCAGCACCGATCGCGATGACCGGCTGCTGCTTTCTGGGCGGCACGATCGCCGGCGCGGTTGGG
>DASRJH010000112.1:0-12305 GCA_035649575.1 Planctomycetota bacterium
GTGCGGGTTTGAACGTGTCCGTTCGCGTGCCGATGCTCTGGCGATCGAGCCAGCTTGCGAGGTCGTCGCTCTGCCCGCTGCCCGGTTGCGCGGCGAGTCCCGCGGGTTTGGCGACCACGAGCAGGTGTTCATCCTCGTACACGATGCGCGGCACCACAGACGTGCCGTTCCCGACAACGCGGGCGCCGCGGGCCGGTGCGCCCGGAGCCGGGGATCTGCGTGGGGGCGCCGCGGCCGTCTGCAGATCGGCGGCGGGAAGGTGGAGCCGCACCGTCATGCCTGCGCACAGGCGCAGGCTGCCCTCGGCCTTCTTGCCGTCGACGCGGATGTCGCCCTGGCGCAGGTGCCGGAAGATCGCAGCCAGCGGCACGTGTCGCAGCAGTTTGCGCAGGTAGCGGTCCAGCCGCTGGCCTGCCTCCGCTTCCGTCAGTGCGATCTCGTGCATATGGATGCAGTGTGGCGCCGCTGGCATCGCGGCTCAAGCGCCGCGCCGGCGAGGCAGCTTTCCACTTCTCGTCACGAACGAAGCGCCGCGGGTAGTCTCATCCGCGATGACGACCCCGCTGCCGCTCGAACCCGCCGAATTGCTGCACCACGACCGGTGGCTGCGGGCACTCGCGCGTTCGCTCGTGTGCGGAGCGGACGTCGAGGACCTCGTGCAGGACACGTGGGCCGCGGCCTGCGCAGTCCGGCCCGATCCGGTCCGGCCGCTGCGCGGCTGGCTCGCGACGGTCGTGCGGCGGCTCGCCGCGCGGTCGCACCGCTCGCGCACGCGCCGCCTCGCGCGCGAAGCGACGCTCGAGCCCCCCGAAGATCTGCCGTCGACGGAAGCCACGGTCGCGGTGCTCGAGCTGCAGCGCGCGGTGTCGGCCGCGGTCGCCGCGATGCCCGAACCCTCGCGCAGCACGATCCTGCTCTGCTACTACCACGAACGGCCCGCCGCCGAGGTCGCGGCGCACTTCAAGATCAGCGAGGTCGCGCTGCGCAAACGCCTCGAACGCGCGCTGCGTGAGCTGCGCTCGCGCCTGCGCGACAGTCGCGGCGCCGAGTGGCACCGTTCCCCCGCCGCGATCGCACTCGCGGGCGTGCGCCGGCTCGCAGGCTTCTCGGCCGTTCCCGGAGCGATCCTCATGCACAAGTTCGTCACGACCGCCGCCGCGGTGTTGTTGCTCGCGCTGCTCGCTGCCGGCGGCATCTGGTGGAACAGCGCTGCGACCGCCGAGGGCAGCGAGGTACCGCGCGTCGAAGCCGTTGCGACAGCAGCGTTGCCTGCGCGCGACGCAGCGCCGGCCGCCGCCGACGCGCCCCCAACCGAGGCCACGCGCGTCCAGGTCCCCGCTGCCCCGACCGTCGAGGCGCCGCAGTGGCAGGGCACGGTCGTGGACCCCTCGGGCAAGCCGCTCGGCGGCGTGCCGCTCGTCTCGGTACAAAGGCTGCCCGAGGTGCGCAGCACCGAGGACAACAGCCTGCTCGATCGCATGCCCCCGGAGCTGCGCCACCTCACGAGCGAGCTCGCGCGCGACTCCGACGCGGTCGATCTCGCGAACGCACCGAAGGTCGGCACGGCCGCTCTGGACGGCACCTTCGCGCTCGACGCAAAGGCGTCCACGTTCCTCCTCGCGGGTCCCGGCTGGGCGACGCTGCGCGCGCCTTTGCTCGTAGCCGAACGCGCAGCCGGCATCGTCGTGGTCGCTTCGCCCGCGGTGCGGTTCGCCGGTGAAATCGTGAGCGACCTCGGCCGCCCGATCGCGGGCGTGCGCATCGAGGTCCGCATGCCGCCGCTGACCGACTTCCCGTTCGTGCTCGACCACACGCGCCCGAACCCACATCCGGTCCTCCACACGCGCGAAGACGGCACCTTCGCGCTCGAATGCCTGCCGCGCGGCACGGGCGCGATCGAGTTCCACTGCGATGGCTTCACGCCGAAGCACGTGGCCGTACCGGCGACCTCGCTCGAGCACGAACGCATCGTGCTCAGCGCCGTCGGCAAGTCGCACATGGTCGTGTCGGGACGACTGCTCGACGAACGCGAGGCGCCGATCCAGGGTGGCACGGTCGGGCTCGCCGCCGTCGTCGTGCGCACCGACCGCGAGGGCCGGTTCGAGCTCGTGTTCCCCCGGCGCGAGGATGGCCCGTTCAAGGACAGCCGCCTGTTCGCGGCATGCGTCGGTTTCCAGTCCATCGTGATCGACGACTTCGGCGTCCGGCTCGCGGACCCGAAGCTGCGCGAGGACCTGGTGCTGCGTCTGCAGGCGCCGCTCACGACGACGGGGCGCGTCGTCGACGCCGCCGGCGTGCCGCAGGTCGGCGCGCTCGTCTATCCGTGGGGCGAACCGCACGTGCTAGCCGACCGCACCGCCGACGAGCTCGGCATGCCCGAGCAGGCTCCGGTGCAGGACCTCGGGCCCAGTGTCAGGCTGTGGGCGCGCACCGACAGCAACGGCGCGTTCGAGCTGCGCGGGCTGCGCGCGCGCGACTACCAGCTGCGCGTGTGGCTCGAGCAACCGCGCGTCGGCGTCACGTGCGGCCCCGTGACCGCGGGCAGCCGCGACGTCGAGCTGCGGCTGCCCGCACAGCTCGTGCACGAACGCATCGCCGGCCAGGTCGTCGGACTCGACGGCACGCCGCTCGCCGGCGTGCGCGTCACGGCGCCGCTGCTGCGTTACAAGACACACGACGGCCTCTACAGCACGAAGGGGCCCGAGGCCACGACCGACGCAGAAGGGCGGTTCGAGCTGCGCGACGTACCGCGCACCGACGTCTGGCTCAACTACAACAGCGACGCGATCCTGCATGGGCGCGTCGAGCTCGATCCGAACCGGTTGTTCGAGCAGCGCCTCGTCGCCGAGCGGCGCTGCCACATGCGCGTGCAGGTCGACGCGGGCCGCGGCGCCAAAGCGTTCGACGTGCTCGACTCCAACGGCAAGGGAGTCAACATCAACGAAATCACCCCGAACGGGTCGTACTCGACCAACCGTTGGAAGCTCGAGGGCGGTCGCAGCGCCGTGCTCTCGGTGAGCGAGCGGGCGGCGACGATCGTGTTCCACGGCGAGAAGGGTGAAGTCGGGCGGCTCCCGCTGCGCCTCGTGCCCGGCGATGTCGCGGTGATCGTGTTCTGAAGCGGGTCTCCCGCAGCGCCGAGCGCCGCGGGCAAACCGCTCCAGGACCTTGCCGCGCGCCTGCGGCGCGCCGCTGCGGTTCTGAACCGGGTCGCAACTCATGTGGCCGTCCTGACTGGCCCGAGCCGCAGCTTGAAGGCCGCGACGCGCGTGGCCTGTTCCGAGCATTCACCTTCGACTTCGAGCGACGGCACCTGTCCGCGCACCCGAGCCGACAACGACACCGCGGTGTCGGGCAGCACGGGTTTGAAGAAGCGGAGGTCGGTCGCTGCTTCGATCCCGAACGGCCGATCGTAGGCACGTTCGCAAGCCAGGCACACGGCCTGCAGCAGCAGCACGCCGGGCACCAGCGGCGCGCCCGGGAAGTGGCCCGCGAGCACCGGGTGTGCCGACAACACGCGGAACCGGGCACGCAGTTCGAAGTGCCCCGCGGATTCGACGAGTTCGACGGCATTGAGCTCGATCGCGGCGTCTGCAGGCATCGGCACATCGTGCCGGCCGAGCGGCCGCGACGCACGCTTGCCGTGGCCGTGCCCTCTTGGTCCGATGCACCGATGCGATTCCCCGTGGACGCCGGCATCCTCGAGGTGGTGCCGCATCGCGCGCCGATCCTGCGCCTGCACCGGATCGTCGCGGCCGACGCGAGTGGTGCGACCGTCGCCGGCAGCGAGCCGGAGGGTCCAGGAGCTTTGCCGTGGGAGCTCGGCGCGATCGAAGGGCTGGCGCAGAGTGCAGCGGTGCTGCTCGGCAGGGCGCTCGGACGAGCCCTGCCGGCCGAAGCCGGCCTCCCCGGCCCGCGCGGCATGCTCGTGGCGGTGAAGCGGTTTTCGATCGAGGCTCACCCACCGCGCGGCGCCGAGATCATCTACCACGTGCAGCTGATGCGGCGACTGGGACCGACGGCCATGCTCGCGGGCCACGCCGAGTGTGATGGCGTGCGCCTCGCGCGTGGCGACATCACGTTGTGGACCGCACCAAGAGACTGATGGGCTGCGTGGAGCGACCTGATCTGACGCTGCAGCCCCTCTTTCGACGCGGCAGCGGTCATTGTGATTCGGCAGGTATTCAACTGCATGGACCAGGCCCGACCGGGGCACATGACCAACACACGCGAAGTCGTGGCGTGAGCGGACAAGCAGGGCGTCGATGCAACCGCGAGCGGAATCGGTGCACTGATGCATCGGCGAGCCCGCGCGCATCCTGACAGTCCGGCGCGGGCCGTCTACAGTCTGTGCACCATGCTCGCCCGCACGCTCCCCGTTCTCGTCCTGGCGACGGCGATCGCCGCGCAGGGTTCACCGTTCGTGCGCCTCCACGACACCGTCGTCCGTCGCGTTGCAATGACCGCCCCGACCACGGGAGTCCCGACGCCGGCGTCGCTCGTCAGCGGTGTCACGGTCTGCGCGACGCTGCCCGTCGCCTGGCATTCGCAGACCGTGCCCGGCGGCGGCACGCTGAGTCCGATCGCGCCGGGCAATCCGGCGTGCGTCAACCGCCCCGGCGCGTTCGCGTTCGTGGCGAGCGTGAACGGCAACCCGCGCAACCAGGGGATCTTCGTCGTCGACGCGCTCGGCCTGCGCGCGATCGCGATGGGCTGCGGTCAGGGCGGCGGCTCCGGCATGCATGGCACCTGCGGCGACCCCGCTCCGGGCGGCGGCACGTTCGCGGGCTTCTTCGGCGGCACGGTGTTCGCGCCGCCGATCAACGACGCAGGCGACGTGCTGTTCTTCGCCGACGTCGTGAACGGCCCGACGACGCGCGGGCTGTTCCTCTATCTCGCGGCAGCGGCGACGATCATCAAGGTCGCTGGCGTCGGCGATCCCTCGCCGCTCGGCGGCACGTTCGACAAGATCGGCCCCGGCTCCATGAACAACCACCGCGCCGTCGCCTTCCTTGCGTCGCCGCCCGGCACGACGAACTCGAACCTGTTCCTGTGGCAGGGCGGCATCATCACGACGATCGCCGCGGCCGGCAACCCGGCGCCGGGCGGTGGCACGATCGCGCTGCTCGGCACCGAAGCGTTCGGTTACCAGGACGGCACCTGGATCCCGTCGGGCCCGGTGCCCGCGATCAACGACTGCGGCCAGATCGCGTTTCGCGCGATCGTCAACGGCGGCATCACGACCCGCGGCGTCGTGGTGCGCACGAACGGTGTCGACACGTGGTTCCTGCGCGCCGGCGATCCGACGCCAGCGGGCGGCACGTACACGGACTTCCAGGCTGCCGTGCTGAACGGCAGCGGCCAGATCGCAGTGCTCGCCGACTTCACAGCGGGCACGCCGAACACGGGCTGGTTCGCGGGCTCGCCGGGCAGCTTCCGCAAGGCGCTCGCGTTCTTCGACCCGGTCGACGGCGGCCAGTGCCTCGGCCTCGCCTACTCGCGCAACCCGATGACGCCACTCGACGACGAAGGCAACCTCGTGCTCTGGTGCGATCTCTCGAGCGCCAGCGGCCAGGACCGCCTCGTCGTCAGCTCGCCGAACGGGTCGCTGACCGTGTTGGCGCGCCGCGGCGACGTGACGCCGCTCGGCGGCATCTACACCGGCATGAACGCGTGGCCGTCGCTGTCGAGCACGGGGCACGCGACCCTGTCGGCCTACACGCCCGGCGCACCGGGCATCTTCAACGCTCACTTCGCGAGTGTGCTGTGCGGACCCGCGATCGCTGCGAGCCCATGCACGCCGATCGGCGGCACGGTGCGCATCGACGACTACGGACCCCTCGGCGGCGTCTACGTGATGGCGGCGTCGACCGTCGCGACGAGCATCCCTCTGCCGTTCTGGGGCACTCTGCTGATCGGCCCGAACCCGATCGTCATCCTCGCCGGTCCGATCTTCTACCCGGGCAGTGCCGGCCCGAGCACGACGCTGCTGCCTATCCCGCCGGACCCGCTGTTGCAGGGCCAGTCCCTGCACTTCCAGACGCTGGCCTTCGGGTCGCCGACCGACCTGTTGACGAACCGGGCGTCCACGCGGCTGCAGTGAACGAATCGACGCCACGGTCGGCCGCTGTCAGAAACGGGTCGGAGCCGTGTCCAATGGCGTGCATGCATTTCGCGACCTTGCTGGCCTCGCTCGATGCCAAGGCTGGGCGCGCCGTTCCGGCGGCGCCCGCGAACGAGGTGGCGCTGTGCGCCGAAGCCCCGCGGCTGCGGCGGCTCGTGCACCGGCTGCTGGGCTGGCCCGGCACGACCGAGGTCGACGATGTCGTGCAAGAAGTGCTGCTCGCGGCCTGGCGGCACCGGCAGACGTTCCGCGGCGAAGCGAGTCTCGGCACGTGGCTGACCCGCATCGCCATCCGCAAGGCGCAGAACCACGTGCGGGCCGCCACCGTGCGGCGCCGGCTGTTCGGTTGGTGGTTGCCGAGCGCCGCGGATGAGCCGGCCGCGCCTGCGCTCGCCGACGACGTCCATGCCGCACAGCTCGATCGCACGCAACGGGCGATGCATCGACTGGCCCAGAAGGACCGCGAAGTGCTCGTGCTGCGCTACCTCGAACAGCGCGACATGGCGCAGATCGCCGACGCGCTGGGCTGTTCCCGCGCCGCGGTCGATGCGCGGCTCACGCGCGCGAGGCAACGGCTGCGCGCCGAGCTCGGACTCGAGGAACGGGCATGAGTCCGTTCGATCCCGACCTGCTGCGCCGACTCGCCGACGCCGATGCGGCGTTGCCGCCCGCGCCGGGCCGCGAGTTCTCGCCGGCCTCGCTGCGCGACCTCGCCGCGAGGCGGACGCGACGACACGTGCTGGTCTTGCTCGCAGCGTCGCTGCCCGTAGCGCTGGGTATCTGCATGTGGCCGCGCGGCGCACACGCCGACGAGGAGACATGGCGCGATGACGGCATGCGCGCGCTGCGCGCCGAAGTCGAGGCAGTGCGTGCCTCGCTTCACGAATGGTCGACCGCGCGCGCCGCCACCGAACGCGCGGCCGCCGATGCCACCCGCAACGAAGTGGCGGCGGCGAACCTGCGTTTCGAGCTCGCCCAGGCCCGTGCCGGCGCGGTGCGCGCGGGCACAGCCGCAAGAGCGGGCACGTCCAGGAGACCGATCGAGGAGACCAACCGATGAGATCCCACCTTCCGCTGTCCCTGGTCGCTGCCATTCTGGCCCCGCTCTCGTCTGCGCAGGAACCGGTGAATCAGTCCATCAGAGCCGTGCTGCTGGTGCAGTTCGGCCCCGGCGACCTCGTACTGAACGTGCCGTTGCTCGACGCGATGACGAGGGAGCCTGCTTGCCGGAACGAACTACAGCGCGTGCTCAGCGGTCCGCTGGTCGAGATCACGAGAATCGGGACCGGCCTGCCGGCCCCGCACATGGCGGGCACGTTCCAGATCCACGTCGAAACGGACCTCGCGGTCCGCAGCCAGCTGTCCACAGACCAGCAGGACGCCGCCATCGACGCCATCGTCGGTCACCTGAAACACCGCCTCGGTCAGGTTCTCTACGAACAGCCGATGGTCCAGCTCACGAAGCGCCGCGACGAGCTGGACGGCCGCCACGCGGAGCTCCAGGCCCAGCGCGCCGCGCTGCTCGCCTGCGCCGAAGGTTGCACCACGACCGTGACGACGTTGCGGCAGCACAAGAGTGCGCTCGAGCAGCAGCTGCTGTCGGCCCGCATCGATGTCGCGACCGAGACCCGCGGCAAGGAGCTCGTCGAGAAGATGATCGCCGAGTCGACGGCACGCCGCGACGATCTGCGCGACAAGATCGCGCGACGCAACGCGGAGCTGGCCGCCCGCAACGCGGAGCTGACCGCATTGATGGGCCGGCTCACCGGCACGGCGACCGAGGGAATGTCCGTGCAAGAGGGCAAGGCCGCGATCACAACGATGCAGGTCGAGATCCAGGCCTTGCGCAGCAGGCTCGATCAGTTCGACGAGATCGCCAGAGACGAGCAGCGTATGCTCGCCGTGTGGCTCGAACAGCTGCCGAGCAGCGCCCTCGCGACGCAGCGTGCCACCGCGCGGCTGCAGAGCCTCGAGGAGGAGCAGAAGTCGCTCGAGAAGCGTCAGACCGACGCGTCGAGCGCGCGGACCGCGGCGACCCAGTACGAAGCGAACGCGGAGCGGTTCCAGATCGACATCGCGGTCACCAGGACCATGCTGACCGAGATCCAGGGCAAGCTCGCGCGGCTGCAGCCGGTGCAATACGAGCTGGTGCGCCAGCGCTGACGCCGGGCTCGCGCGTCACTTCTTGGCGTCTTTCTTCAGCACGATCGGCGCCGGCAGCGGGTCGCCCTTCTTGATGAACCGCATCGAGATCGAGTTCACGCAGTGGCGCGTTTTCTTCGCGGTCATGCCCTCCTCGCCCTCGAACACGTGGCCGAGGTGGCCTTTGCAGTTCGCGCACAGGATCTCGACGCGCATGCCATCGGCGTCGGGCACACGCTCGACGCGGCCTTCGATCTCGTCGTCGAAGCTGGGCCAACCGCAGCGGCTGTGGAACTTGTCCTTGCTCGAGTAGAGCGGCGTGTTGCACTGCCGGCAGATGTAGGTGCCCTCGACCTCGTTGTCGGTGAGCTCGCCCGTGAAGGCGCGCTCGGTGCCCTTGCCGAGGATCACGCGCGCCTCGGCTGCAGTGAGCTGGTTGTAGTTGGCAGCCGGTGTGGGAGACGGGGCGGGCTTGGGGTCGGTCATCGGAGCAGCCGCGACGGGCGCGGGTTCATTCGTCGCTTGGGAGGGCACCGAGACGTTCGGAACCGGCGGCTCCTGCGGCCCAGTGCAACAAGAGAAACAACAGAACAGGCTCGCGTGCGCAAGCCGCAGCTTGAAGGAAATCGACATGCGTGATGGTCCGGAAGGAGTGGCGTGTCCGCCGGCCGCCGGCGAGAGGGCGCATACTACGACGCCGTCGCGGTCGCGTGCCCGCGAACAATCTGCCGGTCGCCTGCCCCCATCCCCCACCAGTACCACCGGCGACTGCCGTCGCCATGGAGTTCTGGTGGCTACCCCGCACGACACGTTGTTCCGGCTCGCGTTCGGCCGCCCGGCGAACGCGCGCGACCTGCTCCGCAAGGCACTTCCGAGCGCGATCGCCAAGCGCATCGATTGGCGGAGCCTCCGCGTCATCGACGCGAGCTTCGTCGATCGCAGGCTCCGCAAGTCGCAGGCTGACCTGCTGTTCTCGGCTGCGCTGCGCGGCCGTCGGGTCCTGATCTACCTGCTGGTCGAACACAAGAGCCGCGACGATCGATGGACCGTGCTGCAGCTGTTCACGTGGTTGGGGCCAGCTCATGGAACGACTGCGCGTCGCCAGGTCCGGACAAGACGATCTGCTCGCGGTATTCTCGTACCTGTTCGACGTGGCAGCGCTGCCCGACGAACAGCTCCAGACCATCCTCACCGACATCACCCCGCGCTCCACGCACAAGATGATCACCGCCGCCGAACACATCCGTCGTCGCACGCGCAAGGAAGTCCGGCCGAAGTTCGAGACTGCTGGGCAAGCTCGGCAACTGTTGCGCCTTCTGGAGAAGAAGTTCGGCCCAATGCCACCGAAGCTCGTGGCGCGCGTCAAGCGCGCGCGCATCGAGACTCTGGATCGCTGGTTCGATCAGTTCGTCACAGCAAAGCTGCTGGACGACGTCTTCGCCGGAGGTTGACCCCACTTCGAGCCGCGTGGACGAGGGCCAGGCTCGGCAGCCCATTGCGCGCGCGCCGACAATTAGACCGCAATCCGCGCCCTTTGGCACCGCGCCGGCAGCGGCATCCCGGTTACTGTCACGTCATGAAAAAGACTATCACCACAGAGAAGCTCCAGACCCTGCGCAAGAGTGCCGAAGGCTTCCTCCTGATCGACGTGGTGGCGAAGGAGGGGTTCGACAAGGACCACATCCCGGGCGCCCGCAACGTGCCGCTCGCGTCGGCCGACTTCGTGCGGACCGTGGCACTGAAGGCCTCCGGCAGCAAGACGCGGAAGGTCGTGCTCTACTGCGACAACGACAAGTGTGACGCCTCCTCCAAGGCGGTGCAGATGCTGGTGGACGACGGTTTCACCAACGTCATCGAATACGAGGGTGGGCTGTCCTCCTGGAACGAGAGCAAGAAGGCACGCCGCGCCAAGGCCGCCGAAGTCCGCAGCTGAACGCCGAGGGTTCACGGGGCGCCGTGGCACGAGCCTCGACGGTCCGCCGTAGTCGCGGCTACGCCTTCTCGAGTCGCGGTCCCGCCGGCGTGTCGACGATCTTCCAGCCCGCGCTGGCGATCTGGGCGCGGATGCGGTCGGCAGTCGCCCAGTCCTTCGCGCGCTTCGCGGCCTCGCGTTGGGCGAGCAGTTCCTCGACCCGGACACCGTCGATGGACGCGCCTGTGGCCCCCCCGGTCGCCGCTGCCTCGGGCCCGAAGCAACCGAGCACGTCCTCGAACCGGGCGAACGCCGCGAGTGCTCTGACCGCGCCGTTGCGCGAAGGCCGCGCCTTGTTCGCGGCGCTGACCAGCGCGAACACCGCCGCGAGCGCCTCGCTGACGTTGAGATCCTCGCTCATCGCGGCGGTGAACTTCGCGTTCGCGTCGGCGACGCCCGCCGCGAGATCGTCGGAGCCGGCCGGCTCGAGCCCGTCGCGCACGCGCACGAGCTTCTGCCGCGCCTGCTGCACGCGGCCGATCGCCGCGCGCGCTTCGTCGAGACCCTTCATCGTGAAGTTCAGCGATTGCCGGTACTGCACCCTGATCAGCGCGTAGCGCAGCTCGAGCCCCGACCAGCCTTTCGCGAGCACCTCCTCGACGGTGAAGAAGTTGCCGAGGCTCTTCGACATCTTGGTGCCGTCGACGAGCAGGTGCCGCGCGTGCATCCAGATGCCGACGAAACGCTTCTTCGTGTGCGCCTCGGTCTGCGCGATCTCGCATTCGTGGTGCGGGAACATGTTGTCCTCGCCACCCGTGTGGATGTCGATCTGCTCACCGAGGTAGTGCATCGACATCGCCGAGCACTCGATGTGCCAGCCCGGGAAACCGCGTTTCCCGTCGCGGAACGGCGCGTCCCACTGCATCTGGTGCTTCGGATCGACCTTCCACAGCGCGAAGTCGCGCGGGTCCTTCTTCTCGTCGTTGACGGCGACGCGCGCGCCGGCCTCGAGCTCGTCGAGCACCTTGCCCGACAGCTTGCCGTAGTCGGGGAACTTCCCGACCTCGAAGTAGACGTTGCCGTTCACCTGATACGCGACGCCCTTCTGTAGCAGGTCGTCGATGATCGCGCCCATCTGCGCGATGAAGTCGGTCGCGCGCGGCATGTGGTGCGGCAGCCGCACGTGCAGCTTGCGCTGGCACTCCTGGAACTCGGCCGTGTATTGCTTCGCGATGTCCCACGCGGTCTTGCCGGCCTTGCGCGATGCGGCCTCCATCTTGTCCTCGCCGCCCTCGATGTCGTCGAGCGTCAGGTGGCCGACATCGGTCACGTTCATGACCTGCTCGACCCGGTAGCCCTGGTCCTCGACGAAGCGCCGCAGCACGTCGGCGAACAGGAAGCTGCGGAAGTTGCCGATGTGCGGCGAGCTGTAGACCGTCGGCCCGCAGTGATACATCGTCACGATGCCTTTGCGCAGCGGGCGCAGTTCTTCGAGCGAACGGGTCAGGGAGTTGTGCAAGCGGATCGGCATGCGTTCTCGGTCTGGCAGCGAAAGCCTCCCAGAGCGCCGCTGCGCGTTCAACCTTTGGTCAACCTGTCGCCGCTGGCCTTGCCGTGGGCATGTCGATGTCACGCACGCACCCTCCGGGTTTTCCTGACCCCGCCTCAAGCCGCGCGGAGCTCCGGGTCGATCGGAGCAGGGCATGCCCGCGCCGCAGCTAGGCTCGCGATCGACCGTGCTCGTCGTCGATCCCGACGCCGGAGCGCGCCGCATCCTCGAAATGGGTCTGCGGCAGACGTGGCAATACACGATCGAGTCGGCCGGCAGCGCGGCCGCTGCGAACGAGATCCTCGCCAACAAGGTCGTGCACGCGGTCGTCTCCGAGATCGCGCTCGGCGACCAGAGCGGACTGCAGTTCTGCCGCGAGCTTCGCCGCGAAGACGCGTTCGCCGACGTGCCGCTGTTGTTCCTGTCGAGCGACGACCGCGTCGTGACGAAAGTCGCGGCGTTCGAGGCCGGAGCGCGCGACTACGTCGTGAAGCCCTTCGTCATTCCGGAGCTCATTGCGCGGCTGAACGCAGCGCTGGCGTGGGCGGAGACGGCGCGCCGACAGCGTCTGCGTGTCC
>DASRJH010000113.1:0-40988 GCA_035649575.1 Planctomycetota bacterium
TGCCCCGTCGACGATGCCGAGGCACTCGGCGCCGCCATCGTCGAGCTCGTTCGCGATCCACAGCGGCGCGAACGCATGGGCCGCAAGGCACACGAACGGGTGGCGGCGCAGTTCTCGCTGCAGGCCATGGTCGACGCTACGCTCGCCATGTACCGGGGCCGACCAGCATGACGCCTGCAGTCCCGCTCCCACTCGGGAAGGGTCTGGTGCGGCGGCGCCGCCTCTGGCTGAAGCTGCTGCTCGTCCCGGCCTCGCTGCTGGTGGCGCTGCTCGGCGCGGAGGTGTGGGTGCGCTGGCGCTATCCGTTCGCCGAGAACACGTGGCCCGGCCGTTTCGACCCGGCGTTTGGCTTCACGTTTGCCCCGGACGCCACGGTCCGTCAGACCAACTGGCGCGACTTCTGCGTCGAACAACGCGTCAACTCGCTCGGGTTCCTGGATCGGGAACCACTGCAGGACCTGCCGAAGGGCACACGACGCGTCGTCGTGCTCGGCGACTCGTTCGTCGAAGCCGTGCAGGTTCCGCTCGCGGCGAAGTTCCACGTGGTGCTCGAACGGTTGCTCGTCGCGCGTGGGCGAGCCATCGCCACGACAGCGTTCGGCATGAGCGGCTGCGGGACGAGCAGCGTGCTTCCGTTCTACGAGCACCTTGGCAGCCGTCTCTCGCCGAGGCTCGTCGTGCTGCTGGTCGTCTACAACGACTTCGCGAACAACTCGCCGCTGCTCGAATCCGTGCGCTACGGCTGGCATCCCGAGAAGCTGCCGCGGGTTTACTTCACGAAGGACAGCAGCGGGTTTCACCGCCTGCCGATCACCGCCGACTGGGAAGAGTACAAGCAGCCGAGCAGCGCTCCCGCGACCCTGGCACACGAACCGTGGTGGCGGTGGAGCCGGCTCGGTTGTTGGGTCGAGCACAACCTCGCCGCTGCGACGGACGCCAAAGCTCGAGCGGCCTACGACCTGTATGCGGAACGACTCGCGTGGCTGCGGCAGCAGCCCGCATGGCGAACTGCTCTCGAGGGCTGGCAGTGGCCGAACGATCTCGACATCGACTCGATGACGGCCTGCACGACACCCCCGCCGGCGTTCCTCGAAGCCCGCGAGTTGACCGAGTACTCGCTCGCCGTGCTGCGCGACTGCGTGCAGCGCGACGGCGGCCGCCTGCTCGTGGTCGGCTGCCACAATCTCGGCGTTTCGTTCGCGGACAAGTCGTGGGGACGCACGCTGCTCCGGCGCCATTGGCTCGACGTGATCGAGCCGATGTGTGAGCGGTTGGGCCTGCCCTTCCTCGACCTGCACGCCGATTTCGCGCGGCGCGGCATCCTCGACAAGGTCACGTTCGGCAGCGACCATCATTGGAACCCGCTCGGGCACGCGAGCGCTGCCGCCGCGATCGACGCGTTCCTGCAGACCCACCCGGAACTGCTGGATGGCGGCTGAGGAGACTTGACGGAAAACTACGCAAGTGGATCGTTCGCCTGATCGCCCTTCATGAGCCACGCCGACTTCGACTACGTACCCTGGCAGACCTCCTTGCTGCAGAAGGCCGGGATCGTTCCGTCGCGCGACACCGTGATGCTCGACTTCGGCTGCGGCGCCGGTGACTGCGTCGCGCAGTTCCGCAGCGCGGGCTATCGGATCTTCGGTTGCGACATGCGTCTGCCCGCCGATCCGGCCCCGCGGCTGCGCGCGCACCTGGACGAGGGCATCGTCAGGAGGATCGAAGTCGAGCCCTATCGCCTCCCGTTCGCGGACGAGACCTTCGACCTCGTGTTCAGCAACCAGGTGTTCGAGCACGTGATGGACTACCCCGTGGCACTGGCCGAGATCAGCCGGATCCTGAAACCGCAGGGCGTCAGCGTGCACGTCTTCCCGGGCCGGTGGAAGTGGAAGGAGAGCCACGTCTACGTACCCTTCGCATCCGTGATCCGCTCCTACTGGTGGCTCAAGCTGTGGGCTCTCTGCGGGATTCGCAACGAGCATCAGGCCGGCATGTCGGCCAGTGAAACGGCCAGGAAGAACCGCGACTACCTGGTCCACCAGACGCACTACCTGTCGCGGCGCCGGATTCGCCGCCACGTCACGCAGTATTTCGACGAATGCCGTTTCGTCGAAGAAGCGTATTTCGGCATCTCACCGCGGTTGCAGCGCTACGTGAACAGGTTCCCATTGCTGCTCGACGTCTACCGCGCCTGGAAGAGCGACACACACATGCGCGTGCTGGTCTTCGGCAAGAAACGGCCCACCGCCGCGATCGTCGGCGCCCCGGCCCGAGCGGCGCGACGCTACGGCGGCGGCGCCGAGACGGCGTAGAGCCCGAGGCAACGTTCGACCATCGTGTCGAGCGCGAACCGCTCCGCGACGAACTTCCGCGCGGCTTCGCCCATGCGCGCGCGCAGAGCAGCATCGGCGAGCAGCGGTTCGCACGCGGCGGCGATGTCCGCGGCGTCGTGCCGCGTGACGACCGCGCCCGTCACGCCGTGCTGCACGGCTTCGGCACTGCCACCCGCCAGCGTGCAGACCACGGGCCGCCCCAACCACTGCGCTTCGAGTGCGACGTTCGGGATGCCCTCGAACGCCGAGGTCAACAGCAAGAGGTCGGCCGCCCGGATCAGCGCGGGCACATCGTGACGGCGGCCGAGCAGACGCACCGCGTGCTGCAGGCCGCGCGCCGCGACCCGTGTGGTTACCTCCTCGGCCATGAAACCCTGGCCGACGTGCAGCGCGATCAGGTCGGGAAACCGTTCGCGCAAGAGCACCACTGCATCGAGCCACAGGAACGGTTGCTTCTCGGGCGACAGGCGGAACACGCCGAGCAACACGGGCACCTGCTTGTCGATGCCGAGCTCCCGCCGCAGGGCCGCCACTTCCGCATCACCCGGTTCGCACAGCGCCGCGACGTCGAGGCCGTTGTGGACCACGTGGAAACGCGTGCGCTGCAGGCCGAGCCACTGCGCGTAGTCGGCGGCTCCGGCGTGCGAGTTGGCCGACAGCACGAGCCCCGGCACCTGCAGAGCAAGTCGGTACCAGCGCTGGAACCACGGCGCGAGCAGGTGCGGCATGTGCGTCGGGTTCACGTTGCGCAGCGACAAGACGATGCGCGGCACGCCGAGGCAGACGCCGGCAATCGCGCCCAGCAAATTGGGCTTGTCGAGAGCGCAGTGCAGCACATCGGGCGAGAACGCGGCAACGTGCGTCGCCGTTTTCCACGCTTCCGCCGCGAACATGTCGGGCATGCGCGCGAGCAAAGCCAGACCACCCGGCGCCCGTGCCTCGGCCCCGGCAGGATCGAACGCAGGATCAGCGCGAGAGAGGTCGAGCAGGCGAACGCCGCGACCTTCGACCAAGGACCGGTAGTGGCCCGCGGGTCCGTCGAAACCGTCCAGCGACGCGATCGCCACCTCGAAGCCGCGCGCGGCGAGACCGAGCGCGAGGTTGCAGAATTGTCGCTCGGTCCCGCCGGGCCCCAGCGAGCTCGTCAGCAGCAGCACGCGGTGAACGCGCGAGGCTGCCACCGAGCGCCGGCCCGCCGCGGCCAGGAACGCCTGCGCGAAGCCCTCTTCGTCGGTCGACGGTGCGACCAGCGCGCCGACATCCCCGCGCACGACGCGCACCTCGTAGCTGCGGCCGTTCGTCGCCGGATCCGAGCCGTCGGATGCCGCGAAGAAGATCCCGCGCTCCCAGACCGAATAGCGCCCGCCGCCCGAGCGCCGGATGTCCTCGTGGACCGCATCGGGGAACGACAGCGGGTGGCCGTCCTCGTAGAGCAGCACACGCTGTCCCGCCCGCGGCCGCCGCAGACTTGCGATCGACGACCACCAGCACGCGCCGCCGTCGTGGCGGAACGGCGGTCGCAGGCGCAGCATGCCGAAGTGTCCGGCGAGCACCGGCAGGGTCTGCGCGAGCCAGCGCAACCAGCGCATACCTTGCTGCTCCACAGGCCGCGAATCGAGCCTGCGCCAGAAGCCGCCGCAGCGGTGCAGGACCAAAGCACCGCTGCGCCGCAGCGCGGCCATCACTTCATCGCGCCGGCCATCGGATACCTCGAACACGACGATGGTGCCCTCCACGGCCTTTCCGGCGTCGTCGGCACTGACGACGGCCGCGAGACCTGGCAACGAACGCAGCCAGACCGGCACCTCGACCGAGCTGACCACCGTGACCGGCCGGCCCCGCTGTGCGAGGTGAACCCACAGGGCCAGGTCGTCGCGCCCCATCGCAGGCGCCACCGCGCCGTTCACGCGATGCTCCCCGTGTCGAGGAACCGTTGATACCGGCCGCAGACTTCGGCCGCTGCCCCGTTGGCTTGAACGCGACCCTGGTGCAACCAGATCGCACGCTGGCACAACGCGAGCACCTGCGCGGGGCTGTGCGACACGAAGCACAGCGTCTTGCCGGCCTGCTGGAACGCGCGGATCGTCGCTTCGCACTTGTGCGCGAACTGGCCGTCGCCGACGGCCAGGACTTCGTCGAGCAACAGGATGTCCGGGTCGATGTGCGCGACGACCGAGAACCCGAGCCGCGCCTTCATGCCGGTCGAGTAGGTCTGGATCGGCGCGTCGATGAAGTCGCCGATGCCCGCGTAGTCGATGATCCGCTCGAGCTTCTCGTCGACGTCGCGCCGCGACAGACCCAGCAGCGACGCGTTGAGATAGATGTTCTCGTAGCCCGTGAGGTCCGGATGGAATCCGGCGCCGAGCTCGAGCAGCGGACCGACGCGGCCGTTCACGGTGATGCGGCCCTCGGTCGGGCGGCTCGTCTGCGCGATCAGCGCGAGCGTCGTGCTCTTGCCCGATCCGTTCGTGCCGAGGATCGCCACCGACTCACCCGCCTCGACCTGGAAGCTCACGTCGCGCAACGCCCAGAACTCCTGGCTCTGGCTCGGCCGCTGCAGCATCGCGCGCAGCAGCTCCTTCGCGAGGAACGGCCTCTGGTGCTGCACGAGGAAGCGTTTGCCGACACCCTCGAAACGGATCGCCGTGCCCATCAGAGCAGGTCCGCGAAACGGTGTTCGTGCTTCCAGAAACTGCGGACGCCGCACGCGCCGATCGCGAGCGTCATCGCGAACGCGAGCGCCAGCACGCCGGGGTCGGGCGGCTTCCCGTAGTAGAGCACGTGCCGATACGAGTCGATGAGGCCCGCGAGCGGGTTGCTGTAGTAGAGCCAGAAGGCCCATTCAGCGCCCTCGAACCAGCTCTTCTTCTCCGTGGGGTCGTAGATCAGCGGACAGATCCAGAACATGACGGTCATCGTCGACTCGACGATGTATTGCACGTCGCGGTAGACGACGTTGAGCCCGGCGACGAGCAGCCCGAGCCCCATGCAGAGACCGACGTGCACGACGAGGATCACGGGCAACCACAGCAGCTGCCAGCCGAACCACTGCGCCGGCGGCGGGAACAGCAGCAGCGCCAGCAGGATCAGCGACGACTGGATCGCGAAGTGCACGAGGTTCGTGACGATCACCGACACGGGCAGGATCTGCCGCGGGAACGAGACCTTCGTCACGAGGCTCGCGTTGCCCAGCACCGAGTTGGCGCAGCCCGACAGGCAGTAGGCGAAGAAGTTGTACGGGATCAGCGCGACGAGCAGGAACCCCGAACGACTGGCTCCCCCTCCGTCCGGAAACATGAAGACCTGCACCGCGGTGAGCACCGTCGCCATCACGAGCGGGTTCAGGATCGACCAGAAGAACCCGAGCGCCATGTTCCGGTAGAGCGCCTTGAGGTTCTTGGCCACCAGGTTCTCCAGTACGAACCGGTAGCGCACGATGTCGGTGAAGGTCTGCACTAAGCGCGAAGAGTCTAGCGGCCGCGGTATCCTCTGCCGCATGCCAAGCGCACTCTTGCTGACCACGACACTGCTGCTGCCGCAGCAGCCTCCCGCTCCGCCGACCGACACCCTGCCGCGCCTGTCGGCGCCGATCCGCATCGTCGCCGACGGCAAGCCGATCGAAGCCATCATTGGCCACGCCGCGCCGTTCGTCCTCGACTGCGACGGCGACGGCGTGCGCGACCTCGTCGTCGGCATGTTCGGCAGCGACAGCAAGAGCGTGAGCGGCGGCACGGCCCGCGTCTACAAGAACGTCGGCAGCAACCGGGAACCGCGCTTCGCCGCGTTCACGACGTTGCAAGCCGACGGCAAGCCCGCGGTCATGGAGTCGAATTGATGCATCGGTCTCGATCCGCAGTTCGCGGATCTCGACGGCGACGGCAACCTCGACCTCGTGAACGGTCGCTACAACCCGGCCGACATCTACTGGTTTCCTGGTCTCGGTGTCGGCAAGGGCTTCGGCCCGCGCCGCGTGCTGCTCGCAGCCGACAAGGACACCAAGTACTCGATGTCCACGACCAATACCGCGGATCTCGACGGCGACGGCGACATCGACCTCGTGATCGGCGACACGAGCGGCGCTGTCTATCTCGCGAAGAACGAAGGCAGCCGCACCGAGCCGAAGTTCACGGGGCGCGAGCCGCTGCGGGTCGGCGATCAACCGATGAAGGTGTCGCACAAGTCGGACCCGATCCCGGTCGACTGGGACGGCGATGGCGTTCTCGACATCCTGGTCGGCGACGAGACCGCCGACGTGTCGTTCTTCGCGGGCAAGAAGGACGGCACTTACGAGGCCGGCGTGTCGCTCTTCTCGAAACTGCCGGTCGACCCGAAGGACAACTACACGAAGGCGAAAGCGAAGCTCGATCCGCACCGCGTGATTCCTGGCTATCGCCTGCGCATCGCCACGGCCGACTGGAACGACGATGGCAAGCTCGACCTGCTGGTCGGCAACTGCGAGAAGTCGCAGGCAGATGGCGAGGAACACGGAGAGACGGTCGGCTACGTCTACGTGCTGTTGCGCCAGTAAGCGGTCGACGGCTCCAACGAGCACGCGATCGAAGCCGGCGTCGACCAGCGCCGGAGCGGAGACGCTGCCGTGCGAAGACCAGCCCGGGTTCGCGACCTCGAACGGCCTCTTCTTGCAGCTGTTCCGACTACTTCAGCAGCCCCTGCCGCCAGCGCAGCACGGTCTGGTCGTCGGGCCACTTCTGCATGTACGCGACGGCCTTCGACTGCGCGCGTACGACGTCGCCGTTCTGCACGAGGTACTCGACCAACAGCTCGAGCAGTTCGCGCTCGTCGGGGAATCGCGCACTCGCCGCCTCGAGCGCCGTGATCGCCTCGCCGAGCCTCCCTGCGGACTCCAGCGCGATGGCATACACACAGGCATATCGCGGCCGATCCGGTGCGGCAGTCACTGCACCACCCAGCGCGACGATGGCCTCGTCGATCTTCTTCTGGCGCACGAGGCACAGGCCGAGCGCGTGCAGCAGGTCGCCATGGTGCTTTGCGATCGCGAGGCCTTCGCGCAGCGTGCGTTCGCATTCGTCGTCGCGGCTACGGGCTCGATGCAGGTCGGCGAGATTCACGTAGGCCGGAAAGAACTGGGGGTGCAGGCGCAGTGCGGCGCGGAACTCCGCCTCGGCGGCGGCGGGGTCGCCGCGCTCGAGCTCGAGGCTGCCGAGGTTGAGCCGCCCCTCGGGGCGGTCGGCATTGAGGCGCTGCGCGGCCACGTACTCGGCGATGCCGGTACGAAGGGCCGCCGCGTCGGCCTCGGACCAGCTCGACGTGTCGACCGAGACGAAACCGCGCGCGGCCGCCATGCGCACGGCGCGAACGGGGTCGCGCAGCAGGCTCTGCAGCGGGGCACGCAACTCGATCGCCGAGTCGGCCAGGATGTCGGCAGCGATCCATCGCAGCAGTGGGCTTTCGTGCTTCATCGCTTCGAGCACGGCCCTGGCCGCGGCGGCATCGAGCGGCCGCGGCAGCTCGTGCAGCGCCGTCGCGCGCACGATGTCCGGTTGTTCGGGATCACCTGCGATCCGCAGCAACCGTGAGCTGGCATCGAAGCTGCGCGCGCGCGCCGCGGCGAACGCCTCGGTCCAGGTCGAACGGTCGGTGCGCAGGCGGCCATACCACTGCTGCAGGTGCGCTTGGGCCCACGCGGGCTTCTGGTCGCGGTGGCACGCCGTGCAGGCGTCGGGCACGCCGAACCGCGCCGCGAGGTCGGGCCGCGGCACCTTGAAGCTGTGGTCGTGACGCGCGTCGACGCCCATGTAGGTGACGGTCGGCGCATGGCAGGCGACGCAGGCCGCCGCCGCCGTGCCTTCTTGGTGGAAGTGGTGCTGCTTCGTGTCGAAGCGGGCTTCGTGGCACTGCAGGCAGATGCCGTTGCCGGGCACACGCAGGCCGCCCGTGTGCGGTTCGTGGCAGTCACTGCACGTGACGCCGTGCTGCGCCATGCGGCTCTGCAGGAACGACTGGTAGTTGTAGACCTCGCCCTGCATCTGGCCGTCGGCGTGGTAGAGCGGCGCGGTCAGCAATTCGGGCCAGTGCGTGTCGAGCAGCGGCCGGCCCGGCACGAAGTCCTCGCTGAACACCGTGCGCCGGCTGTGGCAGCGCGCACAGGTATCGAGCTCCTTCTGCGTCGCGCGCGGGCGCGAACGCTTCGGCACGCCGGTCTTCTCGTCGCGCACCCAGGTCGCGCCGCGTCGCTCGTCGAACGCAACGACGAGGCCCTTGCCCGGTCGATCGGCGAAGGCCCCGTAGCCGCGCTCGCCCTTCGCCCACGCGACGTGGTGTGATGCGGGGCCGTGGCACGCTTCGCACGATGCATCGAGCTCGGACCACCTGGTGTGGTAGCGGTCGTTCGCAGCGTCGTAGCCGCGGCGCAGGTTGGTCGAGTGGCACTCGGCGCACATGAAGTTCCAGTTCTGCTGGATGCCGGTCCAGTGCAGTTCGTCGCCTGCGGGCAGCCGCTCGGAAGGCAGCAGATGGAACCAGCGCTGGCCGCCTTGTTCTTTCGGCCGCGAGTCCCAGGCGATACCGAGCGCCTGCAAGCGGCCGTTGCCGATGTCGAGCAGATACTGCTGCAGCGGCAGAACGCCGAACACGTAGGCCACCGGGTAGTCGTGCAGCTGGCCGTCAGGGCCGTCGGTGCGGACGACGAACCGGTCGCCCTGCTTTCCGAACGTCGAGGTCACGTCGAAGTGCGTGAACACAGCACCGCCGAAGTCACCGAGCACGGTCCCGGGCGCCGGCACCTGCATCGCGAGATCGTGGTGCGAGCCCGAGAACGCCGCGGTCTCGGCCGCGTGGCAGGCGGCACAGGCACCGCGACCGACATACTCGGCGGGTGCGATCTCCGCGTCGTCCGCGAGCATCCAAGATGTCAGCGCGACACCTGACACGAGCACGGCAAGGCCCAGCAGCATCAGGGCGCCGCGTCGCCTTCGGTTCGCGTCGTTCGATGCTCGGTCCACTGGGGCGGTGTAACCGATCCGCGTGGTCCGGAACATGGCGACCGCGGCGCCGCGTTTGCCTGCCTCGGCTGCGCCGGAGCACAGCAGCACGAGCATTTCCCGACCGCGCATGGCTCCTTGCATGCAGGCCCCTACCATGCGCCGGTCTCCTATGCGAACCACCTACAGCGTGCTGCTCCTCACCTGCCTGTGCGCCTGCGCCACCCATGGCGGCCGGCACGGGTCCGCTCGTCCCGCGTTGACCGGTTTCCTGCCGGCCGCGCCTGCGGAGGTCGAGCCCGACAGGGCCTTCGAAAAGGGCAACGCCCCGAGTGACACGATGCTCGCGGCCGGCTTCGGCTTCACCACGAGCCCGAGCTCGTTCATGTTGGCGAGCACGCTCGACTTCCCGTTGGACACGAACGTCACGGCCGGTCCGTCGGTGCAATACGGCGCCGATGACGACATCAGCATTGTCAGCATCACAGGCCAGCTCAAGTATTTCCTGCCGCTCACCGAGCTGTGGACGTTGTCGATCCGGCCCTACGTGACCGGCGGCATCGGCGTGGCGACCATCGACAAGGAGAACCGCGGCAGCGACTCGGGCATGCTCGTGAACATCGGCGCGGGCGTGCGCTACCTGACCGGCGAGAACTACCGCATCGGCAGCGAAGTGCGCTTGAACATCATGCCTGACGACGTCGCCGGCGAACCCACCTACATGTCGTTCGACCTGCTGCAGATCACGTTCGAGTTTTGAGCCTGCTCGCCCGCGCGACCTGGCTCAGAGCTTGCCGAGCAGCTGCGACACCTCGAGGCCGATGTCTTCGCCACAGGCCAGGCCGTGCAGGTTGCCCGACATGAAGTGGATGCCGCCGTAGAGCCGGCTCATGCCGCTCTCGAGGGCAGCCCGCGAGAAGTGCTGATGGAAGCGAGTGACGCCGGGCAGGTCGTCGGAGCCCACCGGGAACATCTCTGCTGCCCCGCGAAGCACCGTTTGCTTGCGGCGCTGCCAGCGCCCAGCCATCCTGGCACGAATGCTCCTTCGATCCCCCGCATTCCGCCGGACGCTGCTGTTCGCGTGCCTGCCCGCGGCCCTGCTGGCGCAGAATCGCGATGAGTATTCGCGCGCGCCGAAGCCGCGCCCCGACGTCACGATCTTCAGCCCGCTCGAGCTGCCGACGCCGAACCGCGTGCGCACGGCCTCGGGAGCCCCGGGCCCCGACTACTGGCAGCAGCAGGTCGACTACCGCATCGACGCGCGTCTCGATCCGATCGAACGCCGACTGACAGCCAGCGAGCACGTCACCTACCACAACAACTCGCCCGAGGCCCTCGACTACCTCTGGGTGCACCTCGAGCAGAACATCCTGCGCAAGGACAGCATCGGCTCGCTCATCGACGGCGGTGCCGCGATCGGCAGCGGACCTTCGGACCACACCGAAGGCGTGGTCGTGTCGCGCGTCGACGCGGCCGGCGCGCCGCTGCCCTTCAAGGTCTACGACACGCTGATGCGCGTCGACCTGCCGCATCCGCTGCGCGGGGGTTCGAAGTTCGAGTTCCAGATCGACTGGTCGTTCGAGATCCCGAAGCGGATCTTCCGGCGCTACGGCACGCTCGTGGTCGAGAAGGGCACGATCTGGGAGCTCGCGCAGTGGTTCCCGGCTGTGGCGGTCTACGACGACGTGCACGGCTGGAACACGCTGCCCTATCTCGGCAGCGGCGAGTTCTACACGAACTTCGGCAACGTCGATCTCGCGATCACCGTGCCGCGCGACCACCTCGTCGTCGCGAGCGGCGTGCTGCAGAACGCGAGCGAGGTGCTGACCACGACGCAGCAGGAACGGCTCGCTGCGGCCAGGCAGAGCAAGGACACCGTGATGATCCGCGGCAAGGACGAAGTCGGCGATCCGGCGAGCCGCCCCGCGGGCGACGGACCGCTGACGTGGCGCTTCCGCGCCGAGAACGTGCGCACGGTCGCGTTCGCCTCGTCGGAAGCGTTCATGCTCGACGCAGCTTCGACGGGCGACGTGCTCGTGCAATCGGCCTACGCCGAGGACTCGCTGCCGATCTGGGGCCAGTCGACGCAGATGCTGCGCACCGCGATCGAGGGCTACAGCAAGCGCTGGTTCCCCTACCCGTATCCGGTCGCGACCAACGTCGGCGGCGTCGAGGGCGGCATGGAGTACCCGATGATCATCTTCTGCTTCGGACGCAACAAGACGAGCGCGCAACAGCTCTATGGCGTCACGACGCACGAGATCGGGCACAACTGGTTTCCGATGCTCGTCAACACCGACGAACGGCGCCACGCGTGGATGGACGAAGGCTTCAACACGTTCATCAACAAGTACTCGACGCAGGACTGGTTCCCGAAGTCGAAGCCGCCGAAGGCCGCAGCGTTCGCCGCGATGCTGCGCGCGCCCGGCGTGCCGATCGTCACGAACGCGGACCGCCTCACGGGTATGCAGCTCGGCCTGCTGCAATACGAGAAGACGGGCGTCGGCCTCTTGATCCTGCGCGAGTACGTGCTCGGCACCGAACGCTTCGACGATGCGTTCCGCGCCTACATCCGGCGCTGGGCGTTCAAGTCCCCGCAGCCGGCGGACTTCTTCCGCACGATGGAGGACGTCGCGGGCATGGACCTCGCGTGGTTCTGGAGGGGATGGTTTCTCGAGGACGCGATGCTCGACCAGGCCGTCGAAGACGTGCAGCAGCCGACCGAGAAGCGGGGCACGCGCATCACGTTCGTCAACAAGGAGCGGCAGGTGATGCCGCTCAGCTTCCGCGCGACGTTCGAGGACGGCACGACCGAGGAGCGGCGTCTGCCCGTCGAGATCTGGCACCAATCGGACAAGGTCTTGGTCACGCTCGAAGGCAGGGGCAAGGTCACCGAGGTCCGCATCGACCCGGACCAGATGCTGCCGGACGTCGCTCGCAAGAACAACCTGTGGACCGCGCCGGAGTGAGCCCGCGTCCGGCTATCGCACGACGGTCTTGGTCGCCCCGACCCACGCGGCGATGCGCACGAACACCGGGTGCTCCTCGGCCTTCTCGACGCGCCCGAGCAGGCCGCGCAGCCGCACGAGGCCGTGGTGGTCGAGCGGCACGAGCTCCGGCTCGACACCGTCGAGTCGGCCGCGCGCCACGCTGACGGCGCCGTCGCCCTTGCCGTCGACGAGCTCGTCGAGGTCGCCGAGCCAGCGCTCGAGCCGCGGCCGCACGACCTTCGCGAGACCGCGGTCTGCGAGCGCGTCCTTCACGGCCTGCTGGATCGAACCGAGCTCCTGCTCGCGCAGCACCGAACGCGTGCCGAGCACGAGGTGATACTCGACGCGCGGATTGCGGCCCCGTTGCGCCATCTTGCCGAGGCAGACGGAACCCGGCAGCAGGTCGCCGCCTGCCTCGCCGAGGCCGTCCTGCCAGTGGTCGATCACGATCGAGAGCAGTTCGCGCGCGAACGCCTCGGTACCCGCGTCGCGCACCACGTCGGCGACCTCGAGCGCGATGCGGAAGCCAGCCAGGTTGGAGCCCGAGTTGGGCACGCCGGTCAGGATCAGCGTGCGCACGTTGCCGGGATCGAGTGCCTCGTCCTCGACGACCGCGCGCGCCACGAGGCCCCCCATGCTGTGGCCGACGATCGCGACGGGCTGCGGGCCGAGCCGGCGCAGCCGGGCCGACAACTCGGCGGCCACGCGCTCGATCGCTTCGTCGTTCGGGTAGCTGAACGTCGCCACCTGTACCCGCCGCGGCTCGGCCTCGAGGAAGGTGCGCAGGTCCTTCCACATGCTCGCGTCGTTCTCGACGCCGTGCACGAGCACGCACAGCGGGCGCGCTGCGTCGATCGCGGGCGGCAACGCGAGCTCGTACTTGCGTTCCGCCGCGTCTTCGCCCGCGAGACGCGCCGCGAACAGCGCGAGACGCGCGCGCAGCTGGCGCCGCACTTCGCGGGTGCGTTCGCGATCGATCGCAACGACGAGCTGGCTCTCTGCGAAGTCGCGCCGGAAGCGCACCGTCTCGAGCAGCAGCTTGCGACTCGCGAGCAGCAGCAGGAATCCAGGCGCGCCGCGCAGGTCGATGCGCACCTCGGGCACGGGCAGGGCGCTGCCGTCGAGCTCGTAGGCGGCGAACAACTCACGCACGAGCTCGCCGACGTGCAGCCGGCCGTCGTGCAGCGGGACCGTGAACTGGCGCTGCGACGACGGCAGAGGTTCCTGCGCCCGCAGCAGCAACGCTGCCAGCACGCAGAGGCACGGCAAGAGCAGTCGACGCATGCACGGACGATCATCGCGAAACCGGTTCTCTCGAACCAGTTGGCGCTGGGCGGGCAGGATGCCGCCCGCGCGGCGCACCCGACTTGCGGCGCGGCAATAGAATGGCCCTCCCCCACCACCACACTCGACCCGGAGTCCCGCGATGCGATTCCTCCTGCCCTGCCTTCTCGCCGGCGCGATCGCCGGAAACGTCACCGCCCAATACAACGAGGTCGGCCTCACGATGGACGGTGGCGTGCTCACCGTGATCTACGGCCAGGTCTGCGGGCCCGTGACCTGCCAGCCGTTTCCGGGCGGCACCGTCGGCCCGGGCCAGACCCGCCTGCTGGTCCACTACTCGAATCCGACCTCGCTCTACATCATCGCGATCGGCCTGCAGGGCCCGTGCCTCCCGGTGCCGGGCTTCGGCAACGTGCTGCTGCTCGACAGCCCCGTCATCCTTTCGTTCGGCGTGACCAGCACACCGCCGTTCGTGCCGACGGGATGCAACCAGGGCATGGACTCCTACACGCTGTCGATCCCACCGTCGGCGCCTCTCGGCTTCCAGTTCCGCGTGCAGTCGCTCGGTTTCTCGAACTTCGGCGTGCTGGCCTTCGGCCCCGCGATCGAAGCCACGATCCAGTGAGCCGGCTCGCGTTGCGAGCCGGCTGTGATGCCCCGGGCTACTTGCCGTCGCGCAGCTCGCGCACGAGGTCGTTCTCCGCGTAGACCTTCGCGATCGCTTCGAGGATGCCGCCCGTGTGCACGCTGACGGTTCGATTCACGCGCTCGTCGAACCAGAAGTGGCCCGGCAGCGACTCGATGTTGCCGTCGAACACGAGACCGACGACCTCGGCGTTGCGGTTCAGCACGGGGCTGCCCGAGTTGCCGCCGATGATGTCGCACGTGCAGACGAAGTTGATCGGCGTGTCGAGGGTCAGCTTCGCCTTCGCGTCGGTCCAGCGCTTCGGCAGGTCGAACGGGGACTGGTTGTCGAACGCGGCGTTGCGCTCGTAGAGACCGTTGAACGTCGTCTTCGGTGGCACCATCGTCGTGCCGGCTTCGTAACCCTTGACCGTCCCGTACGACAGGCGCAGCGTGAACGTCGCGTCCGGATACATCGCCGTGCCGTAGACCTCGAAGCGCGCCTTGTTGATCACTGCCTTGGCCGGCGGCGTGATCTCGCGGTCGAGCTTGGCGCGGAACTTCTGCAGCTCGGAGCGCGGCTTCTTCGACTCGATCAGCAGGCGGTACTCGGCGTAACCGGCCGCGATCGACTCGAACGCGGCCTTGACCTCGGGCTTGCCCGACTTCTCGATCAGCTCGTCGTCGCGCACCTTGATCTTCGCCATCATCGTGGCGTCGCGCAGCCCCGCGAGATGCCCCTCGAAGGCTTTCAGGGTGTTGGCCGCGCCGAAATACTGGTCGCGCAGGTCGAACGCGGCCTTCTCGCTCTTCGCCATCTGCGCCTTCATCATCTCGCATGCTTGGCGGAGTTGGGCGACCTCCATCGGCTTGCGCACGTCGCGCAGGAACTCCATCTCGGCATGCGTCAGCAGCCGCGCAGTGTCGCCCGGATGGCCCGACACGAAGACGAGCTCGTCGGTCTTCGCGCCTTCGGCCTTCATCTTGAAGTACCACTTCGAGGAGTCGACGGGCTTGCCGTCCTCGTAGACGCGGAAGAACGCGCAGTCGAGGTCGTAGCGCGGATAGGTGAAGTTGTCCGGATCGCCGCCGAAGAACGCGACCTGCTTCTCGGGCGCGAACACGGCGCGCACGTCGTCGTAGACGTGATAGACGTGGATGCGGAACTGCTGGCCGTCGTAGAGCGGCACCGGCTGCGCTTCGATGTGCTTCTCCTGGTCGCTGAGCGCGTGGCACATATCCTCGAACTTCGCGCGCCACTCGTTGCCTTCGGGCGTCTTGTCGGCCTCCTTCGCCGCGAGCATCTCCTTCGTCACGTCCTTGATCTCGATCAGCTGGCGCAGCGTCAGGTCCTTGCCGGCCGGCTCGCTGCCGTAGAGACGCGAGCTGAACCCATCCTTGACCCAGTCCTTCTCCTGCGTCGAGATCTTCTGCAACGTCTCGAGCGCGACGTGGTGGTTCGTCATCACGAGGCCGTTCGCGGAGACGAACGAACCCGAGCCGCCCGTGTCGAAGCGCACCGAGCCGAGCCTCACGTGGTCGAGCCACTCCTTGGTCGGTTCGAAGTTGTACTTGTCCTTGAGCACCTGCAGCGGCAAGCCGTCGAACGGCCACATGCCCTCGTCGGGCAGCGCCATCGAGGTCGGGAAGACAGTGCCGAACGCGAAGACGGCGGCGGCTAGATGAACGAGCGGATTCAGTTGCATTGGTTCCTCGGGGAAGGCCGAAGCGGTCCGGCCGACGAGCGGCGCATGATAGACAACGACCGCGCGCAGGCCACTGCTCAGCAGATTCTCCGTACCACACACGCCGGTGCAACGAACGGCGCGACTCCCTACCATCGCGGTGGTGCATCCTGCCCTGCTGCTACCGCACCGCCAGAGACACGGCCCCGAGCGCCTCGACGAATATCGCGCCCGCGGCGGTTACGAGGGACTGAAGCGCGCGCGCACGGCCGATCCCGCGGCACTGCGCGCGGCGATCGCCGAGTCGGGCC
Organism: Planctomycetota bacterium; assembly: GCA_035649575.1. GTDB lineage: Bacteria > Planctomycetota > UBA1135 > UBA1135 > UBA2386 > DASVAL01. The sequence goes on from DASRJH010000113.1 coordinate 16,190, forward strand.
TGCGCGGCCGCGGCGGGGCGGCGTTCCCGACCGCGCGCAAGTGGGAGCTCGCGGCAGGCTCGCCGGGTAGCGAGAAGTTCGTCGTCGGCAACGGCGGCGAACACGAACCGGGTAGCAGGAAGGACCGCGTTCTCGTCGAGCAGCACCCGCACGCGGTGCTCGAGGGCCTGCTGCTGGCCGGTCTCGCCACGGGCGCAACGAAGGGCTGGCTCTACCTGATCGAGGACATGCACGAAGCAAGGGCCAGCGCGCGCGCCGCGCTGCAAGAGCTGCAAAACGCCGGCCTCTTGCTGTTCCCGATCGAGATCCACGACGGACCTTCGACCTACGTCGCCGGCGAGGAGACCGCGGCGCTGAACGCGATCGAGGGCAAGCCCGCGAAACCGCGCAAGAAACCGCCGTTCCCGGGCGAGGCCGGCTTGTTCGGCAAACCGACCACGGTCAACAACACCGAGACGCTCGCGCACGTCGCGTGGATCGCGCGGCACGGAGCCGGCGCGTTCGCGGCGATCGGCACGAGGGAGAGCAAGGGCACGCTGCTGTTCACGCTCGGCGACGAGGTGCAGCGGCCCGGCGTCTACGAGCTGCCGTTCGGCGTGTCGTACCGGGAGCTCATCGATGGCAACGGCGGCGGCATGCGCAACGGCCGCAAGGTGCGCGCAGTGCTGCCCGCGATGTCGTGCGCATTCCTCCTGGCCGAGCACCTCGACGTGCCGATCGCCTACGAGACGCTGCGTGCGCTCGGCACCTCGCCCGGTTGCGGCGGCGTGCGCATCGTCGACGAGACGACCGACGTCGTAGCGCTCGCGATCGAGATCGCCGGGTTCTTCATGGCCGAGCAATGTGGCCAGTGCCCGCCATGCCGCATGGAGACGAACCAGTTCGTGCACATCCTGAAGGGCGTGCAGCAGAGGAAGGGCCCCGGCTACGACGAGAAGCTCGCGAAGCTCGCCGAGTTCACGAAGAAGAAGGGGTGGTGCTCGCTGATCGAGATGGCCGCGGCCCCCGTGCTGAGCGCCGTGAAGTGCTTCGCCGCCGACTTCGCGGCCGCGGCGGGCCGCGCGGCCCCGCAGGACTCCTGACGTGCCGAGCTACTACGTGGCCTGCACGCTCGGGCTCGAGGACGTGCTCGCGCGCGAGCTGCGTGGCCTGGGCGCGGCCGACGTCGCGACGCGGCGCGGCGCCTGCTCGTTCACGGACGACAAGGCGCTCGGCTACAGGGCCTGCTTGTGGCTGCGTTCGGCGATCCGCGTGCAGGAGGAGCTCGCACGCGGCAGGGCGCGCGACCGCGACGAGCTCTATGGCCTCACCGGCACCGTGGACTGGTCGCAGAGCATCACGCACCTGCAGACGCTCGCGATCGATGGCTCCGTGCGCGACAGCTTCGCGAACGACACGCGCTACCCGGTGCTCGTCGTCAAGGACGCGATCTGCGACCAGTTCCGCGAGCTCACGGGCAAACGCCCCGACGTCGCGCGCGACCGCCCCGACCTGCCGGTCAAGCTCGTGTTGCAGGGCGAGGAGGCGATCCTCTACCGCGAGCTCGGCGGCGAGCCGCTGCACAAGCGCGGTTACCGCGAGATCCTTCACAAGAGCCCGCTCAACGAAGCGACCGCCGCCGGTCTCTTGCTGTCGACCGACTGGGACCGGCGCTCCGCGGTCTGCGATCCGATGTGCGGCTCGGCCACGTTCCTCGTCGAAGCCGCCTGGCTCGCGACGGACCGCGCTCCGGGGTTGGGCCGAAGCTTCGCCTTCGAACACTGGCGCGACGCGGACCTGCAGGCGTGGCGGATGCTCTACGACGAAGCCGAAGCGCGCGCTGCGGCGGGCGCCGGCCAGATGCCGAAGCTCATGGGCAACGACCGCCATCCCGGCGCTCTCGCGATCGCGAAGAAGGCGATCGCATCGGCCGGACTCCAAGGTCACATCCAGCTCACGCAGGGCGACGCGCGCGACTACGCGCCGAGCTGGCCACCGGGGCTCGTGGTCGTGAACCCGCCCTACGGCGAACGCCTCGACGCCGATCCCGCCGAGCTCGAGGACACCTGGCGCGCGTTGGGCCAGTTCCTGCACGAGCGCTGTGCGGGAGCCTCGGCCTACGTGCTGTGCGGCAACCCGGAGCTCACACGCTTCCTCGGCCTGCGCGCGAGCAGCAAGCACCCCGTACGCAACGGCCCGATCGAGTGCCGCTGGCTGCACTACCGGGTCGACTCGGGCTGATACCCGGGGCAGCGCGCGTTCCCAGCCCACATTCGCGGCGAGAATCTGGGAACCTTTAGGGGGTGCAGGAACTCTGATCCCTTGCCGTGATGCCCGACTCCCCCACCCTGCCTGGCAGCGACCCGGACCTGGACCTCGTACACCGCGTGCGCAGCGGCGAGACCCAGCTCTTCGAATTGCTGATGCGCCGGCACAACCAGCGGCTGTTCCGCGTCGCGCGCGTCTTCGCCGCCAACGCGAACGAGGCCGAGGACATCATGCAGGACGCCTACGTGCGCGCCTTCACGGCTCTCGACCAGTTCGAGGAACGCGCGCGCTTCTCGACCTGGCTCACGCGGATCGCCATCAACGAAGCCCTGGCGCGGTGCCGGCGCCGCCGCGCGAACACCTACGACGACGTGGAGCAACTCATGGACACGGCGCACAGCCCCGACGACCTCGCGAGTTCCGCCGAGGTCCGCCGCCTGCTCGAGTCGGCGATCGCGAAACTCGAGGAGCCCTTCCGCCTCGTGTTCGTGCTGCGCGCCGTCGAGCAGCTCTCGGTGCGCGAGGTGTCCGAGTGCCTCGACGTCGAGGAGGGGACCGTCAAGACGCGCTACCTGCGCGCGCGTGCGACCCTCAAGGGCGTGCTGGCCCAACACGCGGAGGCGATCGCCCCGGACCTCTACGACTTCCATCTGCAACGCTGCGACCGCGTGGTCGCCCACGTGATGCAGATACTCCCGCCGTGACTCCGACCCTGAGCAGAACCATGAGACTCAAGATCACCGCGTGTTCGTTCGCATGCGTCGCGTTCGTCGCTTGCCACTCGCCGAAGAGCACCGCCGACGCGTCGTTCAAGGCAGCCTCGTTCACCGAACAGGTGAGCCACGGCCAGACGCTCTACGGTCAACATTGCGCGAAGTGCCACGGCGACGCCGGCGAGGGCACCGACGACGCTCCGCGCGTCGTCGATCTGAAGAAGGGCGCACTGCCGACCGATCCACCGGCCGACCGCAAGGCGCGCAAGGGCCGCTTCGTCACGGTCGCCAACGTCGCCGACTTCGTCGTCAAGAACATGCCGCCGAAGAAGGCGGGCACGCTCACGACGGAGCAGTATCTCGCGATCCTCGCGTTCGACCTCAAGGCCAACGGCATCGATCTCGGCCAGGACAAGCTGACGCTCGAGAAAGCGGCCAGTCTCACGATCCCGCGCTGAGCCGCGGGCGTTCCGCTGCGTCGTGGCCCGGCGCAACACGCCGCCGCCCGAGGAAAACGCCGATGCCGATCCACACGCACGCGACGGCGACCATGACCGCGACCCCGCCCCAGCTGCCCCAGCGAGCGCCGCGTAGTTCGACCGCGAGCAGCGCGCCGAGGACGTCGCCGAAGCGGAACACGAACGTGTCGATCAGGAACTTGACCTTGTGCTTCGTCTCTAGGTCCAGCGGCGTGTAGAGGATCTCGCGCGCCGGCTTGTCGAGCGAGTGCTGCACACCGCGGCGCGAGATCTGCACCAGACTGATCACGAGCCCGGTCGGCCACAACCACAACGAACCGAGGCAGAGGATCGAGACGGACGGCAGCGCGATGAGGAACCAGGTCGGCGCAAGCCGCGGCAACAATCGCCCGGTGCAGAAGAGCTGCAGCGCGAGGACCGTGCCCTGCGCCCAGAACTCGATCGTTGCGCTCTTCTGCAGCTGTTCGGCGCCCGTGGCGAGCTCACCGAGGATCTCGGTCTGCGCGGCCGCGAACACGGTCGCGATGATCGCGAGCAGCAGCATGTAGACGCCGATCGCGCGCAGGTAGCCGTCGCCGAGCAGCCGCGGCACGCCACTGAACACCCCTCCGCGCGAAACGTGCCCCGGTGATTCCCCGCGCTGCGCGAGCATGGCCGAGCAGGCCGGCAGCGACACCAGGAAGAACACGAAAGCGGCCTCGAGCAGCGCAGCGGCCGTCACGGCTACGAGCCAGGGGTGGGCCGAAAGCACGCCCGCGAGCCACGAGCCGAACACGGCCCCGAGCGTGCCGCCCACGCCGACGAAGCCGAACATGCGCTGTCCCTGCTCGCGGCGGAAGTGCTCGACGGCGTGGATCCACACGAGCGCGGGCACGATCACGTTCACTGCGCTGAAACCACCCCAGAACGTCTCGCCGAGTCCCGGCACGTTCTTCCACTCGTAGTCGCCGATCGCGACCAGGGGCCCGGCCAGCAGCAGCCAGCTCGCTGCGCATACGTGCAACACCACGGGCACGAAACGCCGGCTCGGCGTGCGGTTGCTGAGCCACCAGAACGCCGGCACGCAGACGGCAGTCGCGAGCAGCGTGAAGCAGTAGAGCCGTGGCAGCGCATCGACGCCTTTGGCGATGCCGAACTGGTCGCGCAGCGGACGCAGCAGGAACGTGCTCGAGAGCGAGCAGAAGAACATCGCCGCGATCCAAAGCGTGGCCCGGCGCTCGGGCGCCGTGGCGTGCTGCAGACCGAAGAATCGCAGGAGCGTGGTCACGCGCTGATTACGGACCCAGGGCGATCACTGCGAGGACGCTCGCAAGAACTCGCGCGCGCTGCAGTCGAACCGCCACTCGTAGCGGAGCGCCCGCGCGACCGCCAGCATCGCCTGGCGCGCGACGTGCAGCCCACGCTGGCTCGCAGCGCGTCTTTCCCTATCCTGCCGGCCCTCGATGAACGCCCCCGCCGGTCGCTACACGCCGCACCTGGTGCTCACGTTCTTGATCGCGATCTGGGGCGGCAGCTTCGCCGTCGTCAAGATCGCGCTCGGTTCGCTGTCGCCATTCGGGCTCGTCGCGGTGCGGTTCTGGGTGGCCGTCGCCTGCATGCTGCCGCTCTTGCGCAGCTCGGTGGTCCGCGATCTGCCGAAGGCCATGCGACCCGGGCTCACAGCAGGCACCGCGCTCGCCGCCGGCTACCTGCTGCAGACGGAGGGCATGCGCGAGACCTCGGCCTCGATGGGCGGTTTCCTCGTGGGACTCATCGTGCTGATCGTGGCTGTCGGCGGCTGGGCCTTTCTCGGCGGCCGGCTCGGCCAACTGTCGCTCGCCGGTCTCGCACTCGGCCTTGTCGGGATGGGGTTCCTGTGCTGGCCGGATCAGACGGCCGCTGTACCGCAGGACACGCCGCGCGGCATCCTGCTGCAGATCGCTTCGTCGGTGAGCTACGCCGCGCACATCCTGCTGCTGTCGCACTTCGGCCGGGCTACGCCGGCCGTGGCGTTCTGCTTCTGGCAGCTGGTGCTGACCGCGGTGGCAGCCACCGTCGCGACTCTCTACCACGGCTCGTTCGCAGCCGGCGACCTGCCCGCAGTCGAATGGACGCCGGCGCTGCTCGGCGCGATTGCGTATCTCGGCGTGCTGGCCACGGCGCTCGGCATCGTGCTGCAGGGCAAGGTGCAGCACCGGATCGCGCCAACCACCGTTGCGCTGCTGTTCGCGCTGGAGCCGCTGTTCGCAGCGCTCGTGGCCTGGGCCGCGCTCGACGATCGCATGGGTGCTCTGCAGTTGATTGGCGGGATAACGATCGTGGTCGGAGTCGTCGTGACGGGCCTCGAACGCCAACCGGCGCGAGGCGCGGGCGTCGCTTGACCGCGATCAACCGGCGACCCGAGCACGGCTCGTCAGCCCACGAGACGCGGCACGAGCCCCAGCAGCGGCACCGCGAGCACGCAACCCGCAGCGGGCCAACCGAGGTAGCCGATGTGGACCCCCGCGAGCACGAACAACGCGTGCGCGATGCCGAGCCAGGTGCCGTCGGCGACAGCGAGCGCAAACGGCCGCCGCCACAGCGTGGTGCCGACCGCGGCGCCGAGCGCGGCCGCGACCGCGCCGCACAACTGCCCGAGCAACAGGCTGCTGCCGAGCGTCACCACCACCACTGCGTCGACGGACAGCACGACCGTGAACAGGAACGCAGGACGCACGCCCGCGGGTGCGCGGCGCAGCACGGCGCGATGGCCGAGCGCCGAGAGCGCGACGATCAGAGCACCCGAACCGACATACCACCACGCCTCGGACAGCGACCAATTGGTCACCATCTTGCGCAACACGAGCCAGGTCGAGACGCAGGCGACCGCGACACAGAGCCCCGCGGCGGAGCGGCCGCGCACGAGCCGCGCGTATTCGAGCACCGTGACCAGCGCCGCAGCCACGAGCGCCCAGAGCAGCCATTCCATGCCATTGGGCGCCGCCCAGAGCTCGTGCGGCCACGCCGGCCAGGCCATCAGCAGCACGTAGGCCACGAACGGCCCGGCCGCCGCCGCGAGCGAGAGCAGCCGCGCGCCGCCAAAGCTCACGAGCAGCAGTGCCAAACCGATCGCCGGCAGCACGCCCTTCAGGATTCTGACGGGGTCCAAGCCGTCACTTCTTCGCCTGCTTCGTCTCGAGCGCGACCATCAGCGTGACTTCGTCGCCGAGCGTGCCCTTGTCGAGGGCGTAGTTGATGCCGAAGTCCGATCGCTTGATCGTGAAGGTCGTCATCCAGCCGACCACCTTGCCCATCATCTCGCCTTCGCCGGTCTTCTCGACCGTCATCGTGATCGACTTCTTCTTGCCGGCCATCTGCAGGTCGCCCGTCACGTCGAACTGCGTGTCGCCCTTCTTCGCGATCTTCGTGCTCGCGAACGCAATCGACGGGTTCTCCTTGCTGTTGAAGAAGTCGGGCCCCTTCACGTGCTCGTCGCGCTTCTTGTCGTTCGTGTCGATGCTGTCGACCGGGATCGTCAGCGTGACGCTGCCCGCTTCGGGCTTGCTCGGGTCGAGCGTGATCTGACCCTCGACCTTGTCGAACGTGCCCTGGAACCACGAAGCGTTCGCGTGCTTGATGCGGAACACGACGGAACTGTGCACGCCGTCGACCACCCAATCGTTGTCTCCGGGCGGCACCGCAGCGGCGTGATCTCCGTGTCCGGGAATGGTGAACAGGGCAAAGGCAACGGGAAGCAGGAGGAGTGTCTTCATGTGGGAATCGTCGGGCTCGCGAACGCGAAGGCAACCGACGGGCGCCGGTATTGAACCACGCGCCCGTCCCGGTCAAGAGCTCAGCGATACAGGATTACCGTGAGCTTGCCTGCGGCGGGCGCGGCAACCGCGCCCAGCTCGGCATGCTGAAGCTCGTGAAGTGACGGTCAGCGGCGTCCGGGTAGCATGCCTGCGTGCCGCGCCGCAGCACGCTGCAGAAGATCCTGACGCGCCTCGCCGAGACCCAAGGCGAGATCGACGACGGTCCGCCGCGCGATCCCTGGCACGCGATCCTCTGGGACAACGTCGTCTACCTGACCGACGAGGCGCGGCGGCAGAAGGCGTTCGCGCAGCTGCGCGATGCCACGGGGCTGCAAGCGGCAATGATCACGGCGGCGCCCGACGAAGTTCTGCTGCCGATCTGCGGCAAGGGCAAGATGGCCGCGCAGCAGGTGCTGAAGCTGCGCGAGTGCGCCGAGCTGTTCGCGAGCGCCGGCGATCCGCGCGACCTCGTGAAGCTGCCCGAAGCCAGAGCGCGGAAGGGCCTTTGCACCTTCCCGGGCGTAGGGTTGCCGGGCTTCCACCGCCTGCGGCTGTTCGCGGGCGCCGAGGCGTGCGCGACCTTCGAGTCCAATGGCCTGCGCGCGCTGACGCGGCTCGGCTTCGGGGAGGAACAGAAGGACTACGCGTCGACCTACCGCGTGGTCACGGCGGCGGTCGCCGCCGAGCTGCCCGAAGACGTCGAAGTGCGCATCGACGCGTGGCAGCGGCTGCGGCGCCACGGCCAGCAGACCTGCCGGCGGCAGCCGTTGTGCGATGGATGCCCAGTGGCCAACCTCTGCTTGTCGCGGCGCGGCGACATGCACTGAGTGCTCAGCGAGACTCAGCGCCGTACGAACACGGCGAGCTTGCCTTCGGCGACGAGGTCGCCGAGGTCGTGCGGCAGTTCGAAGCGGGCGAACCGGCCCCCCAAGGCCGAGGTGACCGTTGCGTGCTGCGCGAGCGCGGGGCCGAGCACGACATAGGCGACGCCATCGCCACCGGCGGCCGCGAGCAACGCATTGTCGTCCGAGAACCCGGTCGGCCTCGAGCCGGCGAACAACTGCACACGAGGCAGGTCGCTGACGACCGAAGAGCCTTCCGTGAGATGGCGCCGCAGGTGCTGTCCGAGAGCCCGTTCCACGAACGCTGTGCTCGGCTCGATCGCCTGCCAACCGATCCAGAACTCGGCGAGGACCGCAGCACAGAGCGCGATGTCGCGCACGCGCACGGGCAGACGCGCGAGGCCCACCGCTGCCAGCACCGCAACGATGGGCCAGGAAACCAGCAGCCATTGCAGACTGCCGCGCACGACCGACGTTGCGAACATGGCCGCAGCGAGCAGGCAGAGCAGCGGCAGGGCGCGTGGCCGCGGCGGCAGGACGCACCACAGCGCGAGCGCCGCCGAGGTTCCCCAGCCGAAACGCAGCTCGTGCCAATGCCACGACCCGCGATACGCGGCGCTGCTGACGATCGCTTCGAGGCCGGGCGCGAGGGCCAGAGTGCCCGCCACGGCCGCGAGCACCCACCGTCGCGCCGCGATGCCAACGACGGCCACCGCGACGGCGATCGCGAGCAGCGCTGTCGCGCCCCCGCCACCGGCAGACGCTGCCAGTCCGCCGGCCGCCAGCGCGAGCACGGCCGCCGGCACGCCGGCTCCTTCGCGCAGCCGCTGCGCCGCGACCGCGACGGGCCACACGAGCAGGCCGCCGATCACACACGCGAGCATCTGCGCCGTTGCGAACGCATCACAGCCCGCGGCGACCGGAGGCCAGAGCAGCAACGCCCACCACGGCTGCGCGACCGCGTCGGCGAGCAACGCGAACTCGCCGTGCGCGAGACGCTCCGCGAGCCAGAGGTCGCGGCACGCGGCGACCGAAGGCAGCGGCGACCTCACGGCGCAGACCCACCGCCAGGAGATCGCGCCGGCACAGAGCCACAGCAGGATCCGGCGCTCGTGCGGCGCGAACAGCCGCGGCCCGGATATCGGCCCGGATGTCGGCACGGCGGCGCTCGACTCCGAACCGCTCATGGCAGGCTCGACCAGAGCCGGCTGTCTTCGCCTTCCGAGGCATAGTCGCCGAGCTGGAACACGAGATCACGGTAGTTGCGGACGTCGAGCACGGCCATCGACTGCACGGCGCGCAGCGCGAGGAGGTCGCGCCGCGTCGAGGCACCGTGGCGATATGCCTGCCGCAGGCACTCGATCGCGGTCTCCGCCGGCGACGCACCTTCGGGCAGCTGCACCCACGCGTCGATCAGCGCGCGCACGCCGTGTCCCCCTCGCTCGTAGGCATGCCGCAGCGGAGCCGCCGCGCTCTTCGGCAAGCCGCGCCCGTGCCGCTTCAGCCAGCGATCGATCGGGTGCTCGACGAAGCAACGACGCAGCAACCGCCAGCAACGCTGCCACCACGTGCCCCTCGAACCCCGGGCGAGCAGCATCGGCATCACTTCGGCCCGCCACCGTTCCGCATGAAGCAACGTGCGCACGTCGTCCTTGTCGGCGATCCACGCACACGTCGCGGCGAGCTCTCCGGCCGCGCGCGCGTCGTCGTCGGCCGCGGTGCCGAGCGGCGGCAGCCACCCGATCGCAGCGTGCAGGGCCGCCACGTGTTGACGCACGAACGTCGCCGCTTCGCGCAGCTCGCTCGCCTCGCGTTCGCGCAGATGCAAGAAGAGCAGATCGCGTTCGACCTCCGGTTCGGATGCGAACGGCTCCGACGACGACCATCCGGCGGGCGCCCCCGCGTAGACGGGATCCAGGTGCAGCCGCATCGAGATCGCCTCGAGCAGTCCAGGCGCCTTCATGCGGTGGATCTTGCGCAACGCGACCGCAAACGGTGCTGCGCCGATCTCGCGGCGCTGCATCGCGAGCTCGGGGTCGACCACTTCGCGCACGATCTGGCGCACGCGAGCGATCAGCCAACCGAGCCACCGCAGGAACCGCCAGCCGATCAGCAGCGGCGCCAGCAACACGAGGCCATGCGACAGCCGCCGCTGGTAGAAGCGCAGCGGATTGAAGCTGCGTTCGTGTTTCGGCAGCTGGTGCACGGGGCGCGTGCCGAAGATCTCGCGCACCATCGTGCGCCGGTCGAGCCGTACGACCTCGAGCACCTCGTCGCCGAACAGACTCGCGATGTGCCGGTCGCGCCCGGCGTCGCCGCCGAGGAAGTCGAGCGCGGTGAACTCGGTCGCCTGGAAGTCGCTGCGGACCTGCTGGAACTTGCGGTCGCTCAGCGTGCGACCACCGCGCGGATCACGCCGCCGCGCGAGCCAATCCTGCATCGCCTGCAGCTGTGCTGGTGTGGCGACCTCGCGCTCGGCCAGAGGCACACAATGGCGGTTGTAGCCGGCGATCCGCTTCGCAGTCTCGACCGCGATGCTCTCCGTGATGAAGCTGAACCACAGGTAGGGCCCACTGAACACGGACCCGGCTTCGAGCTTGAGCCGTCGCAGCTGCTTGCGTTGCCGCTTGCCGAAGCGCAGGAACCGCACACGCAGGTTCTCGAGCGCCTGGTTGGCGAGCAGCTGCTCGGTCGTCTTGACGTCGCTGATGTGCAGGCACGCGCCGTCGAGGAAATGCAGGTAGAGCAGCGCGATGCGGTTGGATTCGAGGCGCACGTACTCTGGCACGTCCTTGTCGTCGATCGGCACGCCGGTGCGCGCGCTCGACACGAGGGCATGCAGCATGGTCTCTGCCTGACGGGCCGCCGCGCGATCGCCGAACACGCGGCGCGCGAGGAAAGCGAGGTCCTCGCGCTCGTAGTGCGGCTTGATGCGTTCGAGCTGCGAGATGAAGTGCGCCTCGCTCGTGAGCCGGTATGCCTCCGACGCCTGCCCGGCGAGCCGCTTGAGCCACGTGCCGAGCGTGAGGAACACGAGGCACAACGTGCCGAGCACGATCAGTGGCAGCGCGACGATGTTGGCGAGAATCTTGCTGCAGCTCTCCGCGCCAATCAGCAGGTCGAACACGAGGAACAAGCCGCCGAAGAACAACAGGCGCACGGCCGGCCGCTGGCTCGCCTTCACCATCGCGCTCGCGACGCGGTCGAGGATCTGCGGACCCGTCACGATGCCGTGCAGATCGGCGAAGAAGACCATCCGGCCGTGCCAGCCTTCGAGCCACTCGGCGACGCGGCGCCCGAGCTGCACGATGCGCTCCTCGGGGCTCGCGGCGAGCGGATGCACGGCGAGACGCCGGATGATCGGCATCCAGCGCACGGGCAGCGCCGACAACACGCGGATCACGCGATCGAGCGACTGCACGTCGGACGGGCGCAGCCAACGGCCGACGTCCTGCGCGCGCAAGGCCCACAGAAACTCGATCGCCTCGTCGATCGGGATGTCGCGCTGCGTCGCTGCGCCCGCGCGGCGTGGTCCCGAGCCCGGCCCGAGCGCCGTGGCCGCGTCGCGCGCCGCGCGTGCGCGCAGCAGCAGCACCTCGGAGCGGGCGCTGGATGGCAGCAGCGCTGTGAGCTCGTGTTCGCGCCGCAGCGCGGCGAACAGCACGTCGCGCTGGTCGTCCTCGACGACGCCGCGCTTCACGTCCGCGGCCGCGGGCACGAAGACGAACTCGCGATTGAGGATCTGCGCGAACCGCGCCGTCAGGCCGTCGAGGCCGCGCACGAGGAACAGCAAGAGGCGCGCCGAACGCAACAGCGGTCGCAGCGACTGCACGTAGCGCGCGGCCCACGTCACGCGCATGAGCCGCAGCACACGCACGGCCACCGCGCTCTCGGCGACCTCGGACACCTCGACGCCCGGGAAGAAGAACAACACCGAAGGGATCGCCGGCAGCAGGTCCGTGACCGCGTTGCGGCAGAACCACGACAGCCGGCTCGGGTGCAGCGCCAGCTCGAACAGGAAGTCGGCGATGAAGAACGAGCAGGCGCCCGCGTCGATCCAGTTCAGCACGGCTGCTTGCGTCGGCGAGAGCTCGATCGTGGCCTCGACGAGCAGGATCGCGAGCACGCCGAGCAACAACACGAAGTTGGTCGTCTCGATCGCCGACACACCGGCCCGGCCGACGCGAGCTTCGAGCCGGCGTGCGAGCTCGCGATCGTCGGCCGCGCGCAGCAGCCGTCGGCCGCAGCGGCGGCAGACCTTGCTGCCCGTTTGCACGGCCAGCCTTCGCGCCACCTCGCCGCTGAACCGCAGCAGATGGACCTGGTGTTCGATCGAGATCTCGTCGATCGCGGTCGACAACAACGCGAAGCGCTCGGCTGCCTCCTGGTCGAGTGCCTCGCCCGCTACCGCGGCCGCCACGCTGCGCGTCATCGCTTCTTCACACTGCAGGACAGTCGCGGTGTCCCCGGCCATCGCGGCCGCGGCCTGGGCCTCGGCGAGGTCGAACAGCGCCGCCGGGTCGCCCGGCCGTGCTGCGACGAGGCTGCGAACGCGCAGCGCCAACCATTCGCAGCGCGCCGCGGCGACTTCGGTCGCCAGGGCCGGCTCTGCCTCGCGTTGCGCTTGCAGCCAACGCAACTCGACCGCGAGCAGCTCGTGCGCCACCGGACCATCCGCTGCCACGTGCATGCGCGCCGCCGCGAGCTGCTCGACCGCGGCGGCAGGCTGCGTGGTCGCGTCGTGCAGCAGCGTGCGCAGGTGCAGCAGGGACGGCGGGTCGGTCGACTTCACACTCGACCCGTAGTCTCGCAAACGGGCGCGCTGCGCGACAGCTTGCGTTCTCTTCTCGAGCGGTCCGAGCTATTTCCAGGGCCGGCTGTAGTCGACGGGCCCCGCCGGTTCGCCGAGATACACGAAACGCAGACTGCCGGCGTTGGCATCGATGTCGATGCGCGTGACCATGCCCGTCGCTTCGTCGCACTGGAGCCGCAGCGAACGTGGACCGCCCGACGCGCCGCGGCGCTGCGCGTCGAGACGCAGCCGCGACTCGCCCTTCTCATCCTTTTCGCGGCCGACGGTCACGTCGTATTCCGTGGTCAACTTCTGCAGCAGGTTGTGCACGTCGAGGTAGCCGAGATCCAACGCTCGATGGAGAACCGGCATCCTCTGCCGTCCGCGCTCGGACCACGGAACGGCGTTACGGTACGCGCCGCTCGAGTCGCTCATCCAGAGCTCCTCGCCATCACAACCGATGCGACCAGCGAACAGCATCGGGCCGATCACGAACTTCCCATCGACACGGAAGCGGTTGCCCGGACGCGTCACGACCCAACACTCGACGCCACTCGCACCCAGGATCTCGAGCCGGAAGCGGCGGTCCACGTCGCGCGCGAGCTCCTTGACTGCACGTTCGACGGCCGCGTGGGCGGTGGGCAGGGACGGAGGCAGCACGAACCAGACGCCGACGCATGCGAGCACGAGCGCCGCGGCCAGGACGCTCACCCATTGCCGCCGCGGTGCCAGCCTGGCTTCCCGGTCGATTCGTTCGAGCAACGTCGCGATGCGGCCCTCGCGCGCCGGCGCATCCGCCGTGTGCATCGCGCGCAAGAGACCGTGCATCAGGCGCTGTTCGGCGATCCAGCCCTTGGCCTCCTCTGGCACGTCGGCTGGCGACGGGCCATCGGCCAAGGTGTCGTCGATTTCGCGCCACGCATCCGGCACGCCGTCGGGCCACCCGTTCTCGGGTCCCCGTGCATCGGGTCCGTTTTCCCCAGGTCCCGGCGCCTTGGTCATGCCGTCGCTCCTTTCGGCAGCTTGCTGTGCACGCAGCGATGCAAAATCGCGCGGCCGCGCTGCAGATGTTTCTTGACGGCTTCGAACCCAAGGCCGAGCCGGTCCGCGATCTCCTTGCAATGCAGACCGTGCTCGTAATGCAGATTGATCGACTCGCGCTGGACGCCATTGAGCCGGGCCAGGCAATCACGCAGCGCATCGAGTTGCTCGTCGAACGTATCGCCCGGGAGCTGCGCGAAGTCGGAGAACCCGGTGTCGATCTGGCCCAACACCTGGTCGTCGCAGTAGTGCACGCGGCTGCGGCCCAGCTTGCGCCGGTGGTTCAGCAGCAGCTTGCCGGCGATCCCGCGCACCCAAGGGCCGAACGGGAGCTTGCGGTCGTAGCGATCGAGGATCCGCCATGCGACGAGGAACGCCTCCTGCAGCAGGTCTTCGGCGGCGACCTGGTCGCGCAGCGAAGACAGCAGGAAGGCGCGAACGGAATCGATGTGTTCGCGCGTCAGGATTTCGAACAGATCGCGGGACTCCACGGGCGGCCATTGTCGCAGCCGTTGGCCGCCGGGACAGACGGCTCCGTCAAATCACGGGCATGAGCCCAAAACGGGACGTGGACCTCGATGCCATGGACCCCGACGATCCCCCCCATCGCGGCCATGGCCGCAACCAAAGGGCTTGGCGCTACACAAGCTGTCGCGCAGGGCGACAGCTTGCGACACTACGGGCCCAATGCGCACCGCCGCCTATGTGTACACCGGGTGGCATCCGGTCCCGGAGCGGGACCTTGGGTTCCATCGCGACTTCACCGAATGGGAGCTCGTGCGCAGCTGCCGGCCCCGCTTTCCTGGCCACGCGCAGCCAAGGGTGCCGCGGCTCGGCGAATACGACGACCGCGACCCGGCGGCGTTCGGACAGCGCGTGGCACTGGCCGCGGCCCATGGTGTCGACGCGCTCGTGTTCGGGGTCTTCTGGTGCCGCGGAAAACGCGTGTTCGAGGCCGGCCTGGACCAGGGCTTCCTGCGCTCGGCCCTGGGGTCGACGATGCCGTTCGCATGCATGTGGGCCAACCGCATGCCCCGGCGCGTGCTGCCCGTCTTGCGCGCGGACCTGCCCGTGATCGACGCGACGCGGGCCGTTCCCTCCGACGTCGACGACTTCGTGCGCTTCGTGGCGATGCTGGCCACGCACTACTTCGACCGTCCCAACTATGTCACCGTCGAGGGGCGCAGCTACCTGTCGATCTTCGACTCGACGTTCTTCGTCAAGGAGCTCGGTGTGAAAGCAGCGAAGGCCGCGGTCGCGGCGGCGCGCGCCTGGCTGCTCGAGCACGGCCATCGCGATCTGCACCTCGCCGCGATCGACCCGAGTGCTTCGGTCCTGCCGCTCGTGCGCGACGTGGGCTTCGACAGCGTCACGCACTACGTGCTGCTGCCCGACTGGAAGGGTCCCTTCCTGCAGGACTATCGCGCGTATGCCGAGCTGCGCGGTCAGCAATGGCCGCACTTCGCCGAAGTCTCGGGCCTGCCCTACATGCCCTCGGTGGCGCCCGGCTGGGACGCGAGTCCGCGCGGCGTGGACTTCGGCGACGCGCGGCCACACAAGTATCCGTGGTCGCCCGTCGTGACCGGCGAGCATCCGGAGCTGTTGGCGGCAGCGCTGCAGCGCGCGCACTCGTTCCGTTCGCGGGTGGGGATCGACGATGCGCTCGTGCTGGTGGCCTCGCTCAACGAGTGGAGCGAAGGACACTACCTCGAACCCGACGAACGGTTCGGCATGGGGTGGCTGGAAGCGGTGACATCGGTCACGAAGGGCGCTTGAAGCCGATGCGCTCGTGGGGCGCGTTGGGTACGGTCCGCGGTTCCCATGAAGCTGGCAGATCTCCTCGTGCGGCTCGAGAAAGACGGACTCCTGCTTCTGTCCGACGCCAGGCTGCCGAGTGTCGTTTCGCTCGTGGTCGGCGCTCCCGCGAAGGGCTCGTGGTGGAGTCACCGGAAGGGCAGGGAGATCTATGCGCTGCTCGAGGAGTTGGGCGATCACGAGGACGTGCTGGCCGCAAAGCTCGTCGCTGGCAAGGTGACATTCCTGCATCGCCGTCTATGGCCATCGCTGCTCGCGATCGCGAGCGCGAGGGAGCCCTGGCAGATGAAGGGTCTGTCCTCCGCCGCTCGACGCCTGCTCGCGCGCGTCGAGGCCGAGGGCGCACTCGAAGCCAGCGGCGTGGCGGTGAAGGAATTGGAAGTCCGGCTGCTGGTGCACACCGAGCAGGTCCACACGAAGACTGGCAGCCACGCCCTCGTGCTGACCACCTGGTCGCACTGGGCCAAGCGCCACGCACCGATCGGTCGAGCAGTTCCCCTCGCGACGGCGAAGATGGAAGTGGAAGCAGCGCTCGATCCATCCGCGGTCAAACCCCGCCAAGCAGGAAGCGCACCGTTCGGGTGGCTTCGCGGGAAGGTGTGACCTGCGGCGATTGTCCTCGCGGTCTGCGGTGACGATTCATCGGCCCGCTGCGGTCGAGCACGGTGGCATCGATCACGAAGGGCGGTTGAAGCCGATGCGCTCGCCCGTCGTGGGCGGCAGCGGCTGCAGCAGCAGGCGAATGGCTTCGAACACCGCGGCGATGCGTTCGTCGTGCGAAGCATGTTTCTTCTCGAGCTCGGCAACCCTGTGGGCCAGCTCCGCGTGATCGACGAGCAAGCGACGCAGCCGCACGAAGGCGCGCATGATCGCGACGTTGACCTCGGCCGCGCGCGGGGACCGCAGCACGCTCGACAACATGGCGACGCCCTGCTCGGTGAAGGCCACCACCGTGGCGCGACGCCCGCCCCAACTTGAAATCACAGTTTGTGATTTCAAGTTCACAAGCTCTTGTCTCGTCAGGGGAAAGGCGAAGTCGGACGGGAAACGGGCTGGGTTGCGAGCGACGGCCTGGTTGATGCCGCCCGTCGGCACCCCGTACAGCCTGCCGAGATCCTCGTCGAGCAAGACGCGCTGACCACGGACGATCCGAATCCTGGCCCCAATCGCGTCGGCAGAGAGCGGGACTGATCGTCGATGCTGGCGGTGAATGGTCATGGTTCCTCCGCCTGCTTGTGCTCGAACGGGGGAAGGACGACCGTGCTGCGAACCCACAACTTGAAGTCACAGTTCGTGACTTCAAGATCGCAAGCTCTTGTGGCTGCTGGAGGAGCAATACCAGCCAGGACCGCGGTCCTGCACTCTGGCCTCTCTCGACCACAGAGCTATGGTCACCCTGTGCCCAAGCGACGGCGACGACGGAAGGAGCCCTGGTGGGCCGACCTTCCCACGGAGGAGTTGCTCGACGTGCGCCTCTGCGACCTCGACCTCTCGATCACCGGCACCGCACTCGAACACCGCCTCGACCGCCTGCACAAGGAGCTCGGGCGCGCCGGTCTCGTGTTCCGCCCCTATGCGTGGCTGTCGACGGACTGGTTCACGCCCGAGGGCTCCACGGGCTTCACGGTCCCGTTCTACCTCGCCCATCGCCGTCTCGTGCAGCTCGAACACGCGCAGATGTTCGAAGCCGAGGGCAGCACGCACGACTGGTGCATGAAGCTGCTGCGCCACGAAGCCGCGCATGCGATGGACAACGCCTACCGCCTGCACCAGCGCGCGGACTGGCGGCGCACGTTCGGCCGTTACAGCGCGCCCTACCGGAGCGCCTACCATGTCCGCCCGACGAGCAAGAACTACGTGCTGCATCTCGGGTCGTGGTATGCGCAGAGCCATCCCGCCGAGGACTATGCCGAGACGTTCGCAGTCTGGCTGGCCCCCCACTCGCGTTGGGAGGTCGAGTACGAAGGCTGGCCTGCTCTCAAGAAGCTCCGGCAACTCGACAAGATCCTGCGCGACATCGGCGACCTGCCGCCGACCGTGCATTCACGCGAACGCGAAGAGTCGCTGCCGCGCCTGCGCTCGACGCTGCGCGAGTACTATCGGCGCAAGCAGGGATCCTACGGGCAGCAGCCGCCGTGGCTGCACGATCGCGAGCTGCGGATGCTGTTCGGCACGGCGGACAGCACGTCGCGGCGCGAACATGCAGCGACGTTCCTCAAAGGCCAACGCACGGCTCTTCGCACCAAAGTCGCGGCGCTCACGGGCCAGTACCGCTACGTTGTCGATCAGGCTCTCGACGCGATGATCCAGCGCTGCCGCGAACTCGACCTGCGCGTCTCCCGCCAGACGGCGGAGGCACGCCTCGGAGCGGCCGTGTTGTCGACGATGGTGACGCTGGCCCTCTCTCGCGGCCACAAGCCGCGGTTCCGCCGATGAGGAAGCTGCGCGTGCTCGTGGCCATGCACGACGTGCTCGTGCCGCCGCCCGACGCGGACAAGCTGCCACCGAGCGAGACCTGGACCTACCAGATGGAGCTCGACGTCGTGCGCACTCTGCGCGAGATCGGCCACGACGTGCGTGTGCTCGGCATCGGCTACGAGCTGAAACCGGTGCGCGACTCGATCGCCGAATACAAACCGCACATCGTCTTCAACATCCTGACCGACTTCCACGACGTCGTGACCTACGAGGCGCACTTCGTGAGCTTCCTCGAGCTGTGCAAGCAGCCCTACACGGGCTGCAACCCGCGCGGCATCACGCTCGCCGGCGACAAGGCGCTCAGCAAGCAGATCCTCGCCTGGCACCGCATCCCGTGCCCGCTGTTCACGGTGTTCCCGCTGCGCCAGAAGCCCGCGCGGCTGCCGGCCCGCATGCAGTTCCCGGTCATCGTGAAGTCCGCGGTGCAGCACGGCAGTGCCGGCATCGCGCAAGCCTCCGTCGTGCACGACGACAAGGAGCTGAAGGAACGCGTCGGGTTCCTGCACCGCACACTGCAGACCGACGTCGTCGTCGAACAGTTCCTCGAGGGCCGCGAGTTCACCGTCAGCGTGCTCGGCAACGAAAGGCTCGAGTCGTTCC
Organism: Planctomycetota bacterium; assembly: GCA_035649575.1. Classification (GTDB taxonomy): domain Bacteria; phylum Planctomycetota; class UBA1135; order UBA1135; family UBA2386; genus DASVAL01. The sequence goes on from DASRJH010000113.1 coordinate 34,970, forward strand.
CGATCTGGGAGCTCTGGTTCGACAAGCTGCCCGAGGGCAACGAGGCGATCGCGACGTCGCGCGTGAAGTGGGACGAACGCTACCAGAAGCGGGTCGGCTTGCGCACGGGGCGCGCGCGCGATCTCGGCAAGGACGTCGAAGAGCGGATCCACGCGATCTGCAAGCGCACCTACCGCGCCTTGCACCTGTCCGGCTACGCGCGCGTCGACCTGCGCATGGACAACCAGGGACGCGTCTACGTGATCGAAGCGAACGTGAACAGCGATCTCACGCCGGGCGAGGACTTTCCAGATTCAGCGAAGCACGCGGGGCTCGACTACGGCCAGTTGTTGCAGCGCATCCTGAACGTCGGCCTCGGCTACAAGCCCGCGTGGATGATCGAATGAGCTTGTGGTTCCGGGCGAGTCCGGGTTGGGCGCGGATCTCCGTGCCCCCGGCCTGCTCGAACTCGTCTACCACCGACCGATCGGCCCGACTTGGCGCTGCTCTTCCTCTTCCTCGACATCACCTTCCTCCTCCTCGAGGCCGACGCTGTTGGCGACCTCGGGCGGAACGGTCGGATCGGCTTCGATGCGGAGCGCCTGCTCGCACTGCTTGCCGTCGACTTCGAGCACGAGGCGGTAGGTCCCGAGCGGCACGCCGCGCGCGCCGCCGCGGCCGCCACCGAAGCCACCACCCTGCTGGCCACCTTGGCCACCCTGTTGACCACCTTGACCGCGCGGCCCTGCGCCACCCGGGCGACCGGGTTCCCGGTTGGCCTCACGGCCGGCCTCCCGGTTGACCCCGGGTTCCCGGTTGCCCTCACGACCGGGCTCACGACCGGCCTCGCGCGCGGGAGCAGAGGCGTCGGCGGTACCCGGCGCCGCTGCGGGCGGCGTCGCGTTCTGACGGCCACCGCCTGCTGCTTGCGGGGGGCGCGCCGTCAGGTCCCACGTGACCTGGTGCAGACCGGGCTCCGTCTTCGCTTCGAGCTCGCGCACGACCTTGCCCGCGTAGTCGAAGATCTTGATCGACGCCTTCTCCGCCTTCTTGGTCAGCGAGTAGCTGATCACGGCACCGCGGCCCGGGTTCTCGCCGACGAAGCGCTGGTAACCGGTGCCGGTACCGCGCGAGGGTTCGCTGTGCCAACGCACGACCGGCGTCGGCTCGTAGAGGAAGGCCGTCGCCTCGACGGCTTCCCCGGTCATCTGGCGCAGCGGCGCGATGTCCGTGATCCACACGCTGCGGCCGTGCGTCGCAGCGACGAGATCGCTGCCGTTGGGCTGCAGCGCCAGCTCGTGCACGGCGACGGTCGGCAGGTTGGTGCCGTTGATCCTGGTCCAGGTCTTGCCGCGATCGAGCGAGGCGAACGCCGCGAACTCGGTGCCGCAGAACAAGAGGTTCGCGTTCTTGAGATCCTCGCGCATGCAGCGCGTCGATCCGATCGGCAGGTTGCCGGTGATCGAGCGCCACGTGGTGCCGAAGTCCTCGGTCACGTAGACGTAGGGCTTGTCGTCGTCGCTGCGATGCGCGTCGAACGCGGCGTAGCAGCGGCCTTCGTGAAAGCGCGACGGCTCCAACGTGGCGACCCAGCGCGGGCCGGGCAGGCCGACCTTGTCGGCGACGTTGGTCCAGTTCGCACCTCCGTCCTTCGTCACCCACACGTTGCCGTCGTCCGTGCCGCACCACAGCACGTCCGCATTCATCGGCGACTCGGCGACGGCCGTCGCGGTGCCGCGTCCCGTGCGCGAGATCTCGGGCGAGATCACCTTGAGGTCGTCGCCGCGCTTCACCGAGCGGAAGACGTAGTTGCCGCCGCAATAGAAGATGCCCGGGTTGTGCGACGACAGGATGAACGGCGTGTTCCAGTTGAACCGGTAGCGCACGCCGCGGGTCGCGCGCGGCCGGATGCCCGACGAGACGCCAGTCGCGAGGTTGCGCCGGTTCATCGCGCCGTTCTGGCTCTCGCTGTAGACGATGTCGGGGTCGAACGGATCGACGCGGCAGACGAAGCCGTCGCCGCCGCCGACGTTGATCCAGTCTTCGTTGAGGATCCCGGAACCCGAGAGCACGCGTGACGGTCCGCCCCAACTGCCGTTGTCCTGCAGGCCGCCGTAGACGCGGTAGGGCCGGCGCGAGTCGATCGCGACGTGGTAGAACTGGCCGAGTGCCAGGTGGTTCAGGTGCTCCCACCGCCGCGTGCGGTCCCAGCTCACGTAGAAGCCGCCATCGCATCCCGTGATGATGTGCCGGCCGTCGCGTGGATCGATCCACAGCGCGTGGTGGTCGGCGTGCACGCGGCTGCCCGCGTCGGCCGTGAAGGTCTTGCCGCCGTTCGTCGAACGGTGCAGCGAGACGCCGGCCGCGTAGAGGTAGCGCTCGTCGCTCGGGTCGACGCGGATCTGGCTGAAGTACATCGGGCGCGGATTCAGGCTGTTGACGCGCGTCCAGCTCTCGCCCTTGTCGGACGAACGGTAGATGCCGCCATACTCATGGCTGTCGGCGCCCTGCTGGGCCTGCACGTTCGGCATCTGGCCCGCGTACTGGTAGCCGAACGGACGCTGGCGCGCCGAGGACGAGGACACGAGCTTGACCGCGACTTCCTTCGCCTCCTTGTTGCGTTCGATCTTGAAGGTCGCCGTTTCGCCCTCCCTCTTGGCGCCGAGGATCTCGGTCAGCGCTTCGGTCGTCGCGATCGGCGTGCCGTCGCACTCCTTCAGGATGTCGCCTTCCTCGAGACCACCCTTCTGGGCCGCGCTGTCGTCGCCGACGCGTACGATCGAGAGCGTGCCGTCGTCCTGCTCGCGCGCGAACGCGCCGAAGTAGGTGTTCATGAACGGCGCGCCGCCGAAGCCGCCGCGTCCACCACCACCACCGCCGCCCCCACCGCCACCACCTGCACCTCCGCGACCGCCGCCCGCGGGGCGCTCGGACAGCGTGGCCGTGAGCTGCACGGTCTCGGCGCCGCGGCGCACGGTCAGCGCCACCTTTTCGCCGGGCTTGTGGATGCGCACGAGCTCGGTCAGCTGCTCGACCGAGCTGACCGGCTCGTCGGCAATCGAGAGCAACACGTCTTCGTTCTTGGCGCCCGCGCGGTCGGCGGGACTGCCTTCGGGAACGTCGGTGACCTTGATCCCGTCCGGAAGCTCCTCGCCCGACAGCCCGAGGTAGGCGGGCACGGGACCGGCGCCGAGCGCACTGAGCGGCCGCTCCTCGAGCTTCACGTCGACGTCGAGCGTCTCCGCGCCGCGCTGCACCTTGAGCGCCACGGCGTCGCTGGGCTTGCTGTTCGACACCAGGTCCGACAGCTTCGCGTAGCCCTCGAGCGGCTTGCCGCCGAGCGCCAACACGACGTCACCGTCCTTGAGACCGGCCTTCTCGGCGGGGCTCTTCGCCGTCACGCGCGTGATGCGCGCCTTGCCGTCGACGTCCTCACCCTGAAGGCCAAGGAATGCGTTGCCGCCCGCGACACCCATGCCGATGCGATCGCAGTCGACGATCGCGTAGGCGACGTTCGGATCCTTGCCATACCAATCCACGTCGCACCGGCCGTATTGGCCCGACGGCAACCCGTTCGTCAGCTTCTGGAACGTGCGCCCGCCGTCCGTGGTCCGGTAGAGCCCGGCGTTCGGTCCCCACTTCAGCATGGGGTCGTAGCTGTCGTAGCCGTCCGGGACCGGCGTCGGGCCAACGTGGCTGTCGAACTCATCGCGCTGCCGCGTCCACATCGACACGATCAGGCACTCGGGATCGGCGGGGTTCATCGCAACGTCGATCACGCCGGTCTTGTCGTCGAGGTAGAGCACCTTCTGCCAGCTCTTGCCGCCATCGGTCGTCTTGAACAGTCCGCGCTCCTCGTTGGGTCCGTAGCAGCGCCCGAGCGCCCCAACGTAGACGATGTCGGCGTTGCCCGGGTGGATCGCGATGCCGCCGATCTGGTGGGTCTGGTCGAGACCCATGTGCGTCCACGTCTTGCCGCCATCGATCGACTTGTAGACGCCGTTGCCGTAGCTGACCGAGTTGCGCGGATTGCCCTCACCAGTTCCGACCCAGACGATGTCCTTGTTCGACGCGGCGACCTCGACGTCGCCGATCGAGACCGTGGCCTCGCGCTCGAACTGGTGCTCGAACGTGACGCCATTGTTCGTCGTCTTGAGCAGGCCGCCCGACGCAGTCGCGACGAACCACGTCGACGGATCGGTCGCGGAAACGGAGATCGCCGTGATGCGGCCGCCCATGCCTGCGGGTCCGATCGAACGCCACTTCTGCGTGCTGGCCCAGGCGTCGGGCAGGACCGCCGGAGTCGCTTCGCGATTGCGAGCTGGTGCGCCTTCGGGCCGTCCTTGCGGGCGATCCTGGGCCGGGGTGACGCTGCCGATGAGCGCCAACGATGGGATCAGCAGAAGGCGCGCAGCAGATGTGCGCACGGAAGAGGTGGCAGTCTTGGTCATGACGTAGCTCCGCCGCGAAAGGGCAATCTCCTCTGGGGTGAACGCGGGACTCTAGATCCACGGCTCGCGGGCGGTCCAGCCCCCGCCGCCTGCATTCCGCAGCCTCGCCGCGGCAAGCGAGCAAGACCGACCGGCACGTGCGCCGCGCCGCGGATCGACGGCCGGTCCCATGACAGGGGGAACCCGCCGCCGGGCCGCCACGATATGCTCGGCCCCTCCTGAATCGGCTGCGAACCGATTCGCTTCCCTCCCTTCCAGGACCCATCCCATGCGCCATGCAATGCTGCTGTCGGTTCTCGGGCTCGCCGGCGTAGCCGAAGCCCAGATTCCCCTGCCTCCGTTCGTCAACACCTACACGGCCAACCAAACGCGCGGCTACTGGTGGCAGATGCCACTCTCCGGGCCTCCTGGTGTGATCAGCGGCGCCAGCGTGCCCAACGAAGCGGCGCAGGCGTTCCAGGTCATCGAGATCATCGACCTCGGCCTGAATCCGCCGCCCGCCTATCCGGCGACGACCACGGGCACCCAGCTCTACTACAGCAACAACACGCCGGGGGCATCGCTCATCCCCTTGGGCATCCCGCTCACACCTGGCAACTACTACGGAGTCCTCGGCGCCTGCACGAGCACGGTCGGGTCACCGACCTCGTTCAACTCGTATGCGGCGCCCGGCGCGTTCACGAGCACCATCCTCGGCAACCCGGTCACGCTGACGCGGTTCGGCACGCAGTTCGGCATCGGCGCCACGGGTGGCGGCGGCCCCGTCTGGCAGGAAGCCGCGTTCCAGGTTTCGCGCGTGGAACTCTACATCACGCCCCTGTCGGGCACCCTGGCAACCAACACGACGCTCGGCGTCGGCTGCGTCAAGGAGAACACGTCGTTCTACGAGAGCTTCGGAGCATCCACGGGCTTCGACCTCGACAACACGGTGCTGACGATGCTCCCGGCCGGAACCGGCTACATCGTGCTCAACAGCGTTGGCGCCTTCCTGCCCGTCGGCTCGATCGCCACGCCTGTTTCGCTGGCGCTCACCGATGACTCCGAAGTCGTGCAGACGTTCACGACCGGCACCTTCCCCGGCGCCACGTCGTTCAACATCTGCTCGAACGGCTACGTGTCGATCGGCAGCAACGGCGTTGCCTACACTCCCGACGTCACTGGGTTCCTGAACGCGGCGAACACCGCGTGGCGCAGCTGGCACGACTTCAACCCCGCGATCGCGGGCAGCGGCCAGGTCAAGTACGAGGAGAGTGCAGCCGCCATCGTCGTGACCTGGGATGGCGTCTGGGACTTTGGCGGCTCCTCGGCCGCCAACGCCAACACGCTCCAGATGCAGTTCTATCCCAGCGGTCAGGTCACGATCGCGTGGGGCACGATGTCGCACCTCGGCAACGCCCACCTCGTCGGCTACTCGCCGGGCGGCAACAGCGTCAATCCGGGCAACTCGGATCTGTCCGCGCTCGGCGCGGGTATCATCACGCTCGGAGGCCAGGACGTCCTGCCGCTCGCGCTCGGAGCAACGACGAGGCCGATCCTCGGCACGAGCTGGAACCTGACCACGAGCCAGATTCCTGCCACGGGCCTCATCG
>DASRJH010000114.1:0-3284 GCA_035649575.1 Planctomycetota bacterium
CTGCCTACGAGCCGAGCGGCAGCGGCGACCACGTCTGGATGTGGATCGAGAAGCGCGGGCTTTCGACGCTCGATCTGCTGCACGGCCTCGCGCGCGGACTCGACCGCGACGAACGCGAGTTCGGCATCGCGGGGCTCAAGGACGCGCGCGCCATCAGCCGCCAGTGGGTCAGCCTCGAGCACGCGGACCAACGCGCCTGCGAAGCGCTGTGCTCTGACCGCTTCGCGGTGCTGCGCGTGAGCCGGCACGGCAACAAGCTGCGCATGGGCCACCTGCGCGGCAACCGCTTCGCGGTCGTCTTGCGCGGGACGGCGCCCGGCGACCTCGAGAAGGCGCGCGCGAACCTGGCCGAGCTCGCGCGGATCGGCGTGCCGAACTACTTCGGCGAGCAACGCTTCGGCAAGCGCGGCGCGAACCTGCAGAAGGGGCTCGAGGTGCTGCGTGGCAACGCGCGGGCCTTTGCCGCGCGTATGCCGCGGCGCGTGTTCGGCCTCGTGATCTCAGCCGTGCAGAGCGAGGTCTTCAACCGCGTCGTGATGGCCCGCCGGCAGGCGCTCGCCATGCTGCTGCCCGGCGACCTCGCGTTCGTGCACAAGAACGGCTCGGTGTTCCCGGTCGAGGACTGCGCGCGCGAGCAGCCGCGCGCCGCGGCGTTCGAGCTGTCGCCTTCGGGGCCGATGCCGGGACCGGAGATGAAGGTGCCGCAGGGCGAACCGCTGCGCATCGAACAGCAGGCGCTGCAGGATCTCGATCTGACCGAAGGCGACTTCGCGGGGTTGCCGTTCCGCCTCGCGCGCGGTGAACGGCGTCCGTTGCGGGTTCCCGTGAGCGATGTCGATGCGGCAGCCGTAGAGTCGGGGCTGCGCCTGCAGTTCGCGTTGCCGCGCGGCGCCTACGCGACGGCCGTGTTGCGCGAGCTGCTCGAAGACACGATCTGGTTCGCCGGCGACGGCGAGCGGCAGGACACTCAGGACACTCAGTGCGGCGAAGGGACGGGCGCGTGATGCATGGCCTTCAGCCGGTCGCCGGCAGTTCGTGCACGGAGAGCAACCCGTGCCGCCGCCAGCCGATATTGAGCATCCACGTGCGTGAGTCGGTGACGGGCCGAGGGATCGCTTCGAGGCCACGCACTGTCACCGTCTCCCGGAAGCCGTCGAACCAAGGTGCCGAGGTGTAGGTGTCGATGGCGGCCGGCACGTGGACCTCGCGGCCTTCGGCGGCGTGCTTCTTGCCGTTCGCGAGCACGTAGCGCAGGGCGTTGCGCACCTCGCGCGGCGTCTTCAGGATGCGGTCGTGGTAGCGGTCGGCGAACACGGTGCCGCGGCGTCGCCAGAGCCTGTTCAAGGCTTTGGCGATCCGGACCGCGAGACCCTTCAGGCCGCGCGACAGGGCGCTGCGGTCCCGCGCCTCGACGAGCAGGTGCAGGTGGTCGTTGAGCACCGCGTAGTGGCAGAGCCGGAAGCTGTCGCCGCCGGATGCACGGGCTATGCCCGTGCATCCGGCGACGAACGCGGAGCGCAGCGCCGCGTACTCACTGCGGTTTCGCATGCGTGGCAGCCCGCGGTGCAGCTTCAGCGTCACGTGCACGGGGAAGCGCGCCGCGAGCAAAGCTCGCGGCGCGTGACTGACACCCGCCTTCTCGCCCTTGGGCTTCCTGCCCGCACCTTGCCGTCTGCCGCCGTGCTGGCGGAACGGCAACACGCCCTGCTGTGGCTTCTTCTTCTGGCTGCGGTTCTTTGGGCGCCCATTCTTCGGGGGCCAGTTCTTCGAATGATCGGGGAGGGCGGTCATCTTGATTCGGCTCACAATGTCGGTCCTCCTTGGTGGACCGGCGGTTCCTTGGCACCAGTTCTTCGGGCGCCTCATCGCCTTGTGCTGGGGGCGAGTGGTCATCTTGATTCAGCAGTCAATGTCGGTCCTTGCTTGGGTAGTGGATCGCGGACGCGTCTTTCTTGCGGGTTCGAGCGAGGATTCCACCGCTGGCTTCGAAACAGGCGCCAGGAGTCCTTCCGACCCGCGCAACTAGCCCGCTCCTCTCAGTTCCACCGCTGAGTCAGGGGGCGGCGGCGCCGAGCCCGTCGGCGAGTCCCGAGCTGCGCTGGGGCCAGCGCTGCAGACACGGGCCGAGCTGCTCGAGGTCGGCGCAGACGATCGCGCGGCGTCGGGCGCGCGTGACACCCGTGTAGACGAGCGACGCCTGCCAGAGTGGTCCGGGGCGATCGGGCATCACGAGCAGGATCTCGTCGAACTCGCTGCCCTGGGCCTTGTGCACGGTCATGGCCCAGGCCGTCTCGTGTGGCGGCAACCGCGTGATCGCGATGCGTCGCGGCCCCTTGCGCGACGCGAACCAGACCGCGAGCTTGCCGTCGGAGCCGCGGCTCGCGACACCGAGGTCGCCGTTCCACAGCTCGTTCTGGTAGTCGTTCGCGGTGACGAGGATCGGGCGGCCTTCGTACCACGCGTCGTCGGTGCGGTGGCCGTGCTGGCGGAGCATCGCCTGCACGCGCTGGTTCCAGGCCAGCGCCCCGTTCGGTCCGTGACGCGACGCCGTGAGGACGCGCCCCGTGCCGAGACTCTGCAGTGCTTGCTCGGGGTCGCGGCAGGACGCTTGCGCGCGCAGCACGGGTTCGATCGCCGCGAGTGCCTCTGCCTCGTCGGGCAGATGCAAGAGGTCGTCGTGACCCGCCGCGAGGGCCTGCAATGCCTTTTTGGGCTCGCGCAGCATCAGCGCCTCCGCGAAGGCGCCGATGCCCGGTTGTCGGCCGAAGCGATGGTTCTCGCGCAGCGCGATCGTCGCGTTCGCGATCGGGGCCGCGGCCTGCTGCACGGGCAGTTTCATGCCGGTCGCCTCGGCCACGAAGGCGGCGAGCTCGGCGCCGACGCCGAGCTCGGGGCGCGCGCTGCGGCAGAGGTCGCCGAGGACCTGGCCCGCGGCGATCGCGGCGAGCTGGTCCTTGTCGCCGACGAGCAGCAGGCGTGCTGCGGGGCGCAGCGCCGAGCACAACACGGCGAGCACCGCGGGGTCGACCATCGAGACCTCGTCGACGATGACGGCGTCGTAGGGCAGTGGATGATCGGGGCCCGAGCGGAAGCTGTCCTCGAGCGGCAGGTAGCCGAGCAGGCGGTGCAGCGTGCGCGGCTGGATCTTCGCGATCGCAGCCGCGAGTGCAGGCCTTGGCGAGACGCTCGCGCGCAGAGCTTCCCCGAGACGCGCCGCAGCCCTGCCGGTCGGCGCGCACAACGCGATGCGCAGCTCGGGCTGTTCGTGCAGCAGCACGGCCAGC
>DASRJH010000115.1:0-7623 GCA_035649575.1 Planctomycetota bacterium
CTGCCCGTGCCCAGCGGGCGCGCCACCGGCCCCGGCAACGACCCCTGCAGCGCCACCGTCGCCGAGCGGCAAGCCGAAGCCCGCGGGCAGGCGCGTGATCAACTGATCGCCGCGCGCGTCGCGTCACCGCATCGGATCCGGCTCAGAAGCGCACGGTCATGCCGACGATGAAGTTGCGGCCCGGCGAGTTCGTGCCGGAGCCGTGCACGCGGTAGTCGAGGTCGGTGAAGGGAGCCCCGCCCAACGAAACGGGCCGGCGCGCGGTTCAGCGGGGATCAGGGCTTCTTCGGCACGAAGCCGGTGCGCGGCTGCCACACGAGCGTCTGCAGCACGCGGCCCTCGCGATCCGTCACTTGGCCTTCGTCGATGGTGCCGTCGCGATCCGTGTCGATCCAGGTCGTCTTCGCGCCGTCCTCGCGATTCTCCACGCCCTTTTCGAACAAGCCGTCTTCGTCCTCGTCCGTCCAGATCGCGGCCACGCTGCCATCGGCGCGGTGCACGGTGATGCGGTCGACGATGCCGTTCCTGTTGCGGTCGTCGCCGGAGCGCACCACCAGCCGGTCGGTTCGCCGCAGCTCTCGCCAGCCGGAGTCGGTCGATTCGTACTCGAACCGCGGGTCCCGCGCGGCAGCGCTGGCTTCGAGCGCGGACAGCCAGAGGCAGAGGAACACGCCGGCAGCGACGCTCGTGACCACGAGCGCCCATCGGAGCGTTCGCGCCGCGAGCGGTGGCGCCGGTCGTGGTGGTTCGGGCAGGGATTCGGGGTCTGCCGCTGCGAGCGCCTGCTGTTCGAGCTCCGCGGGATCGACCTCGACCGTGCCGAGAATCTCGCGCGCACGCTCGAGGCTCGCCGACGGCACGAGCACGCGTGTGCCCGCGAGGTTCATGAGCCGGCGGCTCGCCGCGACCTCGTCGGCGAGCATGTCGCCCTCGACGTAGGCCGGAATGCCCTCGGCCTGCAGCATGGCGACGAACACCTTGGCCTGGTCTGGTGTCGCCGCGACACGAGCGACGGCGGATAGTGGGCGGTTCATGAAGGTCGGCGGAAAGAGAGGCTCAGGTGAATCAAGACAGCTTCACCAAGACGGCACGCCATCTTCCCGGCCCTTGGTCGCCCGAGCAACTGTCGCGCCGAATGCTCGATGCGCGGCACGCGAGTTCCTGTAACGACTGGAGATTGCCACGCGAAACCCGGCGACTCCCCCTACCCTCGACTTGGCGTTTCACCTCCCGGATCCACGATGTCGCTTCCCGAATCCATACGCTTTCTTGCCGCGTCCCTGTTCGCAGCGCTGCTGCCGGCTCAGGGCTATGCCGTCATCCTCTACGCTGGCCTCGACGGCGGCGCCAACGTCCCGTTCCACGCCGCCACGGTGCCGCCCACGGGGCTGACCGTCGAAGCGTGGGTCCGGTTCGACGACGCGACGATGCCGACCGGCGTCCCCTACTTCCCGACCATCGTCAGCCAGAACGCCGACACGCAGGCGAGCTGGCTGCTGCGCGTTGCCTCGGGCAGCACGAACAACCGCATCGTCGAGTTCCTCGTGCGCGACGGGGCGGGCGTGCTCCAGTCGCTGACCTGGCCGTTCGCCGCGGGCGAGCTCAGCAACTGGACGCACCTCGCGGCGACCTACGACGGGCAGGTGATGACGCTGTTCAAGAACAGCGTCCAGGTCGCGACCCTCACGCTCGGCGCTGCCTACGAAGTGCAGAACCTCGGCGGCGTGCTGCGCATCGGCAACGGCAACCGGACCATCCCCGGGCGCGAGACGTGGAACGGATACATCGACGAACTGCGCATCTGGCCGATGCCGCGCAGCGCCGCCGAGATCGCGGCGACGCAGAACTCGACGCTGTTGTCGATGCCCGGCAAGGTCCTCACGTACAACCTCGACGGGGACTTCTACGAAAGCAGCATCGGCCTCAGCGGCACGGGGTTCGGCACGTTCAATACCTTCGTCGACGGTCCGCTGCTGACCGGCGGCGGCTACTCGGCGAGTTCGGACTACGGCCCGAGCACGACGACGTGCCCGCGCCCGGCCGACATCGGGATCGGCAGCCTCGCGAACCTCGGCAACAGCGCGTTCAACATCTGGTGCACCAAGGCGCCGACGCATAGCCCGATCGGTCTGTTCGTCATCGCCGCGCAGCAGGCGCCGGTGCAGCCGCCGTTCCTCGGCGTCTCGCTCGCGTTCACGCCGCAGAGCGTGATCACGATCGCGGCCTACGCGCCCGCAACGTTCGGGCTCGGGCTGCAGCGCCAGCCGCTACCGATCCCGAACAGCATGGCACTGCTCCAGTTCACGGTGTTCGGGCAGTTCGTGTTCTTCGACGCGCAGTGTGGGCCTCAGGGTCTCTCGGCGAGCAACGGCCTGACGATCGCCGTGCAGTCGAACTGAGCGAACCGCGAGGGCACGACCCGGTGCCGTCGTGCCCGTTCGTCAGCGGCCCCGCGCGGACTCGCGCCAGCTCGGGTAGCTTGTGCCGCATCATGCCACCCCACACCCTGACGTACATCCTCACGCTCTCCCTCGCCGGCACGGCAGCCGCCCAGACCGGTTGCCTCGACCAGAGCTACCTGCCGAATCCGCTGACGAACGGACTCGAGGTCACGCAGAATCAGCCCGTGACGCAGACGTTCACGGCCGGTCTCAGCGGCCAGCTCACGTTCGTCGAGATCTCGCGGATCAAGCACCACAACGGCTTCTGCACGAACCCGCTCACGGTCGACCTCGTGACGACGAGCGCCGGAGTGCCGACGACGACCGTGCTCGCGACCGTGACGCTGCAGCCCGCGAGCATCGCGATCTCGACGCCCTCGCCCGTGCTGATCGACTTCACGGCGGCCAACGTGTTCGTCACCGAAAACGACGTGCTCGCGCTCGCGCTCACGAGCCCGAACCCGCCGAGCACGCCGAGCTACGCCTGGTGGGGTGAAGCGCCGTCGTCGGGATACGCCGGCGGCCAGATCTTCATCCAGCAGACGATTCCGCTGTCCGTCTGGGACCTCGCGTTCCAGACCTGGGTGTTTTCGCCGGCGTCGTTCTCGAACTACGGCGCGGGCCATCCGGGCACGACCGGCGTCCCAAGCCTCGGTTCGTCGGCGGCCCCCGTGCTCAGCACGACGCCGAACCTGCTGCTCGGCAACTCGGCGGGCGCGCCGACCGTCGCGGCGATCTTCTTCGGCGACACGCCGATCAGCGTCGTGACGCCGTGGGGCGGCACGGCGCTCGTGTTCCCGCTCGTGAGCCTCGGCGTCGTCGTGCCGCCTGGCGGCGCGCAGGTCCCGCTCGCGATCCCACTCGACCACGCACTCTGCGGCTTCTCGCTCTACATGCAGGCCATCGTCGTCGACGCGGGCGCTTCGCAGAGCATCGCGTTCACGCCGGGGCTCGTGTTCGTGCTCGGCGATTGAACGCGCGCAGCCCACCTAGGTCACTTCGCTTCCGGATGCGCCAGCCGCTCGATTACGTCGCGCCCCCGCTTGTGGAGGATCAGCGCGTCCAACTCGATGTGTGCCGGAGCCGACGCCTTCGAGCGAGTCCTCCTTCTTCAACTGCTCAAGCAGCTTCGCGAGGGCTGGCTCGTCGAACCATGAGAAGGTGTGCGTGCGGTTGTCCGCGACTCCGAAGGCAACGGCATCGAGGTCGCTGCCGTCGAACCACCACAGCGGCACCGCAGTCATCCCGAGGATCCGGTGAACCAGCCCGACACGATGCCGGCCGGCTACTCGCAGCTCTGCGGTCATCATGTCTTCCTGACCGACGGCGATCTGCTCTCGGTCGGCGGCGCATGGGCAACTTGAAGCTGCGATGGGAATGGGACGCCCCAGCGGCTACCGTTCTGCTCGCCTGCTTGGCCATGCCACACAGGACCGGTCCGATGGATCGCGCAGCCGGTTGCGCCGCCCTCAGGGTTCTGCTCTGGATTCAGCTTCCCCGCGGTCGTTCCCAACGCGCCTCGCATCTTCGCGAGCGCCTTTCGCTGACAATCCAAGAGTGAGTTTTCCATGGGTAAGCGTCTCTACATCGGCAACTTGTCCTTCAACACCATCGAGGGCGACTTGGTCACGGCCTTCGAGCAGGATGGCCGCAAGGTCGCAAACGCGCAGGTCGTGATGGACCGCGACACCGGCCGCTCGCGTGGTTTCGCGTTCCTCGAAATGGCAACCGACAGTGACGCCCAGGCCGCCATCAAGGCCATGAATGGCGTCGAGGTGGATGGTCGCGCCCTGCGCGTCAACGAGGCCGAGGAGCGCAAGCCGCGAACCGGTGGTGGCGGCGGTGGCGGCGGCTACGGCGGCGATCGGCGAGATGGCGGCGGTGGCAATCGCGACCGCTGGTAACCCAAGCACACAACCCCGCGCCACACCGCCGCTCCACGCCACCCCCGAACCGCCACCGCCCCGTGGCTGTGAACCCTCGTTTGTTCGGATCGGTCCTGAGAACGCGCCACGAGCCCCCAAGCGTGGCCCTGGCAGTTCCGGCGCGCGTCGCCACAGCTTCTCGCTCGGCCACGTTTGCCCCACAGCCGCTGGGGCGCCGTATTCTCCGTCTGCTAACCAGTACTCGCGCTCTCCGAGAGTCCGTGCGGAGAGCACGGACTGGTGCCGGTCCAGACTCGGCCGCCTGATCGAGGACGGTGATCTCGATGTCGTCGCCACGATACGGGATCAGCTCCGCGAGCGCCGCCACCAGCGCGATCTTCACGTCGACCTGGTCAGCGCGGCGTGGGGTTGCGCAGCACTTCGACCAACGTTGGCACGGCCGTGCCACCGGCGGACCCGAGTTCGCCGAGCACAACGGCCGAACCCGGCCAGCCTCTGCCGGATAGCGTGCCTGAGCGAGGTCACTTCGCTTCGGGCTGCGCGAGCCGTTCACGCGCGGCCGCGACCAGCGCGTGGTCGGCCGGCGCGACCGCCACGATCGCCGCAGCGGCGAGGCGCTGGATCACGTCGCTGCGGTCGACATGGATCGCTACCGTGGTCCGCGCATCCATCATCTCCATCACGGACTCGGGCGGCTGCGGCGCTTGGAGCATCGGGGCGAGGGTGTCGAGCAGGCCCGCGCACTCCGCGCCCCGCGCAGCGATCACCTCGAGGGCGCGGCGGCGGTGGGCCACCCAGGGATCGCTCAGCAGCGGGCGCAGCTGCTCCGGCGAGCCATCGACAGGGATCGCGATCGCGACGTGCATCTCCATCATGGCCGCCTGGAACGCATTGAGGAACGGCACGTCGATCGTGCCGGCGATCTGGTGGCCCTCGATCACGAGGCGCCCGACGCTGTAGGAGCAGCTCGGATAAACGAACGCGTCCGTCGACCACGGTACCGTGGCGCCGAGCGCGCGCACCACGGCGATCGTGTGGGCCGCTGGCAGTCGCAACAGCGCCTCGGCGATCGCCGGCACGGCGGGCACGGATTGCTTGCCGAGGCGGCACAGCACGTCGAGCGCACCGTCGATCGTCTGGGCGCCGGCGGATGGGTCGAGCCGCGATGCAACCGGGCCCACCGCGATGCCACCGAGCGCGACGAGGTTGTCGGCTGCCGCCAGACGCCGCGCGGGTTCCGCGGCCTCGAGCGCGTCGAGCAGCTCGTCGACCCGGCGTCGCGCCCGTTCCGGCACTACGGGCTCGGGGGGAGCGGGTGGCGACCACGTGCCCGCCAGCACGGCGCGTGCGGCGGCCGCTTCGGGCGCGTCGGGCGCGATCGCGAGCAGGGCCTTCGCGGCTTTGCGATGCAGCGGCACGCGAGAGTCGGTCAGCAGGATGCGCGGCTCCGGCCGGTCGAGCACCGTGCGCAATAGCGGCACCGCGCGCGACGCCGCCGGTCCCCGCGCGCCGAGCTGTTCGATCGCAACTTCGACATGGAGCGGTCGGCGACCTGCGGCAGCCGCGTGCAGCGCGTCGAGGTCCAGGCCGCGGGGGAACTGCTGGCGCTCCAACAGTCGCGTCCAGTTTCCGTCCGCGCGACCCGCCCCAAGGCCGAGTGTCGCCAGATCCCCAGTGGTGATCTCGATGCCGTCGCCACGATACGGGATCAGCTCCGCGAGCGCCGCCACCAGCGCTACCCGGAGCTCCGCGGCGCGTCGGCGATCGCGCAGCAAATCGACCAACGTCGGCACGGCAGCGCCCCCCGCCGGCCCGAGCTCACCGAGCACCTCGAGGCACGCACACGCATGGTCGGCGGGCGCTGTGCCGATGCGAGCCGCGAGCGGTGCGGCCGCACTGGCGCCAAGGGCGAGCAGGCGCTTGCGGGCGGCACCGTGCGTCGCTCCGTCAGCCAGCCATTCAACCAGCTGCTTCGCATCGGTCGCTTGCGCCGGTGCTGTGGCGCAGGCGAGACAGAACACCAGGAGGAAGCGCGCTTTCGTCATCACGCTCCATGTCGTGGGAAGCCGCATTGTGCCATGTAGGAGCGCGGTGGCATTCGCGAAGAAGGTGGTGCCTACGTGCGACCGCGGTGCACGTCGGCAAACCTGAACGGCTCGGGCAGCAGCCGGTCGAGCGTCGTGTGGCGCACGACGTCGCCGCGACCGCACAGCACGATCGCCATCGAACGACCGAACTCGGCCAGCACCTGGCGGCAGGCGCCGCACGGCCGGGCCGGCTCCGCGAGATCCGTCGCGACCGCAACCGCGCGCAGCACGCGCACTCCAGCCGCGACCGCCGCGCACACCGCGGCGCGTTCGGCGCAGATCGTGAGTCCGTAGCTCGCGTTCTCGACGTTGCAACCGGCGAACACGCGGCCGTCGTCGGCCAGCACGGCCGCGCCGACGTGGAACGACGACGCCGGCGCATACGCGTGTTGCCGCACCGCCGTGGCCGCGGCCTTGAGTCGATCGAGCAGGACAGGGTCGAGTTCCGTCATGCGGAAAGTGCTCTTGGGTCACCGCTGAGTTGCGCGCGTCTGGGGAACCTGACGCGCACGCGGATCATGGCAGGTAGTTGGCGTGGGTGAATGGCAGAGTCAGAACGCCCCGACAGTGCAGGTCAGTGCGTTCGAGCTCGTGATGGCGGTGATGCTCATCGCAAGGTCGATCTCGAACGGCACTACGTAGTGATGGAACGTCTGCGCCACGAGAGCCGGGGCATTTGGCAACGCAACCTGCGTCTGCACGATGCCGGCGTTGGGCAACAGGACATCGATGAGATCCCCGGTCATGAGGATGTCGCAGCCCGGCAGCCCCTGCGGGAGAACGCTGACAAACGGAATGGACAGAGGCGTGAACCCGTAGACGGAGAGCACCAGCGCCAACGGCGGCATGCCCGTCGCCCTGGCGCGGAACGTGGCTCCGATCCACGGCAGGTTCGTGGCGGCGAGCACATTGAGGCCACCGGAGCCGGTGCAGCCAGCACCGTACGAGACAGCAGTGGCGGGGCAAGTCGTCGTCAGTTGCGCGACGTTCGTGGAGACGACCCCACCGGACGTCGTGAACGCGCCACCCGCCACGAGGTCCCCGTTGCGCAGCGTCGTGAGGGCGTAGACCAGGCCGTTCATTCCCGACTCCAGCGACGACCAACTCGTGCCATTCCAGTGCGCGACGCAGCTGGCACCAACGCCTCCTGCGGTCGTGAACGAACCCCCAGCCACGAGGTCGCCGTTCGGCAGCGTCGTGAGGGCGCTG
>DASRJH010000116.1:0-13425 GCA_035649575.1 Planctomycetota bacterium
CATCGCGGGCACGCTCGAAGCCGGCGGTCGCGTGACCGCCACCTGCGACGGGCTCTTCGTCGCCGTCAAGGAAGGGCATCCGGCGTTCCACCGCTGGTGATCACGTCCCCCCCACCGCTCCGCCTCATGAACCCGACCGCCGAAAGCCCCTTGACCGCGCCGAGCGTCGAACAGATCCAGCTCGCGCGGCGCGAGCTCGGCGCGCTCGTGCGCGAGACTCCGGCCTGGCAGTGGCAGGGTCATCGCATCGACCTGCAGAAGCCCGCGGGCTCCACGCCGTGGCTCAAGCTCGAGCTGTTCCAGCACACGGGCTCGTTCAAGGTGCGCGGCGTCCTGCTCGCAATGCAGCGGCTGTCGGAGCAGCAGCGCAAGCGCGGCGTGACCGCGGTCAGCGCCGGCAACCACGCGATCGCCGTCGCTCATGCCGCGCGGTCGCTCGGCACGCACGCGAAGGTCGTGATGCCACAGACCGCCAACCGCGCGCGCATCGAAGCGAGCCGCGCGTTTGGCGCCGAGGTCGTGCTCACGACCGACGTCGCGGCCGCGTTCGCGATGGCGAAGCAGATCGAGACCGACGAGGGCCGGTTCTTCGTGCATCCGTTCGAGAGCGAAGCGATGGTGCAAGGAGCCGCCACGCTCGGCATGGAGTTCCTGCGGCAGACCGGACAGCTCGACGCGATGTTCGTGCCGATCGGCGGCGGCGGGCTCGCCGCGGGCGTCGCCTGTGCGACGAAACAGCTGCAGCCGCGCTGTCGCGTGATCGGAGTCGAGCCCGCGGGCGCCGACACGATGCACCGCAGTTTCGCCGCGGGCAGTCCGCAGCGCATCGCGGCGGTTGCGACGATCGCCGACAGTCTCGGCGCGCCGATGGCGCTGCCGTTCACGTTCGAGCTCTGTCGCAAGCACCTCGACGAACTGGTCAAGATCGACGACGACGAGATGCGCCGCGCGATGTGGCTCCTGTTCGCCGATGCCAAGCTCGCCGTCGAGCCGGCCGGCGCCGCGACGACGGCCGCGATGTTGCAGCGCCGCGAGCGATTGCAGGGTCAGCGCATCGGGCTCATCGTCTGCGGCGCGAACGTCGATCACGAGTCGTTCGCCACGTGTCTGCGCGACGGCGCGCCGTCCACGGCCTAGCCGCTACGAGCCGCCGGGCCGCACGACGAGATCGTCGAACGACGTGCACGCATCGGCCTTCGTCCACAGCCCGACGCCGCCGGCACCCGGGATTTCGCTGTCGGTCGCTTCGAGCAGCTTCACGCCATCGAGCCAGCAGGTGATGCGCACGCCTTTGTGTTCGACCTCGATGCGATGCCAACCGGTCGGCGCCGCCTCGACGGTCGCGGTCGCGAGCTGCCGGCGCACTCCTCCCGTGACGACATACACGCGGAAGTTGTTCTCGAGCGGATTCCACCGGCAGAGGTAGTAGTTCTCGTCGTCCTGCACGCGCCATATGGGCCCGCCACCGCGATCGACGTCGCCGCGGTCGGCGCGCACGGCCACCGCGAGCTTGCCGTCGACGAACTTCTGGTCGTCGCTCCAGCAAATGTTGAAGCGATCCTGCGACTTGTGATTCGGCGCCACCATCGACATGACGTTCGGCGGCGACACGGCATGCGGATCCGCACGAGCCTGCCACGTCGCTCGCGGCCCTTCCCCACCCGTGCTCGAGAAGCGCCAATCCTCCGCCGCCGCGTCGAAACCGATCGCGCCCGGCGTCGGTCCGATCGACGAGGTGGAGTTGCAGGCGGCGAGGCAGAGGACGAGGACGGTCGTGGTGGCTTTCATCTCGGCGGCAGGATAGCCCGGATCTCTACTCGCTGCAGCTCGCGATGGCCGGTGCCACGGCGTCGGCGGGCTCGAGCTCGCGCCGCACGCCCTCGTCGTGACGATCGGCGAACACCTCGTCGACGAGCCGCACGAAGTCCTCGGGACCGCGCATCGTCACGAGCCGTTCGCGCGCCCACACGGGATCGCGATGGTATTGCCCGTACTTGATCGCGTGCATGCGCACGTGCGGCAGCGCGTTCCGTTCACCGCCGTAGCAAGGGACTGCGAGCTGCCAGTGCCGCAACAGAGCGTCGCGCTGCAGTGCCGAAGTGGGCCGCAGCGCCTTGCGGCCCGCGAGCAGCGCCTCGATCTGGCCGAACACGAACGGGTTGCCGATGCAACCGCGCGCCATCGTCACGCCGTTCACAGAGGTCTCGCGCAGCATCGCGACCGCGTCGAACGGCGAGAACAGATCGCCGCTGCCGAGCACGCAGAAGTCGCCGAGGTGACGCTTCACGCGCGCGAGGAACGGCCAACGGCTCGGCCCCACGTACTTCTGCTCCACGGTGCGCGGGTGCACGGTGACCGCGGTCACGCCGCGCGACACGGCGCCTTCGAGGATCGTGAAGAAACGCGCTTCGGCTTCGGGGGAATCGTCGGAGCCGCGCCGCATCTTGACCGTCACTGGCACGTCGCCCGCGACGGCCTGCAGCACCGCGTCGACCATCGCGAGCGCCTGGTCGGCATCTTGCAGCAGCCAACCGCCGCGGCGGCGGCCGAGGACCTTGTTGACGGGGCAGCCGAAGTTGAGATCGACGACGTCGTAGCCGCCGCGCACGAGCTCACGCGCCGCGGCGCCGAACGTCTCGGGCGCGCTGCCCATGAGCTGGCCGCCGATCGGGTGATCGACTTCGGGAACCGACAGGATGCGCCGCTGCAGCTTGCCGCGCTTCAACACGTGCTCGTCGAGCACGACCTCGTTGAGTGCGTAGGCTGCCCCGTGCTCGCGCGCGACGGTGCGCATCGCGAGGTCGGAGTAGCCGCTCAGCGCCGCCTGCACGGCCGGCATGCCGATGCGGACTCGTCCGATCGAGAGAGGGGCGAACTGCATGCGCGCAGCGTGCCGCAAGGGGACCGACAGGTAAAGCGCGCTTCGCACCACCGGCCATCGTCGAGCTGAACGACACCAGCGGCAGCTTCGAGAGAGGGCTCGAGCGCGGCGCGCGACAGCAGCGGAACGAAGCGAGGTGCCTGCGCACTGCGCGCGCCCGTGCATCAGCCGCCCGTGGTCACACCGAGCGACGCGCGCTTCAGGAACAACACCGCGAAGCACGTCGCGTCGAGCAGCAGCCCCCTCTCGTGCTCGGTGCGGAAGGCGCCACTGCGGCCCTGCTGCGCCAGCAGCTGCAGCGCGCCTTCGTAGTACCAGTCGCGACCCTGGATGCGCGCCACGCCGGCCAGCTCGCACGTGCGCTCGAGACCGTAGAGGTAGTAGTACCAGCTGTCGTCGGCGCGATCGACGAAGCCCGGGTTGCTGCGCACGTGGAACTCCGCCGCCAGCCACGCGAACCCCGCGTCGATCGCCGCGTTGATCTTCGGCATCACGTCGGCCTTGGCGAGGCCCGCCTGCAGCAGGCCGGCGCGCGCGATCACGAGACCACCGGTGCCGGCCGTCGTCATCGACCCGTAGGCGGGACGATCGGGCAGCTGGTAGGCGAAGCCGCGCGCCGGCACCACGAGGCCGCCCACAGCGCGCGTCCTGCCATTGTCGCTGTCGCTGTTGGCGCGCAGGTCGCGGTAGCGGGTCAACGACAACTTCAACTCGCGGTCGTTCGCGGCATCCTGCACTTCCATCAGGTGCGTCGCCGCGGCGCGCCACCTGGTCGACGGCACCTCGAGCTGGCACAGCTGGGCCGCGAACAGACCGAGCAGCCCGTACTGCGTCACCGAGTTGTCGAAGCGCGGACCCGCGGTGTAGTTGAAGCGCAGCCGGTAGCCCGCATCGACGCGCGTGTCGAGGTTCTTCATCAGACTCTCGAGCCACTGCGCGGCGAGCTCCTTGTCCGCGGCGGCGAGCACGCGCGGCTTCGGCGCGCTCAGCGCTCCCGATCGCAGCATCTCGGCCTCGTTGGGCGGCGCATGGCGCGCGGCCATCGCCATCAGCGCCACACCGAGCGAGTAGGTGTCGACTAGGACGCGGCCCCGTAACTCGTCGAACGCAGCGGCGACGATGGGATCCGCAGCGGGAACGTCCGCATGCAACAGGGTCAGCAGCGCCAACGCGATGCGCCCGGAACCATAGCTGCGTGCCCCGTCCTCCTGGTCCTTCATGTGCGGGCGGCCGAGGTCCTTCAGCTCGCGCTTGAGCCAGTTCACACCGTCGGCGATCGCCTTCGCGACATCCTCGCGGAACGCGGTGTCCTGGTTCTCGTGCACGCCGGCGAGGTCCCACTCGTCGGTGATCACGAGCTTGCGGAACCGACCCTTGTCCTCTTCGAACACGAGCGTCATCTCGGCGCGGAACAAACGCACGACGCCGGCTCCGGCGTCCCAGGTGCGTGTCACGGTCACCGTGCCGCGCGCCGAGCGGCGGCACAGCGGGCGCACGAAGCGCTGCAGCGCCGCCTTCGCCTCGCCGGGGCGCTGCTCGGGATCGGCGCTTGCGACCTCGAGCGTGAACGACTGGCGCCCTTCGGCGTCGGGCGCCTCGACGCGTCCCGTGAGCACGAGGTCGCCGAACGGCAAGAGGCGCAGGTAGCGCGATCGCACAGTCGTCGAGAGGCGCAGGTCGCAGGCCACGGCGCGCAGCACGTCGCGAAGGTCGCGCGGCTCGTCGCCGATCGCACGCTGGTCCGGAGTGAACTCGCCTTGGCACAACCACGGTGCCGGCACGAGGCGCGGCAGGAATCCCGCCGGCACCGCGTCCTTTGCCTCGAGCTTCGCCACCGCCGCCTGCGAGTCCGCAACGACGCTGTGGGCTGTCGCCTTGCGCCGGTACTCGGCCGCGCCGCGCTCGGGCAGACGCCAGGCCGGATCCTGCGCCGCGACCGGGACCGTGAGCGCGAGGTAGAGCCAAGCGGAACGCAGCGACATGGGCGCGATCATGCTGGGTCCGAGGAGGCTGTGGAAGGGGCGCACGGCTCTCGGTAGCGCGAAGGGACCGAGAAGACGCTGCCGTGACGCCGTCGGCGCCACCGTCACCGATTGCGCGACAGCTGCTCGAGGACCTTCGCGACCACCTTCGGTTCGATGTCGAGCACGACGACTGCATCGTCGGCGCCGCGGACCTCGATCTCTCTCGGTAGAACCGGACCGTTGTAATTCGTGTCGACGACCACACGCTCGATCAACAGGATGGCCTTGAACCTGCCCGGCCCCGAGACCGGGATCGTGCCCACAGCGCGCGCGTCGGCGAGCACGCCGCGGCTGCCATCCATGAGCACGTTCAAGGCGCTGCGGCACGTCTCCACGCTCGGCTGTGGTCACCGGCACGGCGAAGGCAGACGCGCTCCTCCTGCTCGCCGAGGAAGCACGGTTCGAGCCGCACTTCGACGCGGAGACCGGCGAAGCACTCGGCGATCGCAGGCGCGAGTCGCTCGAAGGACGGGTCGACCTTGGCGATCACCGACCTCGGCGAACTGAGTGACGTTGGCGAGACGCAGGGGGGCGCACCTTGCGGCACTCTGCTTGCCGTGATCGTCTCCGCGGCTCCTGCCTTCGTGCACTACCTGCCGATCGCGACGACGGCGCTGTCCGCCGCGTTCCTCGTCGCGCTGCTGCGGCACGGTCGACTGCGCTCGTTCCCGCCGCACCTCGCCTGGTGGTCGGCCGGCGTCCTCGCTTATGGCGCCGGCACGGCGCTCGAGTCGGCGATCACGCTGTTCGGCAACTCCTCGGAACTGACGCGGTGGTGGTATGTCGCAGGCGCGCTGTTCGGCGGTTATCCGCTCGCGACCGGCAGCGTCTACTTGTTGTGCCGCCGGCGCGTCGCGCACGCGCTGACGGCGGTCAGTAGCGCGATCGTCGTCGCGCTGTCGGTCGCGGTGCTGCTGTCGCCGCTCGACCTTGCGCAGCTCGAGCCGCACCGGCCATCGGGTGCGGTTCTGGGCTGGCGTTGGATCCGACTGTGCACACCCGCGGTGAACCTCTACGCGGCCGCGTTCCTCGTCGGCGGTGCTCTGGTCTCGGCGGTGCGCTTCTGGCTCATGGCACCGGCGCCTGGCGCGGGCGAGCGTGCGGCGGGAACGGCGCTGATCGCGTTCGGTGGCGTGCTGCCGGGCATCGGCGGCGCGATGGCGAAAGCGGGTGTCGTCGAGGGACTCTACGTCGGCGAGCTCGTCGGGATCGTCGCGATCTGGGCCGGCCACTCGATGTGCCGGCGCGCGGCGGCAGGGCCCGAACCTCGTGCTGCGGTGGAGTTGGTCCGCGACTGGAAGCCTGGCTAGACCAAGGGCGTCAGCGCTTCGCTTTCACGGTGGCGCGGTGACCGGCACGACCTGCGGCTCCAGCACCGCATTCGCGGCAATGTTCCATTACGCACGCGCCCCGGTCGGCCCGTAGAGACCACCATCTCCCGCAGCCCGCGGGAGGTTCTCCCCGGAGGTCCCGATGCGTCTCTCGTTGTCCCGTGCGCTGGCCCTCGCTGCGCTTTCCCCGTTCCTCTTCGCCCAGGATGCCGCCACCGCCGATCTGGCCAAGCTGCGCAAGGAAGCCAACGCCGCGCTGCAGGCGAAGGACTTCGAGACCGCCGCGGCGACCTTCAAGAAGATCACCACCGCCGATCCGAAGGACGGCCAGGCCTGGCAGCTGCTCGGCTACTCGCTGCACATCGCCGGCAAGCTCGACGAGGCGCTGCCCGCGCACACGAAGGCGGCCGAGTTCCCGAAGTTCGCTGGCGTGGCGACATACAACATCGCCTGCGTGCACGCGCTGAAGGGCAACGCCGACGAGGCGTTCGCCTGGCTCGAGAAGTGCGTCGCGGGCGGCTTCGCCGACGTCGATCAGCTGAACGGCGACGAAGACCTCAAGGCGCTCCGCAGCGACCCGCGCTACGCCAAGATCGAGGCCGCGATGAAGGCGAAGGGCGGCGCTGCGACCGCCTTCGTGTACGAGAAGTGCGTCGACCGCAAGAGCGCGCGCATCGCCTGGTTCATCAAGCGCACCGCACCGGGCGAGATCGCGGTCGACTGGTCGCCGCTGCCGTGGCGCGCCGAGTTCGGCGAGCAGCTGAAGACCGGCAAGGTCACGGGCCAGAAGTGGCGTCTCGGCTCCGAATTCTGGACGCGCATCGACACATCGCTCGACCTCAAGTTCGGCGGCACGGTGGTGCCGGCGGGCTACTACTACCTGACGCTCGAGCAGAAGAACGCCGACACGATCGTGCTCGCGTTCCACGACCCGGTCGCGGTCCGCAAGGCGAAGCTCGACGCGGCCATGGCGGCGAAGCTCGGCGGCGGCATCGAAGTCGCGATGAAGCACACGACCGGCGACAAGGTTGCACAGGAGCTGACGTTCACGCTCGCGATGAACGACGGCAGCAAGACCGAGGGTGAGCTCGGCATCCGCTTCGGCGACCACACGCTCGTCGCACCGTTCGCGGTCAAGATCGAGTGACGACCGCGGCAGCTCCCGAGAGTGTCTGCTCGCAACTGATCTGCACAACCTCACGCAGCAGATGCCTGGCCCCGGCGATCTGCCCCGCAATCTCATCGCGATGCGAGCTCGGCGGATTGTTCCGCGGCGACGACAGCAGTACCGATCACGTCGCACTCGACGAACAGCATGGTCACCGAGCCCGGCTGGCGGTCGGGCAGGACGCCGACCACGAGTGCGTCGTCGTCCGGACGCGCAGTCGCTGTCAACCGCTGCCGCGTGAACACAGGCATCTGCAGCGCGAACCTTCGGCGCGGGCCAGCGTCAATCGGCACCATGGGATCGCCGCGCTGGAGCACTGCGGCCGGAGCCGACGTCGGCCCGCTGCGATCCTCGACCCGGACGCGGAACCCCGGTGGGTGCGCCTCAGATCCAACCGCTTGCCACGGCCGCGAACTGCTCGAGGTCGGGCAGTTCGTTCGCCAAGGTCGCCGCAATGCGCGCGTAGTCGATGTTCGCGTAGTGGTGCGCAAGCACGTTCCGCAGTCCAGCCCATCCCATCAAACGGGCGGCCAGCGAGCGATCCAGACGTCCAGCCGCGGCCAGTCGTTCGAAGGCCTGTTGGTAGGTCGTCGCTGTGGCCTGTTCCGAATCGGCGGCTGCGTGGAGTGCGAGATCGATTGCCGACTGGGCCGCCACGTACAGCGCGTGCAGGACCATGTGTTGCGCATCGCGGTCGACGAGCAGCACTCTGGAATCGTACTTCGCACGGTAGCGTCGCAGGTCGGACAGGGCATCCTGCAGCTGTGCGAGCCGCTTGCGAACGGTATCGGGTTCGACCATCACCGCGCCCCTTGCAGACGTCTCTGCATGGCGAGCGTGCGCACCCGCAGGAACTCTTCGTACGCGGGTCGGAAGTCGAGCCAGCGCGAAGTCGTTTCTGCTTCGAAGGCGCACCTGGCGTCGCGTTCGCGGTCGAGCACGAGTACCCGTTCGGTGAGCATGGGTCCGACCAGTGGCAGGTTGTCCTGGCTCAGGTCGACGAGGTCGACCTTGGTTCGTGCAGCGGCCTCCAGGCGTGCGACGATCGCTCCCCACGCCACGACTCCGGCAGGCATCGACGCAGCCGGCATGATCGCGACATCGACGTCGCGGTAGGTGGTGCCGCGCGCTGCCGAACCGAAGACATATGCCCAGCGCACATGCGGCTCCTTGGCGAGCGCATGCTTCATTGCATCGATCACTTCGCTCGGGCTGCTCACCGACGGAGCGTAGGCGGCGGTAGGAACGGCGGCAAGGCGGCGGCGGCTGGTCTCGCAGCGTCCTAGTCGATCTTGCCGTCGCCGGCGTTGGAGATCGCCGACGCGACGTTGAGCTCGGCGGCCTGGTTGAACAAGTGCAGCCCGACCAGCGCTGGCAGGTTCGGAATCGGCAGGCTCCACGTGGCGCTGCCGCCAACCGGAAGCAGCACGTCGAGCGCGTCGAGCGTCACGAGCAGCGTGCAACCGGGTCCAAAGCCGAGACCGATCGGCTGCAACGGCAGAGCGACCTGGCCAAGGCCCGTGACCATGACGGCGATGCCGGCGCCGAGGTTCTGCACGCTGAGCGTCAGCGTGCTGCCGAGTGATGGCGCGCTCACGACCTGCAGCGCGGGCACGCCGCCGGTGCCGGCGCAACCGCTGCCGTACGGGATCCAGCTCGCGTACTCGCCGTAGAGCCGCAGCCCCGCCTGATGGTCGGCGAGCACGATGCCGCGTGCGCCATACGCATTGCGGATCGCGATGCCATACGGCAACCCTGGCGTGTCGTGCTCGGCGACCACAGGCAGGCTGAACGAGGCGGGGTTCGTGACGTCGATGCGGAGCAGGCCGCGCCGCCAGACCGTCATGTACGCATAGAGGTTGCCCGTCGTCGCATCGCGGTCGAGCTCGAGATCGCTCGGATGGTCGATCCAGCCGTCGAAGACGTTCGGCGGCGAGGCCCAGCCACCGACGAGCACCGGCGTGAGCGGGTTGCTCACGTCGAACACGTGCAGGCCGTAGCCGAAGTCGGCGACGAACAGATACGTCGTCGTGCCGACCGTCACAGCACTCACGGCCACAGCGTTGCCCGCGAGGTTCGGCCCGAGCACGGTGGCGAGAAGCGTCGGCGTCGCCGTGGTGCCCGCAGAGATGTCGTAGAGCACGATCTGCGGGCGCGACGCGTTCGGTCCCGCCTGCGTATGGAAGCCCGCCGCGATCGCCGCGATGCGCTGCCCCGACGGCAGCGAGAACGTGCGGCAGCGCCACGTCTGCCCCTGGTCCAGCTCACCCGCGAAGTGGGTCTCGAGCTGCCACAGCGGAGCAGTCGTCAGCGTCGAGCCCGGCGGCCTGATCGCCGCTTCGGCGACGATTGCCGACTTCGAGTAACCGACGAGGCCCCATCGCGTGCCGGCGCGCGTCAACAGCAAGAGATCGCCATCGAGCCAGGACAGGAAGTAGTTGCGACCGTTGTTGAACCCGGCCGGCGGATCGTCGGGCGACGGCAGTTCCCAATAGTGGCCCAACGCGGGCTGTGACGCGTCGAAGCGATGCAGCCGGAACGTGTCGTTGCCGTTGCCGACGAACCACTCGCGAGTCGGGTTCGCATCGGGCCAATGCGCGTCGAACCAGAGGCCGAGGCCCCCGTTGCTCGCCGTACCCGGAATCGGCGCGATGTGGTCCGGATCGGAGATGTCGAGCAGCCCCGAATACACTGTGCCCGCGCTGTCCTGCCCGCTCAGGATCACGTCGGGATCGCGCAGGCTCACGAGCGCCTCGGCCGGAGCATTGCCGACGGGGCGATACGTCGCGAGCACGCTCACGGGCACGGCGGCCGTGCGCGCGACGAAGCCGAGGCCGAGGTGCACTTCCCACAGCCGCGTGGGCCGCAGGATCAGCTCGCGCCACGCGCCAGCGAGGTCTTCTCGCTGCAGTTGCACGAGGCCCGTGGTCCCCTGCTGGAACAGATACAGCGCGTCCATCGCTGCGAGCGGCGCGGGCGTGACGACACCGCCGACCGCGAGGCTGTAGTTCATCGGCCCGTACGAAGTGTAGGGACCGCCGTCGGCCTCGCGCCCGGCCACCACGTTCGCACCGACCGCGATGATGCCGCCGCGCGCCGCGACGTGGTGCGCATACAACGTCGCAGTGCCGCCGGGCCCAGGTCCCGTGAGCGGCGTCACGCTCATGGCCATGCCGGGTCCCCAAGGCACGGTCGTGCGCACCGCGAGGAGACCGTAGCCGTCGACCGCCGCATAGAGACGACCGCTGTCGACCGCCACGTCGCGCGCGCGCGCGGGCTCGCCGAACACCGAGACCGGGAACACGGGACCCGGCTGTACGACCGGCGTCGCCGGCACGCTGAAGTCGACGCGTACGAGACCGCCGATGCCCATCGCGACGTAGGCGAAGGTTCCTTCGAGCGCGATCGCGAACGCGGTTCCGGTGCCGAGTGACGTCGTGCTGACGAGGGACAGCGTCGCGCGGTCGTAGATGCGCAGCTCCGAGGCATTCACGGCGCCGAACACGGCGAGCGCGTGCGTCGGCGTCAGCGCGACCTCGAAGCAGACCTTGTCGCCGGGATCGTCGCGCACCGTGACCGGAAACGACGCGCCGCCGAGCGCGATGTCGAGCACGCCGTAGCTGCCACCCGCGACGAGCAGGCGCTGGTTCGTCTCGTCGAGTGTCAGCGCGACGACCGACGCGTCGACCGGGATGCGCGCGAGCACAGCCGACGCCGGCATCGGGTTGCTGAGCACGGCCAGATCGAGGATCGAGACGGCCGCACCTTCGCCGACATAGGCGCGGGTCTCGGCGGCGTTCACGGCGAGCGCCGTCGGATCGCCAAAGCCGTAGAACGAGCGCGGAACGGACAGGTCCTGGGCCATCGCGGGCGCCAACAGGTTGGCCAGCAGCGTGGTGAGCAGCAGGGCAAGCGGGGATCGCGGCATGGTTTCACTCCGAAAGAGACCGGGACTGTAGCCGCCGCGCGAAACCGCGTAACTGCGCGCGCAGCGGGCCGGGTTGCGCCTGCACGAAAGTGATACATCGCGTAGAACACGGACTCATGTGCCGCTTCACGATGTATCTGGGTCCGACCATCCGGCTCTCGTCGCTGATCGTCGAACCAAAACACTCGATCATCGACCAGAGCCACCACAGCAAGGGCCAGGAAGAGCCGCTGAACGGCGATGGCTTCGGGATCGCGTGGTACGTGCCCGATGTGGACAGCGAACCCGCGCTGTTCCGCTCCGTGACGCCGGCGTGGAACAACGCGAACCTGCTCGAGCTCGCGCGCGTCGTGCAGAGCCCGCTGATCTTCGCGCACGTGCGCGCGGCGACGAAGCACGGCGGCCAGAGTGAAGCGAACTGCCACCCGTTCCGCAGAGGGCGCCATGCGTTCATGCACAACGGCGACATCGGCGATTTCGCTCAGGTGCGGCGGCCGCTGCTGAGCTCCCTCAGCGACGACGCATTCCACAGCATCCACGGCAACACGGATTCGGAACACCTGTTCGGGCTCGTCATCGACGAGCTCGCGAGCAAGAACTCCTCAGGCGCCGAACACCTCGCGGCCGCGATGCAGGCCGCGGTCGCGCGATGCGTCGCGCTGTGCAAGCAGCATGGGCAAGGGGCTCACTCCTACCTGAACCTCGCGCTCAGCGATGGCGAGTCCGCCGTGGCCTGCCGCTTCACGACCGAACCCGACTACGAGGGAGAGAGCCTGTTCGTGCACACGGGCCGTCTCTATGTGTGCCAGGGCGGCGTGTGCCGCATGCTGTCGCCCGACAGCGGGCGCGGCTGCGTGCTCGTGAGCTCCGAACCGCTCAGCGAAGACCCCGGTTGGGACCCGCTGCCGCGCAACTCGATCGTGCTCGTCAGCAAGGACGGCACGATCGACGTGCGGTCGATGTAGGGCAGCCACTCCACGCGAATGCCCACGCGCACGCTCCAGCTGCCGATCCCACGACCGTTCGAGCTACGGCTCTGTTTGTTCGGCCACGGCTGGGTCGCGCTGGCGCCGCACCGGTTCGACGAGGCGCAGCAGGTCTTCTCGACGGTGTTGCTCGTCGATGGGCAGGCGGTCGATGCGACGCTGCGGCACGAGAAGCGGGACGCGCTCGCGGTGCGGCTCGAGAGCGCGCGGCCGCTGCGCGGTTCGGCGGTGACGGCCGCGGGCCGCCAGGTCGCGCACATGCTGCGGCTGCGCGACGACCTCGGCGCGTTCCATGCGATGTGCCGCAGAGAGCCTTCGCTGCAATGGGCCGCGCGGCGAGGCGCGGGCCGGATGCTGCGCTCGGCAACCGTGTTCGAGGACCTCATGAAGCTCCTGTTCACGACGAACACGACCTGGGCCGGCACCGAGTCGATGACGAAGAACCTCGTCGACGCGGCCGGGTCTCGCGCACCGAGCGGCGCGCGCGCGTTCCCGTCGCCGCAACAGTGCCTGCGCGACGCGTCGTTCTATCGCGAGGTCGTTCGCACCGGCTACCGCGCCGAGGCGGCCCTTGCGCTCGCTTCGGGGTTCGCCAAGGGCCGGCTCACGGACGAGCAGTTCCTCGCGCCGCAGACGTCGGCCGAGCTCTGGGACCGTCTGCTCGCGCTGCGCGGTTTCGGGCCGTATGCGGCCGGGCAGGCGATGCGGTTGCTCGGCCACTACGACAAGCTCGCGCTCGACAGCTGGTGCCGGGCGCGGCTCGCGCAGCTGGCCGGGAAGAAGAGACCGCCTGCGGATCGCACCGTAGAACGCCGCTATGCGAACTGGGCTCCGTTCCAGGGGCTGGCGCTGTGGCTCGACCTCACGGCCGACTGGCACAACGGCAGCTCGCCGTGGGTCATCTGACCACGAGCTCGCCGCGCACGACGGTCAGCGCTTCGCCGCCGAGTGCCACGCGGTCGCCGCGCAGCTTCACGGCCACCTCGCCGCCGCGCGGTGACGCCTGGTAGCCGAGCATCGACGTCTTGCCGAGGCGTTCGCTCCAATACGGCGCGAGCACGCTGTGCGCCGAGCCCGTCACGGGGTCCTCGTCGACTCCGACCGCGG
>DASRJH010000117.1:0-4751 GCA_035649575.1 Planctomycetota bacterium
CGAACTCCTCGGCACGCCTGCGCGCCGCGTCCATGCGCCGCACGCCCTCTGCGCCCATGTCGTCGATCATCATCGACGAGCTCGTGTCGACGACCAGCAGGATGTCGATGCCCTGTTCGCGCACGGGCACCACGTCGCGCCGCACGGGACGCGCGAGCGCCACTGCGAGACACGTCGCGGCGAGCACCATGCCCGCGAGCGCAACACCGGAGAAGCGCTGGCGCCAGCTGGGCCGCAACCCCGCGAACAGGTGTGCTGCCGCCGTCGGCAGCGCCGCGCGCGGCCGGCGCCACCGGAGGATCGCGGCCAGTACCGCGACGGGAGCCGCGAGCAGGAACCACGGGTCCAGCAGCACGAACTGACCGATCGTCCAGCTCGCGATCATGGCGAGACCTCCGCGGCCCCGCGGTCGGCGCGCGTCGACTCGACGAACGCCTGTGCCAGCGCGAACGTGTCCAGGTGCTCGTTCTCGCCGGGCACGACGGCCGCGAACTTGACGAGATCACACTGCGTCAGGAAGCGTTCGAGCTCGGCGCGATGCTCGCGAGCGAGCTGGTCCCCGCTCTCGAGCCCGAGCAGGAACTC
Organism: Planctomycetota bacterium; assembly: GCA_035649575.1. Taxonomy (GTDB): domain Bacteria; phylum Planctomycetota; class UBA1135; order UBA1135; family UBA2386; genus DASVAL01. Next base: position 586 of record DASRJH010000117.1, read on the forward strand.
TTCGGTCGTGAGCTCGGGCGCGCGCAGGGCGAAACGCTCCTCGAGATAGACGCGCAGCACCGACGACACCTCGACGTAGAACGCGTCGACCTGCGCGGCCGTCGTGCGCGGTGCTGTACGCAGGCGCTGCAGCGCGCGCAGCGCCTTCACGTGCGGTGGCACCTCGATACCTCCGGCAGGCGCCTGCAATCGGCGACGGCGCCCCAACACGAAGAACATCGCGGCGCCACCACCGATCAGCCCGGCGCTGATCGCGCTCCACCACAACCATCGCGACGGCGCCGGGAACGGTTCGCCGGGCGCTTCGATCGCGGCCGTCTGGCCCACGAGCAGCGACTCGACCGCGATCCGGCGCTCGCCCGTACTGGCCGCCTGGCCGTCCTTCGACTTCGCGACGAAGGACGGCAGCACGATCTCACCGAGCCGGCGCGGCCGCAGTGCGAGCGTCGTGCGCCGCCAGCGACCCGTGCCGAACGTGGTCTCGGTCTTGGTCTGGCTGTCGACGACGAAGTCCTTGTCGTCGACCTTCGGGTCGAACTCGACCTCGAGGCCGGCCGCGGCGAACAGGTCGAGGTCCACGGTCACGGGCTGCAGCAGCGCGACCTTGTCGGCCGACACCGTGATCTTCAGATCGAGCGGCACCGACGGCGTCTCCGTCCACGGCGGCGCGGGACCGCAGGCCGCGAGCACGCAGAGCAGCGCGATCGTGCAGGCCGACCTCATCGCTTTGCTCCGCGCAACTCGCGCATGCGGAAGAACCGCACCAGCGGATCGGCGACCGAGCCGGCCGTCGGCACGTCGAGCAGGTCGACCTTGGCGCGCAGGCACGTCTCGAGCAGACGCTCTCGCTCCTGCTGCCACCGCTGCTGCACGTCGCGCCGCACGCGAGCCTTCGATGTGTCGACCAGCAGCGTGCGTCCCGTCTCCGGATCGGCGAGGTGCAGGAGCCCGACGTTCGGCAGCTGCGCGACATCACCCTGCGCCTGATCGAGCCCGGCCGCGAACGGATCGCGGATGCGCACGGCGATCACGTCGTGGCGCTGCGCGAGCTGGCGCAGCTTCTTGCTGCAGTCGTCGCCGAGGAAATCGCTGACGACGAACACGATGGCCCGGCGGCGCTGCACGCGCCCCGCGTAGTCGAGCGCCTGGCTCAGGTCGGTGCGCGATCTCGCGAGCGGCGGCTCACAGGCTTCGCGGATCAGGCGCAGCACGTATCGTCGCCCCTTCTTGGCGGGCAGGTAACGCTCGACGCGGTCCGTGAACGTGATGAGCCCGGCCTTGTCGTTGTTGCGTGCCGCCGCGAACGCGACGCACCCGACGAACAACGCCGCGGTCGTGGCCACGGTGCGGCTCGCGCTGCGCGACCCACCCGCTGCTGCTGCTACCGCAGCGGCAGCGCGTGGCCGCGTGCCGAACGCCATCGAAGCCGACATGTCGAGCAGGAACAGCACCGTGAGCTCGCGTTCCTCGACGAACTTCTTCACGAACGGGCGCCCCATGCGCGCCGTGACGTTCCAGTCGACGGACCGCAGTTCGTCGCCCTCGGCGAACTCGCGCACCTCGTCGAACTCGATGCCCGAGCCGCGAAACACCGAGCTGTAACCGCCCGACATCACGTCGGTGACCATGCGGTCGGCGCGCACCTGGATGCGCCGTGCCTCGGCCAACAGCTCGGGGTCGATGGCTCGCGCCATGGCAGGCAGGCCTAGGGCACGCGCACGGTGTCGAACACGGTCTTCAGCACCTGTTCGCTCGTCACGCCTTCGGCCTCGGCCTCGTAGGTCGTCAACACGCGGTGACGCAGCACCATCGTGCCGACGGCCTTGACGTCCTGTGGCGTCACGAAACCGCGACCCTCGAGGAACGCGCGCGCCCGCGATGCGCGGGCCAGCGCCAGCGACGCACGTGGTGACGCGCCATACAGGATCAGCGGCTTCAGCTTCGGCAAGCCGACCTGCTCGGGTTCGCGCGTCGCGAACACGAGGTCGACGATGTAGCTCTTGACCTTGTCGTCGAGGTAGATCGTGTCGAGCAGCTGCCGCATGCGCAGCACTTCCTGCGGCGTGGTCGCCGGCGACACCGTGGTCGACGACGCCAACCCCGCCATGCGGTCGATGATCTTCAGTTCTTCCTGCTTGGTCGGGTAGCCGACGACGAGCTTGACCATGAACCGGTCGATCTGGGCCTCGGGCAGCGCGTAGGTGCCCTCCTGTTCGACCGGGTTCTGCGTCGCCAGCACGAGGAACGGATCGGGCAGCCGCCGCGTGTCGCCGGCCAGCGTGACCTGACGTTCCTGCATCGCTTCGAGCAGCGCCGACTGCACCTTCGCGGGCGCGCGATTGATCTCGTCGGCCAGCACGAAGTTCGCGAACACGGGACCTTCCTTGACCTGCCACTCGCCGGTCTTCGGGTTGTAGACGTGCGTGCCGACGAGGTCGGCCGGCAGCAGGTCCGGCGTGAACTGGATGCGGCGGAACTGGCCGCCGACGGCCCGCGCCAGCGACGACACGGCCAGTGACTTCGCGAGGCCGGGCAATCCTTCGAGCAGTACGTGGCCATCGGCGAGCAGCGCGATCAGCAGGCCGTCGAGCAGGGCCTCCTGGCCGACGATGACACTCTGCAATGAGGCGCGGACGGCCAGCAGGCTGCGGCTCTCCGATTGGATGCGATGCGCGATCGCGACGACGTCGGTCATGGGATGGGCGAGAAAAAGTGGCCCAGGACGATACCGCGGTGCGAAGACTCCTCAATACCTGCCGCAGCGCTTCGCTGCACTGGCCCGTACGTCTCGCAAGCTGTCGAGCTGCGCGACAGGTTGCGAAGCGTAAGGGCCCCGAACAACAAGCGGCCATGGCCGCGTGGACTAGTCGCGCCCTGGCTTGCGAGCGGCGAACCGTTCGCGCATCGCGAGGAAACGCAGGCCCGGCACCGCTCCGGGCTCGAGCCGGAAGGCCGACCACGCGCGTTCGGGATCACCCGCGGCTTGCAGCGCCTCGAGGGCCGCGGCCCGCCCACCAGCCGCGGCGACCGCCGCGAGGGCATCACCGAGCTGCGCGCGGTTCCCCGCGTAGACCGACACGACCTCGCGCCACGCGCTCTCGGTCGCGTAGGCACCCGCGAGATCGCGCAGCGCCATGGCGTCCTGCACCGGGAGCCCGAATTGCGCCGCGACCGCCTCGGCCTCGGCTCGGTGCTGCTCGATGGCCAGGTACGAGGAGCGACCGCGCTGCACCCAGAACGCGACGAGGAACAGCACGAGCAGCGCGGCCAGCACGGGCCACGATCCGCAAGATCGCGGGGACCGCGCTGGCGCCGGCTCGCTCAGCGTCCCTGCGCCGCCCGCGCAGTCTCGGTCAGCATGCGATAGCGCGCCGCGACGCCTTCGCGCACATCGGTTCCGCTCGAAGGCGTGACGACGCCGAAGTCCTCGTTCGTCACCGTGCGCAGCACGGCCGAGCTGAGCACCCACAAGCGCGGTTCCTTCGCCTCGATCAAGAGGCGCGCGAGCTCGGGAACGGGTGCAAGCCCCGCACCGGGACCGAACTGGTTCGCGTGCAACACCGTGGGCACGTTCGCGGCCTTCAGCGCATCGAGCAACCACTGCCACTGCGGCACCTGCCGGTTCTTGCGCCACCAGGCCTCGATCGTGCCGATGCGATCCTGCGCCATGCTGAGGTCGATGCCGGTCGTGCCTTCGATCAGCGCCGCCGCTGCGGCCGCATGCGTGTCGTTGCGCAACAGGTCCATGAGATTCGGCACGATCGTGGGATCCTGGTAGGCGCCGAGCACCAACACGAGATGGTCCTTGATCGCCTGATCCTGCGCGCCCTGCAACTGCTGCAGCTGCGCGCGGATCGCCGGAACGACCAGGGTGCCACCCTGCCGCTGCAGGTAGTAACGAGCCAGGGCGCCGAGGTCCTTGCCGTGCGCGACGACCGCCAGTTCGGCCAGCAGGTACGCAGCGCGCGGATCACGCAGCTCGCCGATGCCGCGCAGCGCCGCCTCCTTGTCCTCCTTCTCGGTCGCACTCAGCGCGCGCTGCAGCACCGGGAACGCCTGATCGCCGCCGACGCGGCCCAGTGCGCGCAGACACTCGCGGCGCATCGGCACCGGCGTGTCTTCGGCGGCGATCGCAGCGATCAGCGCATTCGACGCCGCCGCCACCT
>DASRJH010000118.1:0-5881 GCA_035649575.1 Planctomycetota bacterium
CAGCACGATGGCACCCTGTGGCAGCGCGAACACGAGCTGCACCACCTCGGCCCCGATGTAGTTCGCCGAACACAACAGGGGGTCTGGGATGTAGAAGCTGTTTGCCCCGGCTCGCAGCGCCGGTTGGGGCACCGGGCCATAGGCGAGTTGTGCCAGGGAGAACCCACGAACGGGCAGCAGGAACTGCGCGGCGGTGAGGGGCTCGAGGACGCCGGCGAGATGAGGCTCAGGGACCGGGCTGGTTTGTGCAACGAGAGCCGTGCCGAGACACAGCGGGAGAAGACCGCGCATGAAAGTACTCCAGGGACGATGGACCAAAGATGCAGCGCTACGAAGTGGCGGGCCCCCAACAGCCGAGCGAGAAACGATAGCAACTATTCGTTTTGCCTGCACCCGCCCCCGCGCAGCTTGGAAGCGGGTCGGATTCGAGTCGCGCAGCACCGCTGAAATCCCGGTGGCAACGTCGATGCGCCAAGTGACTCCTTGGCGAAGTCGAGCGCGAGTCGTTCATGCGCATCAGCGCATCCGCGTCGACGAGCGCGGCGACGCGTTCTCTTCACGCATCTTCATGATCGCGCCGCTGGGCGCGGGCCCCGACGCGAGGTGCGGCGCCTCACTAGACGCGCGGCGCGGTGTCGGGCCAAGCGCGGCCGTCGAACTGCGGGCAGAACGCGAGCAACAGTTCCCTCAGGCGCGCCACCTTGGCGCGCAGGATCGCGTCCTCTTCGGCGCGCTTGGCGACGTAGTCCGGCTCGACCATCAGTCGGGCGAACAGCTCGGCCTTGTCCTCCTCGACAGCCGTCGTCGCATAGGAGGTCAGGAAGCCCTGCACGCCGGTCGTGTGCAGCGAAGCCCTCTGGTCGTGTTGCGCATGGATGCCGCCGTTGCCGTAGCGGAACTGCGTTGCATTGAGGGCCGCCCACTCGCCGTCCTCGTAGACCTTGCCGTCGTCGCGGTCGTCGATCACGTGCATCAGTTCGTGGTGCACCACGATGCGCTGGTAGTCGCACGAGTAGTGGCCAGCGACGACGTCGAGATGAAGCGAATCGTGGTCGCGCAGCGGCACCGCGGCGCGCGGTTGCTTGCCGAGGCTCAGGTCGCGGCAGAGCACCACCCGGCGCAGGCCGATGCGCGCGATCAGCTCGGGCGGGTACTTGCGCAGCTCTTGGCAGAGCAGCGGCAGATACCGGTCGACCTGCCCGCGCGTCGCCGGCTTCGCCGCCAGTGCGCCCCACGGCGTGTCGATGGCGACCTCCGCCTCCAACGCGGTGATCTCGAGCCGCAACAAACGCTCGATCTCCGCCTTGGTCGGGGCGATCCCCTCCACCCGCTCTGCCGAGCCTGGATGTGGTCGGCTCAGGACCAGCAGCAGACCCGCGAGCCCGACGCCGAAGAGGATCGCGCGTGGGAGGAAGCGAGCAGGCGCCTTGGCCATCGGTGGCGCCAGTCTAACGGCGCGCGGGACCGATTGGCCGGGCGTTGACGTGGGCGCCGCGCGCCCCTGTGATGCCACGCTGCGAGCCGATCCCGGACTGGCCTCCCGCCGGCGCGCGGTAGCGCGCTCGCCGCGAGGTTTCCGCGTACAACCGCGCCTCCCGGACATCTCCGCACCGATGACCAGCACGGACGTCGAACTGCTGCACCGCTACCTCGAGCGCCAGGACACGGGCGCGCTCGACGAGCTGTTCGGCCGCCACTACCCCGCCGTGCACCGCGTCGTGCGCAAGCTCGTGCACGACGAGTTCGACGCCAACGACATCGCGCAGGCGACCTTCCTGGCGGCCGTGCGGTCCGGCCGGCGTGCTTTGCCGCAGTCGTTCCGGGCCTGGCTGCTGGCGATCGCCATCAACGAAGTGCGCCAGTTCGCGCGCGCGCGGCGCCGGCGACGCATCGACTGGCTGGCCGAGACGTGCCTGCCCGACCCCGCCGGCAGCGCCGCCGACGTGGCGGCGCGGCGCGAGTTCGAGCGCGCGCTCGAGGACGCGATCCAGCTGCTGCCGCCGCGGCTCAAGGAACCGCTCGTACTGCACTACTACGAGAGCCTGCCGCTCGGCGCGGTCGGCGAGATCCTCGCGCTGCCGCGCAGCACCGTGCAGACGCGCGTGGCGGCGGCGGTCGAGCGGCTGCGACGCGCGTTCCGCCGGCGCGGGCACGCCGCGTTGCTGCCGCTGCTCGATCTCCGTCTCGCACCGCCGCCGGCGGTCACGGCAACCGGCGTGTTCGCGCGCCTCTTCGCAGGAGTCCTGGCCATGAACGGCAAGCAGTTCGCCGTCGTCGTCGTCGCCGCGTTCGCACTCGCGCTCGGCACCGTCGGCGTCCTCGAGACGATGCTGGGGGAACGCGATCCCGCGCTCGCGACGCCGGTTGCCGCGTCGACATCGCAGGCGCGCAGCGAGGCCGCGGCTCCGGCCCCCGCCCCGGCATCGGGCGCCGCGCTCGCCGGCGAACGGCAGCCCGTCGCGCCGCCGGTGCCGATGGTGTTCGGCCAGGTCGTCGACGCCGCGCGCGGCGCGCCGGTCGCCGACGCCGAGGTGACGCTGTTCGAGTTCGCGACCGCGTCCACGGCGACGTTGCGCAGCGACGGCGAGGGCCGCTACGCGTTCGCCGCCTCGCGCGGCAGCGCGGGTCTGTTCCAGCTCGTGATCAAGAAGCCGGGCTTCGGCCGCCTCGCCGCGGCCGAAGTGGGCGCAACGCTGGAGCCGCGGCGCGACGTGCTCGCCGCGGGCCTCGTGATCCGTGGCCGCGTCATCGAGGCGGCCGGCGGCCGTCCGGTGCCGGCGTTCCGCGTGCTCGCGGCGCGGCTGCCGTTCCAGAACGAGAGCGAATGGGACTCGGCCGTCGCGTTGCACCGCCAGGCGATCCCGGAGCCGCTGCGCACCGACGCCGCGATCGAAGTCGCCGACGCCGACGGCTCGTTCTGTCTGCGCGACCTCGCGCACGGCAGCTACGTGCTCGTGATCACCGCACCGGACCGACAGCCGCTGTTCTGGAACGGCGGCGGCCGCAGCTACGACCGGTATCGCGGCATCGAGGCTGCGCCCGAGGACGAGGCGACGCCGGTCGAGATCGCCTTGCCGCCACGCGGCCACGCGTTCGTCGAGGTCGTCGACCGCGCAGATGGCACCCCATTGCGCAGCGCGCGCGTGCGCAACCGGGTCCGCGTCGACCACGGCGAGTTCGTGTTCGCCATCGCGCACGCGAGCGGCAATGCCGGCAACCGCTTCGAGCTGCCGATGGCGCTCGACGAGCGTGGCAAGCTCGACGACGTCGACTGCCTCGTCACCGCGGACGGCTACGCGGCGAGCACGATATCCTGCAGCGGCCAGGACGACGGCGAGACGTTCGTGATCGCGCTCGGCCGGGCGGCGACCGTGCACGGCCGCGTGTGCCTTGCCGCCGGCCGGCCGCTCGCGAGCGCGACATTGCTGGCCGAATGCGACAGCAACGGCCGCCTGGTCGGCAACGCCTGCGCCGACGCCGATGGCCGCTATCGCATCGACGGTCTCGACGCACCGAGCGCCACGACGCTGCATTGCCTGGCGCCAGGGCTGTCGAGCGTGCTCGCGACGTTGCCGCTGCAGCTCGCGGACGGCGAGATACGCGAGCTCGACATCTTCGCCGGCGCCGCGGCGTCGGCCGCTCTGCACGGCACGGTGTCAGTGCGCGGCGTGCCGCAGCGCGGTGCACTCGTGATTCTCGATGCGCCACAGCGAGCGGAGGTCCGCTGCGAGACGCGCGCCGACGGAACGTTCGCGTTCGCGGGTTTGCAGCCCGGGCGCTACGAGCTCACGGTCGTGCTCGACGCCGGCAGCATCCGCAACCTGCGCGCCGAACGGATCGTCGACGTCGGCACGAACGCGCAGCGGCTCGACTTCGATTTCCAGAAGCGCGTGACCGGCTCGATACGCGACCTGAGCCGCGACCCGGCGCCGGCCGGTGCACGCGCGCCTGACCTCGAAGTCGTCGCCTCGCTGGTCGGCGCCGAGGGCACGTCGGACCGCGCCGATGTGCGCGAGGACGGAACGTTCGATCTGCTGCTCGCCGCCGCTGGCGGCTACGAGCTGTCGATCGACGGTGGCGAGGACTGGGTGACGGTCGCGCCGGTGCCGGTCGACCTGCGCGAACGCGATGCGATCGACGGCGTCGAGTTGCAGGTGGCGCGCGACACGCGCGACGCACGCATCGAGCTGCGCTTCGTCGACCAGACGAGCGGGTTGGCCGTGTCCGGCGAGCTGCGTTGGACGCACGCGCGCACGCAGGCGGTCGCGAGCGTCGAGGACGGGCTGTTCGTCGAAGAGCAGAGCAGCCTCGGCGTGTACCGCTGCCGCATGTCGAGCGACACGCACCGGCCGGTGGTGTTCGAGGTGCAGGTGCTGCCGGGGCAGAAAAAGGTCGAGCAGCACATCGCGCTCGCGCCCGCGGTCGAGGTCCTCGTCGCCGGCGTCACGCCGGGCGGGCCTGCGCACCGCGCCGGCGTGCGGGCCGGCGACGTGCTGCGCCGCTACGGCAGCGTCGCGATCCACAGCGTGGCGGGCCTGCGCGGTTCGATCGCCGCCGCGACCGGTCTCGTCACGATCGTCGTCGCGCGCGAAGGGGCCGAGCGCGCGCTCTTGGTCGACGCCGGCGAGCTCGGCGTCGAGGTCGAGAACGCGCGTTGACTCGATCCTGACCGCTGTCCTGCGCGTAACCCCCGCCTGCTGGCGTGGATCCGGTTTTGGGCGTTACCGCACACTGCGTGAAGGCTATCCGCAGCGACAAACTCCATCGCCATGAACCACTCCACCTTGGTCGCACTCGCGGTCGCCGTTGCACTGTTCCCCGGTGTGGTCCCCTGCCAGAACGTGACGAGCACCATCTTGGCTCCGAACCCCATCACGATGCAGTACAGCGTGGGTGCGCAGATCACGCAGTCGACGCAGCCCCCGGGCACGTTGCCGGCACAAGGCGCGGTAACGGCCGCGCTCGGCGCGTTCCCGTACTTGGCGTTCGCCCAGGCCAACTGGAACCGCCACGACGAGGCGTCGCGCAGCCTGGTCGTCGTGGGCAACTGGCTGGCGGTCGATCCGTCGGTGTCGGCGGTCGCGACGATCCGGGCCCACGAGTTCGTCGCCGAGTTCAACGCGCCGTCCCCCGTACCGGTCACGTTGAACATCGCTCGCACGAGCCATCAGATCGCCGGCAGTTCGTGGCCGTCCATAGGGATCGATGTCGGCAACGATGGCACCATCGAAGTGTCGAATCTCTCGACCAGCGGCCCGTTCACGGTGGCTTCGAGCGTCGGCCCGCAGCCACTGCAGGTCCGCGTGCTGTTCGGTCCGCAAGCGCTTGGGGCGGGTTACTCGTCCCACATCGTCGGGATCGAGGCGTTGCCCGACAACGCCCTGAGCATCGCGCGCAACTCGCTCGGCTGTGGCCCCGCGTTCATGTTTGCCGAGCCGGTCTTTGCCGGCCGCGGTGTGATGGTGCTGAGCGACCCCGGCGTCGTCGTAATCGGCCTGTCGACGCAGCCGTTGTTTCTGCAGCCGGCGCCGTTCCCGCCGTCGATCCCTTGGCCGTGCCTGCTGATGCCGGCACCCGACATCGTGCTCTGGTCACCGCGTGGGCTGCACATCCCGCTGCCGGCGTCGGTGCGGCCGGTGCAGTTTCACGTCCAGGTCGTGTTCGTGAGTCAGGGCTATGGTCTCTGGACCACTGACGGCTACACGATTGGCGCGCAATGAGGGCACGACCATTGCAGGCGCGCGCGCCTTCACGAGGAATTCCCCTATGCAAACGCTCTCCGCTGTCCTGTTCACGCTGCACTGCGCGGTCCTCGTCGCGGCCCAAGACCCCGAATCGGCCCGTGTCGACCGCGACGCGGCGATCCGCCACTACGCCACGG
>DASRJH010000119.1:0-17171 GCA_035649575.1 Planctomycetota bacterium
CTCCACGCACACGTTGCCGGGCAGCGGCTGTGCTGGCGTGAAGACCAGCACCGAGATCCCGCGACCCGGGTCGAAACTCAGGTCCTGCGTGCCGAGCAGGACTTGCGGGTCCGAGTTCGGATCACACTCGAGACCGCCGCCGATGACAGGGATCGTGCGACGCAGGCTGAAGGTGACGGGACTCGCAGTACCACTCATGAACGGCGTCGGATCGATCAGTTCGTTGAACTCGATCAGGATGTCCGTCGTGCGCGGCGCGCCGCCGAGCTGGGACGGCGTCGGCCGGACCAGCGTCGCGAACGGCGGAATGCTGTTGTGGTCGACGATGCCGAGCGTCGACGCGAGCGTGCACGTCAGCGTCCTCTCGAACGGCTTGCCCGACGTCCCGCGCACGACCGCCGGCTCGTTCTCGCCGCCGATGATCGTCATCGTGTAGGTCTCGCCGGCGCTGAAGCCGAAGTATGTCTGCCCACCCGAGATGCTCAGCGTCGGCACGAACTCGACGATCTTGCCGTTGACGAAGAACTCGCCGACCGGCTGATTGCCCGCGGCCGTGCGGAAGCGGACCGAGGACGGGTTCACGGTGGCAGGATCGATGTCCTCGCTGAAGACCAGGATCACGATCTCGTTCTGCGCGATGTCCGAGCGAGCACAACCGGTCGTCGAGCAACCGAGATTGCAGCTCTCGAGACAGATGACTCTGGGACCGGAAGAGGATCCCGCGGAGGTACAAGAAAACGAAGAGCCGCCGACCTTCGCGCTACCGCCAGAGCATCCCGCAAGAGTGCTCAGGGCAAGGACCAGGGCAACGCGCGAGAAACGAACGTAACTGTCTGCCATGAATCGGAGGGGTTGAAGCGGCGCGGGCGGCCACCGACGGGGGTTCGCGTCGGGCCCTTGGCCGGACCTGAAGCACCCGGCTGCGGACAATTCCCATGCCGGCTCTCGCCGCCTCAGGGCCGATCGGGACCACCAGGTGGAATGGCCGTCGCCGTGGGCACTTGGCCGCCCTTTCCCGCCCGAGGCGGTTCCGCTCGGACCACCGAGCGCATTCCCACACCTCACCTTCCCGTGCTCTTCGGCACGGCGCTTCGTTCGAGATCGAACATGCCGTGACGAGGCAGGTTCCGGACACTAGCTTCGGGTCATGAGCGCGCCTCCAGCCCCTTCCACCCCTCGTTCGCTGATGGTGACCCTGCTGGTCGCTGCGGCCCTTCTGCTCGGCCTGGTCGGAGTCACCGCGTGGCTGGCCTGTCGCGTCCAGGCGCTCACAACTGCGAACGCAGCGATGAGATCATCGCTCGACGAGGTTCTCGGCGAAGTGACGCGCATCCGGATCGAACAGAGCACGGAGATGAAGGGCCCCAAGGCCCTGCTCGAGAAGCTGCGCACCTATGCACCGCTGGTCGCCAGCTCGCGCACGACGGATCCCGACTTCAAGGCCGCGCACAAGGAGATCCAGGCGGTCCTGCGCGCGTTCCAATCGATCGGCGAGGACGCCTGGGCCCCGATCATGGGCCGCCTCGGCGAATTGCGCGGCGACAAGGACTTCGACGAGGTGCGCTGGCTGCTCGAAGCAGCAGTGCGCGTCGATCCGAAGGAGAGCAAGCCGATCCTGCAACAGGTGCTGCTCGGCAGATACCTGCCGTCACCACGCTTGCGTTTGCAGGCCGCGCGCATGCTGATCGACCTCGACAAGCCGCTCGCGCAGACGCTGCTGCGCCAGATCCTCGTCACGGAGTTCCACAACGGCATGAACCCGGACCGCGCGCCCCACGCCGAGGTTCCCGATAGAGCGGCCCTCGCGCAGCAGGGCTTCAACAACTTCGTGCTGTGGTATCTGCGCAGCGAGGATCCGCAGATCGACGACACCTTGTTGATGGTGCTCGGGCGCACCGAGCACGACGTGATGACGATCCAGGATTGCGTCAAGGCGCTCGGCGAACGACGCTGCGCGCGCGCGGTCGAACCGATCCAGAAACTGTTCAAGAACCCACCGCAGCAGAACCCCCTCCTCCTGTACTACTGCGCCGACGCGGTGCACAAGATCCAGGGCGACGCGGCGCGCCCCTGGCTCGAGGAAGCCATGCGAACGACGAACGTGCAGTCGGTCGCTGACCACATCAAGCAATTGCTCGGCAAATAGTCTGTCATCGCCGCAACGCACGCACGACGGGGCGAAACGGCCATCAGGAACCACTGCGGCGATGGGAGACCGCGCGGCCGCTTGCCAGGTAGCTCGGCTCAAACCGTGAAGTCGATCGCGCCGCCGGGCAGGAAGTAGAGGATCAGCATCTGGCCAGCGCTCACGGTCGGCACGTGCGTCGAGTTCCTGCCGTAGACGACCCAGCCCGCGGGGTGGTTGTCGAATCTCGGTTCGCCCTTCGTGGCCAGGCAGAGATCGATCTCGCCGTTCGGGTGGCGGTGACGCGGTCCCGGGCAGTCCATGAGCACGGCGTCGACGCTGAAGCCTTCGAGGTCCTTCGCGACGCGGCCGAAACGGATCCCACCCTGGCTCCTCGGCAACAGCCACTCCGAGCCGATGCTGGCCGTCGCGGCAGCTGCGATCGCCCGGACCATCGGACCGCCGAACGCCGCGGCGCGTTCGGCCGCAGCCGCGGCGTCCTTCGTGTCCACGTCGACGGCGCGCAGCGCCTTGGCCAGCGGCCGCACCAGTTCGACGAAACGCTCCTTCGTGATGGGCTCTGTCATGTCACGTCACTTCGTGTTGGGCCGGAACACCTGCACGACTGCCGGATTGCCCTCGAGACGCGGCCCGCCGAGCAAGTCGATGCAATACGGAATCGCGGGGAACACCGCGTCGAGGCAGACGCGGATCGAGGCCGGCTTGCCGGGCAAGGTGACCACGAGCGTGCGGTCGAGGATCGCCGCGGTCTGGCGCGACAGGATCGCGGTCGGCACGCCGGCGCGCAGCGACGCCGCGCGCATCTGCTCGCCGAAACCCGGCAGTTCCTTGTGGCAGCAGTCGGCGATCGCCTCCGGCGTGACGTCCCGCACCGCGGGCCCCGTTCCGCCGGTCGTGCAGACGAGGCAACAGCCGCCCGCCGCAAGCTCGCGCAACACCGCGGCGATGCGCGGGCGCTCGTCGGCGATCAGGCGCTTCTCGTAGTCGCACGCCGTCGCGAGATAGTCGCGCAATGCTTGCTCGATCGCGGGGCCGGACTCGTCGGCATAGACACCGTGGCTCGCGCGATCACTGACCGTCACGATGCCGATCTTCGGTCGCATGCCCCTCTCCCTCAGCCCTGCGGCGGCTGCGGTGTCGGCGGCTGGGCCCCAGGCGCTTGCGGCGCTGCGGGCTGTGCCGTCGCCTGCTGAGGCGTCGCCGAGGGCTTCGGCGGCTGCGCGGCCGCGTGCGGCTCGAGCCCTGCAGCAGGCGGCTCTTCCTGCGTCGTGTTCTGCCCCGAGGCGACGAGGCGCTTGATGTGGATGCGGAACTCGCCGCGCTCTTCGGGCTCGGCGAGGCGCCAGCGGCCCATGTGCCGGCGCCGATCGATCGCAGCGCCCTGCATCATCACGGACGTCACGTGTTTGCCCTGCGGTGTGAACACGTGCACGCGGCCCTTGCCGCCGAGCACGACGACCGTGTTCTGGTCGAGATCCCAGAGGATCGCATCGTCGCTCGCTTCGCCGGCGTCGGGATACGCGCGCGAGGTCGGGCGATCCCCGGCATCACTGCGTTCGAGCCCGTGCTGCGTGCGGCGACCTGCGTTGCGCGTGCGGGTCTGCAGGCGCTGGGCGAGATCGTTGAGCAGCGGCAGCACGAACGCCTCCTCGTCGACCTCCCCTTGCGTCGATTGCCCCTGCAAGCGCATCGCTTCGACGTCGAGCTGGCGTTGGAACCGGCTCAGGATCTGCATCAGCGACGGATCGGCGAGATCCATCGGATCTACGGCCCCCACCGGGTGCAGCCGCAGCCTCACGCGCCCTTCGAGCGAGGTGCCGCGCAGCAGCTGGAAGCTGAACGCGCACTTGCCTGCGGCGCCAAGCACGCGGAACAGGCCCGCATCCACCTGGCCGAGGATCTTGAACACGGGCGAGTTACCGCCGAACTCGGCGAGTTGCTGCGTGCGCAGCACGCGGCCCATCGTGACCCTCGTGAGCACGATGTCCTCGCCGGCGAGCAGGCGATCGATGTGCGGGTTCTTGCGCTCGATCGCCATCGTGACGAAGTCGGTGAACACGGGCCTGCCCGTCGAGTTGTAGCCGTCGAAGACGTGGCGCGGCTCGGTCGGTCGGCAGCCCTCCGCGTGCGAGCTGCCCTCGAAGTAGCTGTAGACGGCTCCAGGTCGCAGCGCGCGTTCGTGTTCGCGCACCTCGCGCACGCGCTGCAGGATCTGTTCGACTGCGGTGCCCGCGGCGTGCCGCACGTCGTTGCCGCGGTCGAGCGGCACGCGCAGGTTCAGGTCGAGATAGCGCGGCATCGCGAGCGGGTCGACACCTTCGACGCGCAACAGGGCCTGCGCCATTTCGGCGAGCGCGGTCACGGCCTGCATCGCGCAATGCTGCGAATCGCGATGCCGGTCGCGATGGAAGTCGCCGCGACCGCGGCCATGCTGGTCGTGCCGATGGCGTTCGGGACCGCGCGGTGGCCGCTGCTCGCGCGGGCTGCCCGGCGTGATCACCTGCCCCGCCGTCGCGCCTGTGGCTTCGGCTCCGGGCGCCGCCGCCTCGGCCGGTCCAGCCTCGGCCGGTCCATCGGTCGGACCTCGGCCGAGGCCGCGACCCCTTCCGCGGCGGCGCCGGCGCCGGCGGCGGTGGTCGCCCTCCTGCGGACTTCCCTCTCCTGCGGGGGCGTCCGAGGTGGGAGCCGACGGGGACGCAGGCAGCTCTCCTGCTCCCGCCTCGATCACGGGCGTGGTGGGCGGCGAAGTGCTTGCGGCGCCAGGGGCCTCGATGGCGGCAGCAGGGGCGGGCGTCGGCTCGCTCGGGGATTCGGGCTCGTTCACGGGCCGTACAACGATGCGCAGAACGGCCCGCGCGAACAAGCCCGTAGCACGCATTTCCCTTCGCGGGTCGCACCTGCTTAGATCGCGCCTGCAATGCCGCGCATCCACGATTCGATCCTGCCAGTCGTCGGCGATACGCCGATCGTCCGGCTCGCCCGCATCGGCCGCCACCTGGACCAGGAACTGCTCGGCAAGTGCGAGTTCCTCAATCCGGGCGGCTCCGTCAAGGACCGCATCGGGGTCCGCATGCTGCTCGACGCCGAGCAGCAGGGTCGCATCAAGCCCGGCGACACGCTGATCGAACCGACCTCGGGCAACACCGGCATCGGCCTCGCACTGGCCGCGGCCGTGCGCGGCTACCGCGTCATCATCACGCTGCCCGAGAAGATGTCGCGCGAGAAACAGGTCGTGCTCGAAGCGCTGGGCGCCGAGATCATCCGCACGCCGACCGAAGCCGCGTGGGATGCTCCCGAGAGCCACATCGGCGTGGCCAGGCGGCTGCGCGACGTGATCCCGAACTCGCACATCCTCGATCAGTACTCGAACCCCAGCAATCCGCTCGCGCACGAAGAAGGTACGGGCAAAGAGATCTGCGACCAGCTCGACAACAAGGTTGCAGCCGTGGTGTTGACCGCCGGCACGGGGGGCACGGTCACCGGTGTGGCCCGCACGGTGAAACGGCGCGTGCCCGGCTGCCAGATCATCGCGGTCGACCCCGAAGGCTCGATCCTGGCCGGGCCCGGCCCGATCAAGACCTACAAGGTCGAGGGTATCGGCTACGACTTCATCCCCGACGTGCTCGACGTGAACCTCGTCGACCGCTGGATCAAGTCGAACGACAAGGACAGCTTCCGCACAGCGCGCCAGTTGATCCGCCAGGAAGGCCTCCTGGTCGGCGGCTCGTCGGGCGCCTGCGTGTGGGCCGCGCTGCAGGTCGCGAGGGACTTCGGCAAGGGCGCGCGCATCGTGACGATCCTCGCCGACAGTGTGCGCAACTACCTGACCAAGTTCGTCGACGACCGCTGGATGCGCGAGAACGGCTTCCTCGAGGAGGACTGGGCCGTCGGCACGATCGCCGAGCTGCTGCGCGCGATGCCACGCCGCGAAGTCGTGACCGTCGACGTCGCCGACCCGCTCAGCAAGGCCGTCACGCTGTTCAAGGAGCGCGGCTTCTCACAGCTGCCCGTGACCGATCGCGGCAGGCTCGCGGGCATCCTGACCGAAGCCGACGCGCTGCGTGTGCTCGTCGAAGGCGTCGCCACGGGCAAGACCTCCATTGCCGAGGTCATGGTGCGCAAGGTATCGACGGTCGCCCCGCACGCGCCGGCCAGCGACCTGCCGAAGATCTTCGAACGCGGCGAGGTCGCCCTCGTCGTCGACGACACGCGCACCGTGCTCGGCATCGTCACCAAGCTCGACCTCATCGAACACTTGACCAGAAAGCCAGGCGTATGAGCATGAACTTCGCTCGCGAACAATCGCTGCTGCGGCAGCGACTGCAAGCCCAGGGCTCGCCGGCCCTGGCGGCCGCACGCCAACAGGAGCTCGGCACCGCGACGACGTTCCTCGGCGCCGGTGACGACGCCATTGCGGCAGCGGCCACCGATCTCGCCGCCATGCATCCGCAGATGGGCCGCGCGCAGATGACGGCGTTCGTTCGCACGCTCTGGCAGAGCAAGATCTACGAACTGCGCGCGGTCGGCATCGAGCTGCTCGCAGCGCGCGCGGCGCTGCTCGAGCCGGCCGACCTGACGTTCCTCGAGGGACTACTCGCTGACAGCGAAGTCGATGCGCTCGCGCAGCGGCTCGCCGGAGACGTGATCGGCGTGCTCGTCAGCAAGCACAAGAAACTGTGGAAGGACCTGCGCCGGTTCGCGGCGGCGTCGCAGGACGTGCTGCGGCGGGCCGCCGTGCGCGCGTCGCGGTTGCCGCTCGTCGACGACAGCGAGGCGTTCCCGCGGTTCGTCGAGCTGGCCGAGCCGCTACTGGCCGTGCCCGATCAGAGGCTGCAGCAGGCCATCGACGAGCTGTTGACTGCGGCCGCGGCCACGCACGGCGATGCCGTGAAGGAGTTCGCCGCGCGGTTCGGGCGAAGCGTGAAGCTGCCGAAGAAGAAGGCCGGCAAACCGGCGGCGAAGCCAGGGGCGGCTGCAGGAGGGGTGTCGCCGGCGAAACAGAAGTCGAAGCTGGCGCCAGCCGCGAAGCACGCAGCAGCCAACAAGCGCGCGGGCGAGAAGTAAGCCGACGGTCGCCGCGTTGCGGCGGTGAGGACACCCTATGGAAACCGCCGCAGCGGCGCTGGATGGTGGTTTCGCCGGTTGCGGTCGCCGCGTTGCGGCGGTGAGGACACTCAGCCGCCGGCCTTCTTCACCAACTCCTGGTTGTCCGGGTGCCGCCGTGCGCCCTTCTTCCAGATCTCCTTCGCCTTGGCCGACTCGCCGCGCTGTTCGAGCACGTTGCCGAGGTACAGGTAGGTCTGCGCCTGGTGCGCCTCGACGGGCTGCTTCTCCTGCTGCTGCACGAGGATTTCGAAGTGCGAGATTGCCTCCTTCTCCTTGCCGAGGAACTTGGGCCAGAACGTGTAGCTCAAGGCCTTCGTGAAGCGCGCTTCCCAATGGTTCTCGTCGAGCGCGAGCACCTTGTCGTAGACCCCGTCGGCCTTCATCGAGTACTCGTACTTGCTCTGATCCATCTGCAGGTAGGCCATGTAGGCCTGGGCCAGATTCATCTGCGACGGGATGTCGTTCGGGTTCGCCTTGGCGATGTCCTCGAACTTCTTGACGATCTCGTCCATGCGGCCGGCGGCGAACGCCTTCTTCCACAGCGCCGCGTTGTCTCCCTCCCAGAAACTCGCCCCCACGAGCTTCTTGAAGTCCGTCTCGAGGTCGAAGGTCGCAGCCGAGGTGGCGGCAAGAGAAGCTGTCTCGCCGTCGCCGCGCTTCTTCAGGTAGGCCTCGACGGCTGCCGCGACCTGATCGCTCGAAACCGCTGGCACTGCAGTGCGGTCGTTCTCGAGCATCACCGCCGGTGCGGGCGCCTTCACCATGGCTTCGAGCTTGCCCTGCAGCGCCGTGTTGGCCTTGGTCAGCTCGGCAACGGTGCTCTGCAGCTCGGCGAAGCTCGCAGCGTTGACCGGCGAGGTCTCGGCGACAGGGCGCAGCGCCAATGAGACGACGACTGCGCCGACCGAAGAGAGGGCGATGGAGGCGAGGATGATCGAGGGACTGTTCATGTTCGCACGACGAATGCTGCCGCGAGTCTAGACTATTTTCGCGGAGAAGAGCCAGCAGCTGTTGCTGCGTTTGCACCAGCATGGCGGCCCGAGCGCGCTTTGGGCACCATGCCCGCATGCAGGTCTACGACACCCACTGCCACCTCGGCCTCGATGGCAAGGTCGATCCGGCCCTCGAGCACGCGCGTGCGCTGGCCGCAGAGGTGACCCGGCTCCTCGTCGTCGGTGTCGACGCTGCGTCGAGCCGCGCCGCGCGGGAGCTGAGCCACCTGCCCGGCGTGCGCTGGAGCACCGGCCTGCATCCGAACGACAGCACGCGCCTGCAGGCCGAGTGGGGCGAGATCGAAGCACTCGCGCGCGATCCCGAGTGCACCGCGATCGGCGAGACGGGTCTCGACTGCTTCCGCGACAAGGCACCGCTCGACCAGCAGGAACGCTCGCTGCTGGCCCACCTCGGCCTCGCGCGCGAGCTCGATCTGCCGGTGATCTTCCACTGCCGCGAGGCGTTCGCGCCGTTGTTCGCGGTGCTGCGCTCGCAGCCGCCCGTGCGCGGCGTCATGCACTGCTTTTCGGGCAACCTCGACGATGCCAGGGTCGCGCTCGACCTCGGCCTCTACCTCTCGTTCGCGGGCCCGCTGACCTACCCCAAGAACGAGAGCCTTCGCGCGATCGCAAGCTGGGCGCCCGCCGAACGCATCCTCGTCGAGACCGATGCGCCGTTCCTGCCACCGCAGCGGCACCGCGGCCAGCGCAACGAACCGGCGCTCGTCGTCGAGACGCTGCAGGCACTCGCAACCGCGCGCGGCATCCCGCTCGCCTCGGCTGCGGCACTCACGTTTGAGAACGCGACCGCCCTGTTCGGGTGAGGACGGCTACCGCGGCGGCTGTGCCCATTGCTGCAATGCCTGCATCACGGCCGGCTCCGTCGGGGCACGTTGCTGTGCTTGCAACAGCTCGCGCCGCGCTTCGGCATGGCGGCCGAGGTCCCTGAGCACCGCGGCGCGATCGAGCCGCACCGTGAAGTGGTCGAGCCCGCGCGCGATGCTCGCGTCGAGGTGGGCCAGCGCACCCTCGAGATCCCCGAGACCGCGGCGAGCCGCGGCCGCGAGCCGGTAGACGTAGCCCTTCGGCTGAGCGATCTGCAGACAGGACAACGCCTGCCGTTCCGCGACTTCGAAGTACTCGCGTTCGCCCGTCGAGCGGCCGGCCTGCAGTCTGGCTTGTGCCTGTAGCGTGCGTGCCCACGCGTCCTCGCTGCCCCTGGCGGCGAGCATGTCGGTGACGAGGAGCGCGCGGAACGGTTGGGCCTGTGAGTCGGGCAGCGAGATCAGCGCTTCGGCGTAGTTGGCCAGCACCTCGTAGTGCGCCGGGCACAGCAGGTGGGCGCGCGCGAGCGGCTCGATCGCCGCGGCCACGTCGCCGTAGCGCCAGATCGCCGAGCCGAGCCCCCACCACGCGCGGAACGAGTTGGGCTCGCGCACAGCCACGTTCTGCCACAGGATCCGTTCGTCGCGGTATTCGAGCGAACGCGCCGCCGACGCCGCGATGCCGAGCAGCACGAGTACGCCGAACGCGGCGCGTAGCCGTCGCACGCTCGCGAACGGCAACATCCTGCGGACTGCGCGCGCGCGCGGCAGCAGCGCGACGGCGAGCAGGCAGAGGCCGAGCATCACGGCATACAGGCGGTGTTCGGCCATCGGCATGTTCAACGGGATCACGATCCACGGCAGCGAGAGACCCCACGCGATCGTCACCGCGAGACGCCGTTGGCCCGCCGTCGGCCCGCGCCACAGCGCGGCCGCGGTGCCGGCGAACAGGCCGCCCCAGCCGAGCAGCACGAGCGGGTCGAGGAACGTGTGCCGGTACGACACCGGCGGATCGAACGACAACCCGACCGGCACGACGGCCTGCAGCAGCGCCTTCGGCAGCAGCGTGCCCATCGTCGCGAGTTGCACGAGCAGCGAACGGCCGTGGCCGAGCATCGGATCGCCGGCTTCGCGGCCGAGCAGCGACGCCCCTACCTGGCCGAGCAGCAGCTTGCGCAACACGAGATAGCCGAGTGCTACCGCGAGGGCCGGGACCACACCGGCGACCGCCCGGCGCCAGTGGGTCCCGCTCCAGCGTTCGTGCCGCAACAGGAAGGCCTGGGCCAGCATGAGCCCCGGCAACAGCACGCCGGTCTCCTTGCTGCCGCAGGCGAGCACGGCCCCCACGACCGTGCCCGACAGGAACAGCGGCTCGTGCCTGCGGTGCCACCGCCAGTGACAACAGAGGCCGACGAGCAGGCCCAGCGCACACAGCAGTTCGCTGCGAGCACAGACGAGATTGACCGCCTCGGACGCCAGCGGATGCACGGCAAACAGGCTCGCGACCGCGAATGCCGCCATGGTGCGACGCGTCACCTCTCGAAGCCACACGAACAACAGCGCCGCGACGCCCGCGTGCAACAACACGTTGCCGGCCTTCACGAGCGCCACGGCTTCGCCGATCGCGAGGTTCGCGGCAAAGCTCAGCAACAACACGGGGCGATACATGCGGCCCGAGCCGGGACTGAACGCCGACGGATCGCTGAGCAGGCGCCACCACGAGAGGTCCTGCTGCAAGGCGGGGTTCGCGGCAATCGAATGCCAGTCGTCGAACACGTATTCGCCGCCGAGTGCGGCGCCATAGGCAAGGCACGCGAGCGCGGCGACGCAGGGGAGCAGCCACCGGCGGCACAGCGCGGCCCGATCACGCGGTCTCGCAACCCGATGGCCCAGTCCCGCCCCGCTCACGGTGCCACCGCGGCGGTGCTTCGATCGAGTAGTTGCAGCAACGCCTGCCAGCGTTGGGCCGTGCGTGCGGTCGAGAAGCTGCGCTCGTAGGCGGCGCAGGCTGCGGCCGCGGCTGCGGCCACGAGTGTGGGCTCGGCTGCGAGCCGCGACAGCTCGCGCGCGAGCGCGGCGGCGTGACCCGCGGGAACCAGGAACACCGCGCCGCTGCCGTCGAGCCAGCGACAGACGGCTGGGGTGTCGGCCGTGATCACGGGCCGCCCCGCAGCGAGCGCGTGCACGACCTTCCAGGGCACCACACGCTGCGCCTTCCCGCTGTCGCCGAACACGCCGGCTGCGAGCTGGCATTGCGCGAGCAGTTGCTGCAACCGCGCGCGGTCGACGAACACCGGCTCGAGCTGCAATCGCGCGCCGAGCGTGGCCTGCGCGTGCTGCCGTTCGGCCGCGGTGCCGCCGACGAGGGTCAGATGCACGGCCGGAACGGCCGCCACGGCGTCGAGCAACGTGCGCAACCCGTGCAGCGGAACACCCGTGCCGAAGAACAGCACGCGCAGCCTGCCGTCGCCCGAGGGTTGCCAGGGCTCCGGCTGCTGCGCATCGGGGTCGCTGACGGGCAGCCAGTGAAAGCGCTCGGCCGGCAGGCCGGTCAACGCGGCGACGTAGGCGGCGTTCTCGGGCGTGTCGAGCAGCACGAGGTCGGCCGCGGCACACGCGCGCGTGTCGAGCCGCTGCAGCCAGCGCGCCGCGAGCGACCCCGGGGCGACGACACGCCGGTCCTCGACGACGGTGTCGTAGGCCGACAGGAACAGGTCGAGCACGACGGGCACGTCGGTCGCTGCCTTGACCGCAGCGACCAGCGCATGTCCCGGATACGGAACGACGATGCAGCGCGGCCGCGCAGCGAGCACGGCGGCGCGTGTCTGGCGCGCGAGGTCCCTGCGCTGGGCCCACTGTCGCAGCAGCAACGCTGGCCAACGCCACGGCGCGCGGAGCAGTCCCTGCTTGCTGCGGCCGAGGCCCGGCAAACGGCACTCGCGCACCTCTACGCCGGCATGCACCAGACCCTGCCGCAGCGAGGTCGTGCGCGGGTAGCCCGGGCCTTCGTCCCAGGCACCGCAGAAGAGCACCGAGCCCTGCATGCAGCTCACCGCGCGTGATCGCGCGACATCCCCTGGAAACGCAACGATGCGATCTGCTCCGCGATGAGCCCGAGCGCGAACAGGATGCCCGCCTGGCTGAACAGCATCACGGCCATGTTCGTGAAGCGCCCTTCGGTCAGCCAAGTGTAGAGATACCACGAAGCACCGAGCGCCGCGATCGCCACGGACACGGGCAAGAACACGCGCAGCGGAGCGAACATCGTCGCAATGCGAAGGATGATCAGGAAGAAGCGGCTGCCATCGGCCAGCAGACGGATGTGGCTCTTGCCCCGACGCGGCCGCACGGCGAACGGATGGAACGCGACGGACCACCCGCCGCGCAGCATCGACATCGTGATCGTCGTCGGGTAGCTGAACGTGTTCGGCAACAACCAGACGAGGTCCTTCGCGACATCGGCGCGCACGAGCCGGAAACCGCTCGTCAGATCGGGGATCGAACGGCCCGACACGTAGCTCGCGAAGCGGTTGTAGATCCGGTTCGCGAGATTGCGGTGCACGCTGCCGCCCTTGCCGCCGCGCGAGCCGACGACCATGTCGTGGCGTTCGGCCAGCGCGAGCATGGCCTCCAACTCCGCGGGCGGATGCTGGCCGTCGCCGTCGAGCAGCAGGATCCAGTCGCCCCTGGCCTCGCGGATGCCGCGCTTGACCGCTGCGCCGTTGCCCAGGCTCTCGGCATGGCGCACGACCAAAGCACCGCATGCCGCCGCGAGTTGCGGCGTCTCGTCGGTCGAGCCATCGTCGACGACGATGACCTCGAAGGCCGTGAGCTTCGCGCTGCGCAGCGCGGTATCGAGCTCCGCGAGCAGGGCCGACAAGTTTGCAGCCTCGTTGCGAGCCGGCACGACCACGGACAAGCGCTCCACGCGCGGCCCGTGACACGGCGCGCTGGGCACAGGGGCCCGCGCCACCGGAGTTTCCGTGCGATGGCGCGGCCGTTCCCCGGTGGCCATCAGCGTGAACAGGGCGTCGGGGAGCGTTTCGAGCGCAGGGTGCTGTGGCTGTGCCGACATGCCCCTGCTATCGGCGATTCCTCACTGCGAGCCTGAGCGCATCGCGATGCCGATCACTGCACGACGAGCCAACGGTTGCCGTCCTGGCCGATCGTGTTCGCTGCGACGGGCAAACTCATCAAGGCCGAGCCGCTGACACGATAGGCGGCGTTGAAGGCCGGCACGGGCGACGTGCCCGAATAGGCAACGGCGCTTCCGCTCGTCATCAGCGTGTCACCGCTCTGGTAGGTGAAGAACGTGCGCCTGCCCGAGTTGCCGTAGACGATCGGCCACGCGTAGCAGCACCACAGCGTCTCGGCCCAAGTGGAGTCGACCGGGGGTGTGCCAGGGCCGCCGCCGAGCGAAGCGGCTTCGACGCTGCCGGTCAGCGCAGTGTCCGGCAGGAACATGCAGAACAGGTATCCCGAGCGCGCGACACAGGACTGCGCGTTGATGTTGCCGAACGCTGTCGACAGTGTAGGCGGGTCGAGCGTCAGCGTGGCGCTGCCGCGCACCGGGACCGCACCGGAAAGCTCCCCGAAGAAGCCATACTCGCCGAGGCCATTGCTGTTCGCGTCGATCACGCCCGAGCTTTGGCATTGCGCCTGGGCAGACTGGATGTTCTTGAGCGTCGCGATCGCGGCCGACTCGTTGGCGTTCAAGCGTGCCGAAAGAAGATTCGGGATCGCAATGGCCGCGATGATGGCGATGATCGCAACGACGATCATCAATTCGATCAGTGTGAAGCCACGTTCGCTGCTGGCCATGGTTGCCTCGCTAGTGTCTCGCGCCGGCCCTCCGTGCTCTTTCGCTCCGCATCCTGCGAGAGCGTCCCCTTCAGAGCATCCAGAGCTTCCCCGAGCGCGAGCACAGGATAGCGTCATCGGCTCGATTGCGCGGCGATCCTGAGTCTCGAAGTCCCCCACTGGGACAGCCGCGCGGTCTCCTTTCCCGCTGATGCCTGTTTCGCCCCGTCCGGGGACGTCGCCTTGCGCGGATGACAGATCACTGAAACGACGACGCCCACGGCTTGCTGACGCAGGCCGTGGGCGTTCGTCGCACCAACCACGCGGCGTGAACCGCGCGGTCAGAGACCATCAGTTCACAACCCTCCAAGAGTTGCCGTCCTGGCCCGTCGTGTTCGCGGCGACGGGCATGGCCATCGACATGGTGCCGTTCCGGAAGGCGGCGTTGAACGGCGGCGTGACGAGCGTGCCGTTGTAGCTCGAGTTGCTCGTGGCCAACACGTCACCACTCTGGTTGATGAAGAACGAGCGCTTGCCCGAGTTGCCCAGGACCTGCGGCCAGGCGTAGCAGCACCAGAGCGTCTCCGCCTGCTGCGCGTCGACCGGGGGCGTGCCCGCGCCACCACCAACCGTCGCCGCTTCGAAGCAGCCCTGCTGGGCAGCCTCGGGCAGCCACATCATGAAAACGTAACCCGAGCGAGTCACGGTCGACTGCGCGGTGACGTTGCCGAACGCCGTGGAGAGCACAGGCGGGCTGATGGTCAGCGTGCTACCGCGGACCGGGACCTTGCCCGACAGCTCCGCGAAGAAGCCGTACTCGCCCTGGCCATTTCCGTTGGCGTCGATCGCGCCGGATGCCTGGCATTGCGCCTGACCCGACGAGATGTTCTTCAGCGTCGCGATGGCCGCCGACTCGTTGGCGTTCAAACGCGCCGCGAGCAGGTTCGGAATCGCAATAGACGCGATGATTGCGATGATCGCGACAACGATCATCAATTCGATAAGTGTAAAGCCCTGTTCCCGCTTGGACATTGGTTTCTCTCCCTGACAACCTTTTCCGTTGCAACGGCCGACGTGACCGCCGCTTGTTTCCCCTCTTTCTGTCTTCCCGACCCTTCGGTCAGCGACCCGATGTCGCCGCCAGCGGGGCAGAGAGTCTTTGGAAGCGCCAGTCCTTGGCGATCGCCGACCAGGCACCGGCTTCTTCCCGAATCCGGCGCCTCACCTCGGCCGGCGAGGCCTTGGCTGCACGCTCCAACAACTCCCAACACGTATCGATCTCGCCTTGCTGCAACTTGAGGCGGGCCCGGTGGTAGTCCGCAATTGGGACCTCTTTCGCGGCCTTCTCGAAGGCTTTGTCGGCTTTGACGCCACTGCCGAGCTGCTCGAACTCGAGGCCCGCCTGGAGCCATGCCATCGGCGAATCGCCGGCTCCGCGCAACATCGTCTCGAGCAGCTGCTCGGCCTCGACGCGACGACCGAGCTCGCGCAGGACCGCCGCCTCCTCGATCGAACGTTGGTGCGCGTAGCGATCGTCGAGCGCCTTCCGGTGCGCGCGGAAGACCTCGAGAGCCCGTTCGCGGAAGCCGGCCCGGGCCAGCATGCGTGCTTCGTTGAACGTGAGCACGTCGCGCTGTTCGGCCGCGCAATCGCTGCAGCTCTGCGCGCGGTGGTAGGTCTCGGCGGCCTCCGCGTACTTGCCGCGCAGCATCAGCGCAAAACCCTGGAACTCCACGGTGCAGGCCATGCCGGGCTGCTGACGTTCGACGGAAGCGAGGTGTGCCTCGGCTTCGGCGATCAGATTCTCCCGCTGGTCGAGGGCTTTGCCCTGCTTGTCCGTGGCAGGGATGGCATACGCCATCTTGAGCTGTATTTCGGCACTGGCAAGCAGCGTGTAGACGTCAGCACCCCTATCGGTCTTCACCCATGCGACGCCGATGCCGCTCAGCACGAAGCTGGCGGCACCGTAAAGTAGTACTCGCTTGCTGCGGTTGTGCATACGTAACCTCGCCGGGTCTCAGCCGCCGGCCAACTTCTCCTGCAGCTTGAAGATCGGCAGGAACACCGCGAGCACGATGCCACCGACGATGACGCCCATGATCGCGATCATGATCGGCTCGATCATCGACGTGAGGCCCTTGACCTCCGCCTCGACCTGCTGGTCGTAGAAGTCGGCGATCTTCTCGAGCAGCGTGTCGAGTGCACCGGAGCGTTCGCCGATGCCGATCATCTTGGTGACCATCGGCGGGAAGACGGGCGACTTCGAGAACGGTTCAGCCAGGCTCTCGCCGCTGCGCACGCTGTCGCGCGCGCTGTCGACGATCCGCGAGATCACGAGGTTGCCCGACGTGTCGGAGACGATCTCCATGGCGGCCAGGATCGGCACGCCGCTCTTCACGAGCGTCGCGAACGTGCGCGAGAAACGCGACAGACAGACCTTCTTGAACAGGATGCCGAAGATCGGCAGCTTCAGCAACGTCACGTCCTTCAGGTAGGCACCGTTCGGAGTCTTGCAGGCCATCTTGAGCGCGACGATGGCGCCGGCCATCGTGCCGAAGACCAGATACCAGTAGTCGCGCATGAAGAACGCGACGTCCATGATCATCACGGTCAGCGCCGGCAGCTCGACTTCGAGCGATTCGAACACGGGCTTGAACGACGGCACGATGCCGATCATCAAGAACGACGCGATGCCGAGGACCAGCACGAGGGAGACGACCGGGTAGGTCATCGCCGACTTGATCTCGGCGCGCAGGTGTGCGGCCGCTTCGAGGTAGTCGGCCAGACGCTGCAGGATGATGTCGATCTGGCCGGACACTTCGCCCGCGCGGATCATGCTGACATAGATGTGCGAGAAAACCCGTGTGTGCGGTTCGAGCGCCTTGCTGAGGTCCGATCCCGACCGGATGTCGCTGACGACCTTGTCGAGACAGTAGGCGAAGCCCGCCGACTCGGCCTGGTCGGCCAGGATCTCGAGCGCCTCGAGCATCGGGATGCCGGCCGACAGCATGGTCGACAGCTGGCGCGTGAAGACCTCGAGCTCGCCCTTGCGACAAGAGGCCCTGGTCGCCTTGTTGCGCTTGTTGCCGGCCTTGGCCTTGCCGCCGCCGCCGAACAACCCGCCGCCGCCCTTGCTGATGTCGATCGGCGTCAGGTTGCGGCGCCGCAGGTCGGCCACCACATCGTTCTGGGAGTCCGCGGTCAGCGTGCCGCGAACGGTCTTGCCCGCGGCATCGCGGGCTTCGAACTTGAACGTGCTTGCCATTGTCGCGTCGTCCTTCTGTTCCCCGATCCGCGCGGCCA
>DASRJH010000120.1:0-2545 GCA_035649575.1 Planctomycetota bacterium
CGCAGCTGATTGCCGCCGAACAACTCGGCCGCCGCTGCCGCGCGATCGAGATCAGTCCCCCATTCGTCGATGTTGCCATCCGCCGCTGGGAACAGGCGACCGGCAAGTCGGCGCAGCTCGACGGCGTGCCGTTCGCCGAAGTCGCGGCCGAGCGCAGCAAGGAGGGTAACTGACATGGCCCAGCGCGTCCCCGAAGAGGCGTTCGAGTTCTACGTCGGGCTCGGCCACCTGCGCAGCTACCAGGCCGTCGCCGACCAGTTCGGCGTCAGCAAGCGGTCGGTCACGCGCAAGGCCGTCGAGGAGGACTGGGCCGGCCGCGTTCGCGAGCTCGAAGCGACCGTCCGCAAGAAGACCAACCAGGTGCTGGAGGAAACGCTGGAGGAGATGAACCTGCGCCACCTCAAGGTCGCGCGGTTCCTGCAGAACAAGGCGCTCGAGGCGTTGCGCAGCATGCCCATCACCAAGGCGATGGAGGCGGTGCGCACGCTCGAAGTGAGCCTGCGCGCCGAACGCAGCGCCCGCGGCGAGCCCGAGGACGATACGGCGAGCGGCGTCGAGACAGTCATCAGGCGCGAGTACGAGCGGTGGATGACCAGCGAAGCGGACCAAACCACGCAGGAGGTTAGCGATGCCGGCAACGAAGAAGCGGACGATGAACAAGCAGGCCCTGTTCGCTGATCTCGGCTACGCCCCGCACCCGGGGCAGTGGGAGATCCACAACAGCCATCACCCCCGCCGCGTCGTCGCGTGCGGCGTGCGCTGGGGCAAGACGACCTGCGCGGCGATGGAGGGCATCGCTGCAGCGCTGCAGCCCGCGGACCTCTCCGTCGGCTGGATCGTGGCGCCGACCTACGACCTCTGCGACCGCGTCTACCGCGAGATGCAGCAGGTCGTGATGGAGAAGCTGCAGCACCGCGTCGTCACGATGCGCGAAAGCGACCGCAAGATCGTGCTGCGCAACATGGGCGGCGGCATCAGCGAGATCCGCGGCAAGTCGGCCGACAACCCGGTGTCGCTGCTCGGCGAAGGACTCGACTGGCTCATCGTCGACGAAGCCTCGCGGCTGCGGCCCAACATCTGGCAGGGCCACCTGAGCCAGCGCCTGATCGACAAAAACGGCTGGGCGCTGCTGATCAGCACACCGAAGGGCAAGGGCTACTTCTTCGACCTGTTCAGGCGCGGCCAGGGCAGCGACGCGGAATACAGGAGCTGGAACTACCCCAGCGCCACCAACCCGCTGCTCGATGCGAGCGTCATCGAGGCCGAGCGCGCGCGGCTGCCCGAGGCCGTGTTCCGCCAGGAGTACTGCGCCGAGTTCCTCGAGGGTGCAGGCGCCGTGTTCCGGAATGTGCGCGAGTGCGCCACGGGAACCTTCAAGGCGCCTGTCTATGGCGAGCGGTACTACGCCGGCCTCGACCTCGCCAAGATCGAGGACTTCACCGTGATGGTCGTCGTCAACCGCAAGAACGAGGTCGTTTTCGTCGACCGCTTCAACCGCATCGACTGGTCGCTGCAGGTGAAGCGCATCCGCGAGACGTTCCTGAAGTACAACAAGGCGTACGTCTACGTCGACTCGACCGGCAAGGGCGAGCCCGTCTACGAGTCGTTGTGCCACGCCGGCATCTGGGCGGAGAGCTACCCCTTCACCGCGAAGTCGAAGACCGCCCTGATCAACTCCCTCTCGATCATGCTCGAGAAGAAGGAGATCGTGCTGCCCAAGCCCGAGCTCTGGCCCGAAGGCATCGACGAACTGGAGGCGTTCGAATACTCGGTGACCGACATGGGCCACGTGCGGACGAGTGCGCCTGGCGGCATGCACGACGACTGCGTGATCGCACTGGCGCTGGCGATGTGGCCGCTCGGCCCCAACCGCCACTCGAGCCGCGTCTCGTTCCACTGACCAGCAGGAACCGCTCCAACGAAGGCGAATCCACGGGGCGAGAACTGGCGGCTGGTCCCTTGCTGCTCTTCCGGAATGCGACCCTGATGTCGGCATGCAACTCCAAGACGCCCTCGAGGCATTCCAAGTCCAGCTCGCGGCCGATGGGCGCAGCGAGCACACCTGCAAGCAGTACCGCCGCCACGTTCGCGGCCTGATCGCCTGGCTCGAACAACGCAGCGCATCGCTCGACGTCGCGCGCCTCACCCCCACTATCGTCGCCGAGTTCTTCTCGTCAGACGCGGCTCGCGCGAGTGTGCGCGGCGGCGCGAAGAAGGCGACCAGCACGAACGCGCAACGGACGAGTCTGCGCTGCTTCCTGCGCTGGGTCCACGAGTCAGGGCTTGCGCCAACGAACGCGGCGCGGCTGCTGCGACGTGCGCGTTGCGCCCCACCACCACCGAAGGCGCTGCGCGACGACGAACGCAAGCGGCTGCTCGCGGTGCTCGCGTCGGCGAAGGGCGCCGAGGCTGCGCGCGACAGAATGCTCGTCGAGTTGTTGCTCGGCTGCGGCGTTCGCATTGGCAGCGCGCTCGGCCTCGACGTTGCGGATGTCGACATCGAGCACGGCGAGCTGACGCTGCGCAAGGCGAAGAACGACAGGCC
>DASRJH010000121.1:0-4252 GCA_035649575.1 Planctomycetota bacterium
CTGCCCCAACACACGGCAAAACCCAAAGGCCAAAAGACCCAACGGCTCACCGCGCACCTCGGACAGCAGCCTCGCTCACACACTTTCTCTTTCGAGGCCACCCAGAATGTCAAAGATCACGCACCGGGACCTAGGGGCCTCAAGTGCGGGGGGGAGAAGGTAGCGAGCACCCCGAGTACTCGCAAGCAAGCTGTGGACGATTTTCTCGATGGCCGCAACCTAAGCTCGGATAGAGTCTTGTGGCATCAATCGATCGGGGGCCGACCCGGTTGTACGAGTCCCGATTACACGCCTCAGCGCAGCCGCTCGATCCGAGCCGCTCGGCCTGGATTCAGGCGTCGGATCCGCTCCAGGCGATCCCCCTCGGGAAGGTTCAGCCGCAGTGTATCGATGAGCCCGCCATCAATCGCGATCGCGCGCAGCGTCAAGGAGGCGCCCTGCACTTCCACCGAACACCAATGGTATTGCGACTTCAGCTCCACGGCCATGGAGTGCGGCCTCACCTCGTACAAATCCTTGCCGCCACCGCCGCTGACGATCATCGGCACCGTGTCCCGCCCTCCTGCGCTGCCCTCGAAGTGCTGGTAGCAGTGGTCGTGGCCACAAAGGTAGAGGCTCACTGCATGCTCCTCGATGACAGGAGCCACGCTCTCCAGCAGGTCGCCAAAGTTGCGCTGACGCGAGGCACTCCACATCGGATAGTGGCTCGCCACGACGATCCAAGGCTCGGTGCAGCGCCCGAGCTCCGCGCGCAGGAACTCGCACGCTGGGTGCTCCGGACGGACCCTGCCTTCGGCGTCCGGATTGAAATCGAGGGCGATGACCCGCACGGCACCCCACGCGAACGAATAACACCGGCTGTCTCCGGTGAGCTCTCCCTTCGGCAAGATCAGGTTGCTCAACATCTGCAGTCCGTTGAGATCGATGACGTCGTGATTGCCGAGCACCGCGTAGAACGGCGCGTTGCGCATCAGCGCGGCGAACGGACGGAAGAACCCGCTCGCGTAGTGAGCATGCCACCCCCACGGATACACGAGGTCCCCCACGTGGATCGCGAAGTCAGGGGCGTATGCGGCCACGGCCGCGCCGATCTCCGTGACTGCTGACGAAGTCGCGAACCAACCCCACCGCGCGGGCCAGTGCATCGCCGGCTTCCGTTGCAACCACACCCACCAGGGTTGTTCGCCGGAATCGCCGAGGAAAGCGAACTTCACGGGAGCCTGGTCTGCGATCGGTGCCGTGCGCAAGCGCCCCTGCTGGATGTCGCCGCCGACCTCCGCGAGCTCGTAGGCGTAATCCGTGGCAGGCTGCAATCCCTCGATTCGCAGCGCATGACGCCGCCGCGCCGCAGGGCCGCGCACCGTCTTGATCACGGCCCCCGACGCGTCGCGCACGGTGCAGACCACTTGCGCCGGATACGCGGTGATCTTGGCCACGGTCGCTTCGCTGCTCGTCACGTTCTGGACGTAGGCGCCCGTCCGCAGAGGCGGATCGTCGAAGAAGTTCAGCCACAGGCACGCAAACCCTGCAAGCCACAACAACCGCCGCACCACGCGAGCCTTCACGACGAGGTTGTAGCCCCTGGCCGCAGGCACCGGAAGCTCTGCTGGTTCACGACCCGTGCTTGCATGTCACTTTGGTCGTGATGCCACCGCGAACGCGAAACGCCCCCTCGACCTGGAGGCGGCGCGGACGCAGCAGCGCAACGAGATCGTTGCAGATGTCGTTCGCGACCTTCTCGTGGAAAGCACCCACGTCGCGGAAGCTCCAGAGGTAGAGCTTCAGACTCTTGAGCTCGACGCACAGTCGATCGGGAACGTATTGGATGCGGATCGTCGCGAAGTCGGGTTGCCCTGTCTTCGGACAGACGCACGTGAACTCCGGGCAGTCGAAGTCGATCTCGTAGTCCCGTTCGGGATTCGGGTTCGGAAACGTTTCGAGCTTCGAAGCGTCGTGCAGACGCGGCGGCTGAGGCATCAGGGCAGCGAAGCAGGAAGGTCCGCGTCTGACAAGCGGGAGCCGCCTTCAGACGCGCCGCTGCTGCTGCTCGCCGAAGGCCGGCAGACCGGCAGCCACGACGCGCCCCGAAGCAACGTCGAAGTCCATGCAGACCGGCCCCGAGGCATGGCTGCAGCGCCTTGCGCGGCACGGGCTGCAGGGCGGCGGAGCAGCGTGCACCAACGCCGTTCCGGCCGGCGGCGCAGTCAGACGCGGGTCCTGCGCTCCGAACATCACTCGGCAACTCGCTCCCGCTGCCGCGAGCACGTGCGTCGCCCCGCGGTCCGGCCCGAGCACCCAGCCACCGGCTCGCGCCACGAGCTGGCCGAGCGCAATCAACCTCCTCGGCTCCAAAGCACCATGCCGCAGCGCCGGCACACGATCCGCTGCCGCGACCCCGGCCTCCGCAGGCCCGATCAGGTGCAGGACAGGCACCGTCGACCGGCTGGTCTCGCGCGACACGATCTCGCGCAGCAGAGCGCGCGGATCGTCTGGGTCCGCGATCACGACGACGCCGAACGGTCGCCGGCAATCGACGCCGATCGCCTCGATCGCCATCGCCTCGCGTTCGAGCTCCGGCGTTGTCGCCGAGAGCCGCGGCGCCGTGAATGGCGCTTCGGGAGCAAGACTGCGCACGAGCTCCCACGCGGCCCGCGCGGGATGCGGCAGGCCAGACAGCGGAACAGTGCGCCGCAGCAGCATGCGGCTCATCGGCTCCTGGCTATACGGCCACGCGACTCCGGCGCGATCGCGAGCCCCGCTGAGCCAAGCGACTCCGGCGCTCTTCCAGTTGCCCTGCAGGTCGAGAGCGACGTCGTACTCGTCGCTGCGCAACTCGCGCCGCAGATCGAGCACGCCGCGCAGGCCGGCCCGCCGCGCAAACGTCACGACGCGCGCGAGCCCGGGAAAGCCCATGAGCAAAGGAGCGAACGACGCCTGCGTGACGAAGGTCAGCCGCCAGTCCGGTCGCACTTGGTGCAAGGCAGCCACCGCCCCGAGACCTTGCACGAGGTCGCCCATCGCCGAGAGTCGGACCAGCAGGACGGACGTCACCGCGGCCCCACGCGTTCCCTGACCGAGAAGGACTTGAACGGCAGGCAGAGTCGCAACCGCTCGACGTAGTTTGCCGGCGGCCCCTTTCCTGGGCTGAGCGGCTCGGTCAGCAGCCACCGCGACTTCGGTGGCGTGCGCTCCGATTCGTCGCCGCGCGGCAGCAGACCGGCGCGCAGCAGCAGCGACGAATCGAAGTGGCCGAAGGTCTCGAGGTCGTCGAGCGCGCCGCGCTCCAGGAGTTCGTCGCGCAGCAACTGACCGCCCAATGCACGCGAGCGCGGGCCCTCCTGCCAGCCGAGACTGCGGTCCAACCCGACCGTCCAATTGGCGAGGAACGGCACGACGAGACAGAACGCCACGAGGTGCATCGGGGTGCGAACGACCTGCGGCGCCAGAGCGGGTACGAGCGCGAGACCGAGCGCGCCAGCACCGACGCCCGGTACGAAGGGCAGCGTCACCAGCGCCACCGCGCCGATCACGCCGACCACAAGGACGCTGCGCCGCGCGAAGATCGGCAACGCTCCTGGATGCGCCGCGAAGTGGGCCACGGCGGGAGCCACGGCAAACATGAACAGCAGCACGTTCGGGAGCAGGTATCGCGTCGCGCGCCCCGGGAAGAACATCAGCAGCACGACGGCCACGACGACCGCGCCGCTGCACATCCGCAGCGTCAGATCGCCGGCATCGCTGCGTTCGTCGCGCGCGCCGCGCCAGTCCCAGAACCACCAGAACACGAACGGAGCCTGCACGAGGACCGCACGCAGCCAGAAGTCCGGGAGCGAGGTGACGTGCGACCATTCCCAGAACGCGATCCGACCGACGCTCTCCTCGTTCGCGACCGCGAACAGCTCGCCAGGTGCAATGCGCAACATCCACAGCGGCACGAAGTACGCGAGCGGAACGACCAGCAGCGGAACGAAGTAGGCCGCCGGGAACCGAAAGCCGCGCCGGCGCCACCAGACGAGCCAGGCCCCGGCGGCGAACAGCAAGTAGGGCGGCCCCTTCTGCAGCAGCGCCAAGCCACCGAGCAGTCCGGCAGCCACGAGCAGGCCACGTCGTTCCCTGGCCACTCCCGTCGCGAGGCAGAACAGCGACGCCGCAGTGAGGCTCGCGAACAACGGATCGATTTCGGCCGACGGCCATTGCATCACGACCATCGGGGAGCACGCGATGCCAAGAGCCCCGACCCACCCGGCACGCG
>DASRJH010000122.1:0-5372 GCA_035649575.1 Planctomycetota bacterium
CGGGCGACAGCGAGATGCCGTTGCAGTTGGGCACGGTCAGTCCCGGGTACACCGTGCCGACCGTGTTGGCGGGGATCGCGTAGTCGAAGTTGATGCGCATGACGCCGCCACCGCCGGCCTGGCCCGCGACGACGGCGAACGAACGATCCAGGGACAGAGCCATGCCGTTCGGCACGGGAACCGTGATCGGGAAGTCCTGCTGGCCGGGCGCCGCGTCGAAATCGAGCCACGACGACGCGGTTACGTCCCACACCGCGAGGGCAGCCGCGGGCGGGATGCCGGTGTAGAGCACGTAGGCATACGCGTCGTCGAGCGACACGGCGCAGGCCGCGACAAACGCGAACCCGAGTGCCACGGCATTGGGCACGATCGTCGTCACGATCGGCTGCAGGAAGGTCGCGCTGGTCGGGTTCGTGTCGACGAGCTGGAACTGACCGGAGCTCAGGAACACGTGCGGCACCGCGGCCAGGTTGCCCGAGGGCGAGAGAGCCCAGCGCTCACGCATCCCGCTGCTCAGCGCCGTCGTCTGCGTAATAAGCGTGCCATAGCTCGGGCTGCTCGGATCGGCATCGAGACAGTGCAATTCACGCGTCGACCCTGGCCCCGTCAGCACCCAGAGGCGCTGCCGGAAGCTGTCGAAACCGAGTCCGTAACAAGCGCCAGGCGCCGCATAGAACGACGACCACGTCGCCGAGGACCCGTTCCACTCGGCCCGCGACACGCGATTCTGCAGCGATTGGCCGACGTAGAGGTTGCGGCCCGTGTTCGCCCACACGGCGTCCGTGACGTTGTCGGTGTAGATGCTGCCGGCTTGCTGCAAGATCGTGCCGGTTCCCGACGCGACGAACGCGTGATTGTCGGTGGAGCCGGCCGTCGACGTGCCGACGAAGATGACTTCGTTGCCAGCTTGGGCGAGGAGCGGAACGGTGCTGAGAGCAGCGACTAGAGCGCAGTGCGGGAGTCGGGGCATGGAGACACCTGGGGAGAACGGATGGCGGGCGGGGGGATCGCCTACACGCCGACTATGCACGAAGCCTCTCGGCTGTGACACGACGCGCGCAAAACCGCGGCGCGATCGCTGCGCGCCACCCCTTGCCAAGTGAATGCTCCGCGTTAGCGTGCTGGCGCGCCCTCGAATCGCTGCGGCCATGCATCTCCCAAGCGACGAAGACCTGTTCGCGTCGTTCCAGCGTCAACGCGATTGCCAGGCATTGGCCGTGCTCTTCCACCGCCGCGCCGACGAGCTGCTGCGCATCGCGGTGTTCCTCGCACCGCGACCGACCGACGCCGAAGATCTCGTGCAGGCCACGTTCTTGAGCGCGATCGCGCGCGCCGAGACGTTCCGGCCCGAGCATCGCGTCATGAGCTGGCTGTGCGGCATCTTGACGAACCACGCGCGCATGCTGCGGCGCGCCGAGCAGCGCGTCCTGCGGCACCTGCCCTCCGCCGCGATCGACGAAGATCCGGCTGCGGCAGCGCTGCACTCCGAACTGCGCAGCGCGCTCGCGCAGGGCATCCAGACGCTGCCCGAGCCGTATCGCTCGGTGCTGGTGCTGCACTTGAAGGACGGCCTCGACAGCCACGAGATCTCGCGCCGCCTCGCACGCCCGCCGGCGACCGTGCGCAAGCAGATGGAGCGCGCCATCGCGCGCCTGCGCGTCGTGTTGCCGCTCGGCCTCGCGACGGCATTCGTCGTGCGCATGAGTCCCGCGCAGATCGCGCAGAACGCGGCCGACGCGGCGCGCTTCGTCGACCTCGGTCCGGTCGAGCCCGTCATTCCCTCGGGTCTGCGCCTGCTGAAGCTGCCTGCCGTCGCCGCGACCGCGATCGTGCTCGCCGGCACCGTGCTGTGGTGCACGACCCAGAGCGCGCAGACCGCGGTCGACGCGGCAGCCGTGGCTCCGCGCGAGGCAGCTGCCGCGCACGCACCGGATCCAGCCGGCGACCACGAACGCGCGTTCGCGTCGGTCACACCAGCGTCCGAACGTTCCGCTGCGGCGTCGCTGTCGCTGACCGTGCACGTCGCGGGCCGCGACGATGCTGCGCTGCCCGGCATCGAGCTGCTGCTCGTGCCCGAGGACGGCAGGGCGCTGCCCGAGCGTCTGCAGAGCGGCGCGTTCGCGGCTTCGACCACGGATCTCGGTGGTCGCGCCGAGTACATGGGTCTCGACGCGGGTCGCTACGACATCGCGATCGCCGGCGCCATTGCGCGCAAGACCGTGAGCCTCAGCGAACCACACACGGAACTGCGTCTCGAGCTGCCGGCTCCGCTGCGCGTCACGGGCCTCGTCGTCGATGCAACCGGCACCGCGGTCGCCGGCGCGGACGTGTGCATCTCCGAAACGTCCGGGCGCGGCGACACCGGAGCGCGCATCGCGACGAGCCGCGCCGACGGTTCCTTCGCCGGCACGTCGCCGATCGCTCAGGGCCGCATCTACGCGCGTCACCGCGAGCACTCGCAGTCGGTCAGCGTGCGGCTCACGGACCACGCGATTCGACTGCAGCTCGAACCCTCGCGACGCACGGTCGCCGTCAAGACCGTCGACGAGGCGGGCCACCCGCTCAGCGACTGCTACGTCGCGATCGTGCCGCGCAGCCAGAGCACGTCGTTCTACGCGCCACTGCACGGGAACACCGATGCGGCGGGTTGCTGCGTCTTCCAGGACCCGGGGCCAGGCGAAGCGTCGGTCATCGCGAGCCGCGCAGGTTTCGCGCCGAGCACGGCGGATCTGCCGCCGGACGCCGCCGAGGTCGAGCTGCGTCTCGGCGCGGGCGGCAGTCTGTCGGGCCTCGCACTCGACGCCGACGGACAACCGATGGCCGGTTGCTCTGTGATCGCGAGCGTGGCCGACCGGCGCAGCAACGAACCGACCGCACCACTGCTCGCGCGGCGAGTGCAGGCTCAGGCCGATGGGTCGTTCTCGTTCCCGGCCCTGCCCTCCGGCGATCTGCAGGTGCGCATCTACGCCGAGTCGTTCGCCGACGGCAAGCCGCCGTGTCAGTACGTGCTGGCCGGCGCCGACGTCGAGCTGCGTTGCGGGAACAGCGAGCACGTGACGCTGCGAGCGCACCGCCAGGCCCGCGTCGGCGGGCGGCTGCAGGACGCCGACGGCCATGGCCTCCGCGGCTGGCAGATCGTGGCCGTGCCCGACCTCGGCACTGCGATTCACCGCATGTTCCGGCGGCGCGCCGCGACGACCGGAGCCGACGGCTCGTTCACGCTCGCCGGCATGGCCGCGCGCGAGCCATACCAGCTCGGCGCCTATCCACCGGGTGCGTTCTGGCCCGACGGCCTCGAGTTCCCCGTCGCGACGGCGCGCGCCGAGGCCGGTGGTTCGCAGTGCACGATTACCGCGCCGGCGAACGCGCTGCCAAGAGCACGGCTGCGCTGTCGCGTCCTGGCTCCGAACGGCCAGCCATGCGCGGACGCCGACCTCGAGCTGCGCTCGGTGTCGTTCCAGGCGCCCGTCACGCGCGCTGCGGACGCCGACGGGTCGGCGGAGTTCTCGCGTCTGCCGGGCGGCGATTACTGGCTCGCCATTTCCGCACCGGGTCTCGGCACGCGAACGCTCGCCTTGGCCGTGCCCGCGGACGGCGTCGTCGACGCGGGCACCGTGCAACTCGAGCTCGCAGCGCGCGTGGTCGTCTGCGTCCACGCGCGCGACGGGGCTACCAGCAGCCTGCGTGTCGTGGCGCGGAACACGCTCGGCGACAAGTTCGTGTCGGCGATCACCGACGGCCGCGGCCAGGCCGCGCTGCCAGCGTTGCCACCCGGTGAGACCGAGTTGCTCGTCTACGGCACCAGCACGGCGCCCGTGCGCCGGAAGGTCGTGCTCGAACCGGGGTCGCAATGGATCGAGGTCGAGAGCGCTCGCGCCGTCGCGGTTCCGATCCAGTTCGGGTTCGTCACGGCCGACAACCCGTTCGTCGTCAACGGCCCACTGCACGTGTGCGTGTTCGCGGCGGGTGGTGAGCTGCTGTTCGAGGACTACGTCGGCGCGGTCGCCGCGCGTGGGCGCTTCGACTTCACCGCGGGACTGACGCCGGCCCGCTACCGCGTCGTAGCGCGTTCGATCTGGGGAGCGCACGCGGACCTCGCCGTCGAAGTCCGGTCCGACGCAGCGCCCGCGCTGCGGAACGCTGAATTGCGGTTCTGAGAGCGCGCAGGCGCCCGCTCACAACATCGCGATCGCAAAGACTGCCACGCCGACCGAAGTCGCGAGTCCGACGAGGATCCCCGTCGCACGGCCCTCCGCGAACATGGGCCGCGTCGCGATCCACATCGGCAGCAGGGCGACGAGGCACAGCAGGCGCGGCGCGCTCCTGATCCCGGCCTCGCTGCCGTCGCTCCACAACACGCCGACGTGCACGATCGCGATGCACAACGCACCACCGGTGCCGCACACGAACGGCCGCCGCCAGATCGTCGTCGCGACGGCCACGGCGAGCGCGAAGGCCGCGACGCCGGCCAGGTGCCAACCGGGCCTTGCGTTCTGCGCGTGCAGCACGATCGCATCGACGATCAGGGCCACGGTGGCGGCGAGTGGCACGGCCACGCCTTGCTGCAGCTTCGCGGTGGCGCGCAGCACCCACCAGAGCGCCATGAGCACGCTCCACGCGCCGCCGAGCATCACCACGCAGCGTTCGAAGGTCCAACCCGCGCGCAGCGGTGCCAACACGAGCCAGGGCATCAGCAGCACGATCGCGATCTCGAGAGTCAGCAGCACCGGCTTCGGCAGCAGACGCAGGTCGTAGGCGGCGCCGACCACGCCGGCGGCCGCAAAGCACCACCAGAGCCATTGCTGAGCATCGCGGTTCGGGTCGAGCTCCCAGGGCCATGCCGCCCAGTCGAAGACCATGCCGAACGGCACGCAGATGGCGACCGCGAGCCCCAGCGAGAAGAAACGGGCCCCGCCAGCGCCGACGAACAGCAACACAGCGGCGAGCGCCGGCAGCAGACCGAAGCAGACCCATTGCAGCAGCTCCATCCGCAACAACTCTACGTTTCGCCGGCGGCGAAACGATAGCCTCTCTGCCCTTGTCCCTCACCGCCATCACGAGCCTGCGCCGCACGCTGTCCGAGTGGGCCGGACGCGAAGCCAACCAGAGGTTCCTGCAGCGCGACCAGGAGACGCTGCTGCGCAGCTCGTTCGGCGATCCACGCCGCCGATCCCAGCTGCACGTCGCCGCCTGGATGCTCGGCACCTGGCATCTCGGTCGGGGCTTCGCCGAAGTGCTCGACGGCAACGGCCGCGGCTTCGATGCGGCGCGCAAGGGTCAGGCGCTGCGGCGGTGCTCGTTGCTGCTGCGTATGGGCCACCAGCAGCCGTTGCGGCGCACGAGCGCTCGGCTGCCGTTCTCACAGGTGCACG